>NZ_JBWBYV010000040.1:0-991 GCF_056174685.1 Janthinobacterium sp. BHSEK
TCACCGGCGCGGCCAAGCGCGGTGGGTGCAACTACGGGAATCCCGGTAGCACTCAAACGGCCCCCCATTTCTTTTGACGGTACTTTTGACGGTATCTAAGCTCAAGGTCGGCAAAGATCCTTGATGATAGGCTGGCTTCCGGGGTTAATTCGATTCCGGCTCCGACCAGCGCATAGAATTCAGAAACATCGAGAAAGCCATTAATCCCAATACAAGCAAGGGGTTAGTGGCTTTTTTTACGCCTTGGCACTTCTCTTAATCCCAATTAAACCCGACAAAAACCAGTAGCGGTTACGCCAGATTTACGCCGTGATTACGCAGGCGCCTCCATCATGGTGGAGGCGGGCCGCCTCGACATCAAGCACTGGCCGAGATACAGCACATGCCGACCTACGCGGACGAGTTCTGGAAGCTGAATGACGGCGGCACCCTGCAGGCCGAATGGCGCACGCCCGAGGTAACGCCATGAGCGACGACCTGCACGCGCTGGAAGCTTGGGCTGGCACCCTGCTGGCCGAGGCGCAGCCTGCCCAGCGCCGCGCCGTCAATCACAAGGTAGCCATTGACCTGCGCCGCAGCCAGGCGCAGCGCATCAAGGCGCAGCAGGGGCCAGATGGCGCGGCATATCCGGAGCGCAAGCGGCGCAAGGAATTCAAGGGGAAGAATGGTCGCATCACGCGACAGAAGGCGGCGATGTTTGCCAAAATTCGCACCGCTAAGCATCTGAAAATGAAGGCGACCGGCGACCAGATCGAGGTCGGGTTCTTTGGCTGGGTGGCGCGCGTAGCGCATGTGCATCAGTTTGGCCAGCAAGACCAAGTTTCGAAAAAGGGGCCGATCTACAAGTACCTGGAAAGATCACTGTTGGGATTAAGTGAACCGGATCGGACCTTGATATGCGAATCCATGTTGCGTCACCTGGAAAAAAACTAAGATGCTCGAATGCAAACTTCAACTGACATTAGTTATCAAATGCGTTAGAGTAACATAA
>NZ_JBWBYV010000041.1:0-53464 GCF_056174685.1 Janthinobacterium sp. BHSEK
GGCTTTACCTTGCTCGAACTGTTGGTCGTCATCGTCATCATCGGCTTGCTGGCGGCGTATGTCGGCCCCAAATATTTCGCCCAGTTGGGCAAATCCGAAGTGACGGTGGCCAAGGCGCAGATCGAGGCGTTTGAAAAATCGCTCGACACCTATCGCCTCGACGTGGGGCGCTACCCGACCACGGAAGAGGGCCTGGCCGCGCTGCTGGCCGCGCCGCCCACCGCCGGCACGCGCTGGAATGGTCCCTACCTGAAAAAGGCCGTGCCGCTCGATCCGTGGGGCCATGCCTATCAATACCGCGCGCCCGGCAGCAAGGGCGAGTACGACATCGTCTCGATGGGCAAGGATGGCCAGCCCGGCGGCAGCGGCGAAAACGCCGACATCAGCTCGCAATAGCGCCAGCGCCATTCTTTTTCCTACGGACAAGCCATCATGCAGTTTGAAGTACGCGCGCTTTCCACGGACCAGGCCGTTGCTACCTTGACGACGTGCGTGATCGATGGCCGCGACGAGGCGGACGCGCGCCGCCAGGCCGAGGCGCGCGGCCTGTTCGTCAGCGCCATCCGCCCGCTGCGCGCCACGCCGTTCAGCGCCGCCGGGCGCCAGCGCGCGCGGGCCTTGCCCCTGCTGCTGTTCAGCCAGGAATTGCTGGCGCTGCTGCAGGCGGGCCTGGGCATTGTCGAAGCGCTGGAAGCCTTGCTGGAAAAGGAAGCGTCGCCGGCCACGCGCAGCGTGCTCACGCGTCTGCTGGAAGGCTTGCGCGAAGGTAAGCGCTTTTCCGCCGTGCTGGCAGAGCAGGCCGAGCTGTTCCCCCCCTTGTATATCGGCATCGTCAAGGCGGCGGAAGGCACGAGCGACTTGCCGCGCGCGCTGTCGCGCTACATCGACTACCAGCAGCGCATCGATACGGTGCGTAGTAAAATCGTCAGCGCCGCCATCTATCCCGCCATTTTGCTGGCCGTGGGCGGCGGCGTCAGCGCTTTCCTGATCAGCTACGTGGTACCCCGTTTCGCCGAGGTGTACCAGGGCGCCGGGCGCAACCTGCCGTGGATGTCGCAAGTCATGCTCAGCTGGGGGCAGTTCGTCACGCAGCATGGCGTGCTGTTGTTGCTCGGGCTGCTGATCACGGGCGGCGTCGCATGGTCGGCCGTGCGGCGCGTGCTGCGCCATGGCGGCGTGGCGCGCCTGCTGGCGAAACTGCCCGGCATCGGCGAGCGCGTGCGCATCTATGAACTGTCGCGCCTGTACCTGACCCTGGGCATGTTGTCCGAAGGGGGCATCACCATCGTGCAGGCGATTGCCACCGTGCAAGCTATGGTCTCGCCGGGCATGCAGGCATCCTTGCAGGGCGCGCGCGCGGCCATCGAGGCGGGCCAGCCCCTGTCGTCCGCCTTCGAGCAGCATCAACTGACGACGCCGATTTCGCTGCGCATGCTGCGCGTGGGTGAGCGCACGGGTGACATGGGCCCCATGCTGACGCAGTCGGCGGCCTTTTACGACGGCGAAATCAGCCGCTGGATCGACCGGTTTACGCGCACCTTCGAACCCTTGCTGATGGCCGCCATCGGCCTGGTGGTGGGCGCCATCGTGATCCTGCTGTACATGCCCATCTTTGACCTTGCCGGCGATATCTCATGATGCCCTCCGCAGCCGAATCCACCGTGGCCATCGCGGCCATCGACCCTGCGCTGCTGCAGCGCGCGCGCATCCTGAGCCGGCAATCGAAGCGCAGCCTGGTCGAGGAATTGCAGGAACTGAGCGGCATCGAGGCGCGCGCCGTGGTGCGCGCACTGGCGCGCCCGTTCGGCCTGGACGTGCTGGAAACGGCCGACATGCTGGCGTTGTCTCCCGCCTTCGATGTGCTGCCCCTGTCGCAGGCGCTGGCGCGCCACAGTGTGCTGCTGCGCGGTGCCGACGGCCAGCTGGTGGGCGTGATCGCCGACCCCTTCGATCTCGACCTGCAAACCTGGCTGAGCGCGCGCGCCGGGCAGGGCGTGTTGAACGTGCGCCTGGCGCTGCAGGCCGACATCGGCGCCTACCTGTCGAAGCAGGAAGAATCGGCGCGCGCCGTCGACAACCTGCTGCCCGGCGCGGCGAACGACGCGCGGCGCGACGGCAAGACGGCGGCCGTGCTGTCGTTCGCCAGCGTCTCGGAAGCGGCCAGCCCCGCCGTCAAGCTGGTCAACTCGACTTTATATGACGCGCTGAAGGCGGGCGCTTCCGACATCCACCTGGAAAGCACGGCCGGCGGCCTGGCCGTCAAGTACCGCGTCGACGGCGTGCTCGATCACGCCACGGCCGTCAACGGCATCGAGGTGGCCGAGCACATCATCTCGCGCCTGAAAGTGCTGGCCGAACTCGATATCGCCGAGCGCCGCGTGCCGCAGGACGGCAGCTTCCGCGTCGAATCGGGCGGGCGCGAAATCGATTTGCGCGTCTCCATCATGCCCAGCATCCACGGCGAGGACGCCGTCATCCGTATCCTCGACAAGCGCGCCATGATTGAGGCGTACGGCGCCCTGACCCTGGAAGCGCTGGGCTTTGACGCGCCGTCGCTCGAAGCCCTGCGCGCGCTGGCGCAGGAAGCCTACGGCATGCTGCTCGTCACCGGCCCCACGGGCTCGGGCAAGACGACGACCCTGTATGCGGCGCTGACGGAAATCCACAACGGGCGCGAAAAGATCATCACCATCGAAGACCCCGTCGAGTACCAGCTGCCAGGCATCTTGCAGATACCCGTGAATGAAAAGAAGGGACTGACCTTTGCCAAGGGCCTGCGCTCTATCCTGCGCCACGACCCCGATAAAATCATGGTGGGCGAGATCCGCGACCGCGAGACGGCGGAAATCGCCGTGCAATCGGCCCTCACGGGCCATTTGGTGCTCACGACCGTGCATGCGAATAATGTGTTCGACGTGTTCGGCCGTTTTACGCACATGGGCATCGACCCGTATGCCTTCGTCTCGGCCCTGAACGGCATCTGGGCGCAGCGGCTGATCCGCACCAACTGCCCCCATTGCGCGGTGGAGTACACGCCCGACGACGCGGAGCTGGCCAGCGTGGGCCTGGCGCGCGCCGACGTGGCGGGCTATGAATTCAAGCAGGGCAAGGGCTGCGGCGACTGCCGCGGCACCGGCTACAAGGGGCGCCGCTCGATCGCCGAAATCCTCGTGCTGACCGATGAAATCCGCGAACTGATCGTCGACAAGAAGCCGATCCGCCAGATCAAGGCGGCCGCGTATGCGAACGGCACGCGCAGCCTGCGCCTGGCGGCGCTGGAGCTGGTCAGGCGGGGCGCCACCACCATCACGGAAATCAAGAGGGTCACCCTGCATGCGTAGAGGACTTGGACAAGCGCTGCGCCTGGGCGTGGCGGCGGGCAAGGTGAGCCTGTGGCGCAGCAGCCGCTGGCGCGCGCCCGCCTGGACGCCGCTGGGCGAAGCCGCGTATGCGCCGGACGAGTCGCTGCATGGCGACTTTGCCGCCCTGGGCCAGGCGCTGGTGCAGTTGCTGGAGCGATTGCTGCCGGCGGGTCAATACGCGGGCTGGCCCCTGTCCGTGGTGCTTGACGATGGGCTGGCGCGCCTGTGGCGGGTGGACCTGCCGCAGGGCGCCGCGCGCCTGGCAGACATCGAGGCCGCCGCCGCGCTGCGCTTCCAGTCGCTGTATGGCGATGTGCCCGGCTTGTGGCACAGCAGCCTTGCCTGGGATGCGCGCGCGCCGTTTTTCTGCGCCGTGCCGCGTGCGCTGCTGGCGCAGCTGACGCGCGTGGCGGCCGCGCACAAGCTGGCCCTGATCATTATTACACCGCAATTTGCGCGCCACTGGAACCGCTGGCACGGCGCGCTGAAACCGGGCGCCTGGTTTGGCCAGTTGCAGGAAAACGCCTTGACCCTGGGCGTGCGGCACGATGGCAGCCTGCTTGCCGTGCGCGCGCTGGCCGTGCCGCAGGACGCGGGCGGCGACTGGCTGGCGCAGACGCTGGCGCGCGAAGCGCTGCTGCAAGGCGTGCCCGCGCCGGCGCTGCTGCAGCTGTGCGGCGCGCCGCCGCCCGCATGGCTGGCGCCGGCGAAAGCGCTACGCTGCCAGGTTTTTTCCACGCCGGACGGGGATGGCGCCTTGTCGCCGGCCGCCCGGCTGGCGCGCAGCGGAGGCGTAGCATGACGCGCCTCGATATCGATTTCGCGCCGCCCGGCTGGCGCCGCAGCCTGCACCGCGTGCCCGCCTGGGCATGGGGCACGGCGGCGCTGGGCCTGGCTTTGATCGCCACGGCAGCGTGGGCCGGCAGCGCCGCGCTGCAGCACCAGCAGGCAAGCGAGGCACGCTGGCTGCTGGCGCAGCAGCGCGTGACGGCCGCCATGCAGGGGCCTGCGCCTGCGCCGCAAGTGCCGATCGCGCCCGCGCAGGCGGCGGCCGTGAATGCGGCCATCCTGCAATTGAACCTGCCGTGGCGCGACCTGCAGGATGCGCTGGCCAGCGCCACGCCGCCCGCCATCGCGCTGCTGGCGCTGGAGCCGGACGCGCGCAAGCGCGTGCTGAAGATCACGGCGGAAACGACCGGCAGCGACGCCATGGTGGCCTACATCGCGCAATTGAAGCAGCAGGAGCTGTTCGGCTCCCGCGTGCAGCTGCTGCGCCATGAAATCAACGCGCTCGATCCGAACAAGCCCTTGCGCTTCCAGCTCGAAGCGCGCTGGGGTACGCCATGACGGCCATCGACATCAACATCTTGCGCCTGCGCGCGCAATTGCTGCTGCGCCGCCTGGGCGTGCCCGCCTGCCTGGCCGTGCTTCTGCTCGCGCTGGGGATCGCCGCCTGGGCGTGGGCCTGGCAGCAGCGCGCCGTGGCGGCGCGGCTGGAAGCGCGGCCCTTGCCGCAGCCATCGCTGGCCGTGGCGGTCTTGGCGCCGCCGGCGACGGCCAGCGAGAACCTGGCGCGCTTTTATGCCGCCCTGGGACAGCAGCGCCACGCGGAGCAGCAGGTCAAGCAGCTGTTCGACCTGGCCGCGAAAAACGGCTTGTTGCTGGCGCAAGGCGAATACAAGAGCGGCTACGACAAGGCCAGCAGGGTCGCCACCTGGCAGGTGACCTTGCCGCTGAAGGGCAGTTACGCGGCCGTATCGCAGTTCGCGCTGCAGGCGCTGCGCGCCGTCCCCTTCGCCTCGCTCGACGAACTGAGTTTTCGCCGCGAGCAGATCGCCGATACGCAACTCGAAGCGCGCCTGCGCCTGACCTTTTATCTGACCGATACGCCTGGCGTTGCGGGAGAAACACCATGACCCCGCGCCATTGGCTGATGCTGGCCGGCTTGCTGGGCGCGGGCGCCTTGCTGCTGTTCGGCGAGCGTCAGCCCGTGTCCAGCGTGGCGGAAGCCGTGGAGCGGGCCGTCGCGCCTGCGCCCGCGCGCCATGCGGCCGCCAGGCCGCCAGCCGCGCAACCGGCCATCCTGGCCCTGCTGCCGCGCAGCGAAGTGGCGGGCGAGGATGGCGACACCTTCGGCGGCGCCGGCGCTGTCTTCCAGAGCCAGAACTGGAATCCGCCGCCGCCGAAGGTGGTGGCCGTCGCCCCGCCGCCGCCACCGCCGCCGATGGCGCCGCCGCTGCCCTTCGTCTACCTGGGCAAGGCGGCCGCCGATGGCGCCTGGGAAGTGTTTTTGTCGCGCGCCGACAAGACGTATATCGTGCGCGCCAATACCGTCATCGATGGCGCCTACAAGGTCGTGACGATCGCGCCGCCCGTCATGACGCTCACCTATTTGCCGTTGAACCAGGTTCAGCAGCTCAACATTGGAGTACTCGAGTGATGCCTCGTTCCTTTTCATCGGCGCCGTTGCTGGCGCTGCTGGTGCTGCTGTCCGGCTGCGCCGGGCAGCAAGCCTACCGCGACGGGCGTGAGCTGATTGCGCAAGATCAAATCCCGGCCGGCCTGCAAAAGCTGCAGGAAGCGCTGCAGCAGGACCCCGGCAACGCGCAGTACCGCAGCGCCTGGCTGCAGGCGCGCGAACGGGCGACCAGCAGCCGCTTGCAACAGGCCGAGCGCCAGGCGCAGGCGGGCCAGGGCGAGCTGGCGCGCGCCTCTTTCCTGAGCGTGCTGGAAATCGATGCGCAGAACGAGCGCGCCAACAGCGGCTTGCGCGCGCTCGAACGCGAGCAGCGCCAGGGGAAATTGCTGTCTGAGGCGCGCACGGCGTTTGAGGCAAAACAATACGATCCGGCGCGCCAGCGCCTGAACGCCATCCTCACCGAGCAGCCGAGCCACGCCGGCGCGCGCGCGCTGCTGCGCGAGGTCGATGAAAAAACGGCGCCGCCCATCGTCGAATCGGGTCTGGCCAAATCGTACAAGCAGCCGATCACGATCGAGTTCCGCGACGCGCCGTTAAAACAGGTGTTCGAGCTGATCGCGCGCCGCTCGGGGCTCAATTTTGTCTTCGACAAGGACGTCAAGGCGGATGCGAAGACCTCGATCTTCCTGAAAAACAGCACGGTGGAATCGGCCGTCTACTTCCTGCTGGTGACGAACCAGCTGGAGCAGCAGGTGATGGATGCGAACACGATCTTGATCTACCCGAACGTGGCGGCGAAATTGAAGGAATACCAGGAAGTGCTGGTGAAAACCTTCTTCCTGGCGAATGCGGACGCCAAGCAGGTGGCCAACACGCTCAAGACCATCTTGAAGACGCGCGACGTGGTGGCCGATGAAAAGCTCAACCTCGTCATCGTGCGCGACACGCCCGAGGCGATCCGCCTGGCCGAGCGCCTGATCGCGCTGCAGGACGTGCCCGAAGCGGAAGTGGTGCTGGAGCTGGAAATCCTCGAAGTCAAGCGCAGCCGCCTGCTGGAACTGGGCGTGGCCTGGCCGACGAGCCTGACCCTGACGCCACTTTCCACTTCGGGGGGCGCGGGGCTGACCATCAACGATTTGAATAACCTGAACCAGCGCACCATCGGCGTGAGCGACCTGTCCGTGACGGCGAATGCCAAGAAGACGGATGGCGACGCGAATATCCTGGCCAATCCGCGCATCCGCGTGCGCAACCGGGAAAAGGCGAAGTTCGTCATCGGCGACAGGGTGCCCGTGGTGACCACCACCATTTCGCCGGGCACGGGCGGCTTCGCTTCCGAGTCGATCAGCTACCTGGACGTGGGCTTGACGGTGAATGCCGAGCCGACCATCTATTTGAACAATGAAGTGGGCATCCGCATTTCGCTCGAAGTGAGCAACCTGGGCGCGGCCACCACCACCCGCAGCGGCTCGACCCTGTACCAGATCGGCACGCGCCAGGCCTCGACCATGCTGCAATTGAAGGATGGCGAAAACCAGGTGCTGGCGGGCCTGATCAACAATGAGGAGCGCAGCTCGGGCAACAAGGTGCCGGGCCTGGGCGACATCCCCGTGCTGGGGCGTTTGTTCGGCAGCAGCAAGGACGACAGCCAGAAGACGGAAATCGTGCTGTCGATCACGCCGCACCTGGTGCGCACGGTGCAGCGTCCGGAAGCGAAGGAATCGGAATTCTCGGCCGGCACGGAAGGCAGCTTCCGCCGCCGTCCCGACATGGCGGCCAAGGTGCCCACGCAGATGCCGGGTACGGTCATCGTGCGTTCCGGCCCGTCCGCCGTCGGCATGCAGCCGGCGCCGCCGCAGCCGCTGATGACGCCCGGACAGCTGCCGGCGCAGCCGCAGACGGTGCCCGCGCCGGAAGTGGCGCCGTCGCCCGAGCCGGCCGCATCGCCCTTGCCGATATCGTCCGGCCAGCCCGTGCCGCTGCAGGCGGCGCCCTTGCCCCTGTCGTCGAGCCAGCCGGTGCCCGTGGTGCCGCCGCCCGCCAAATGAGCGTGGCGCGCGCGCAGGGCGGCTTCACCCTGATCGAACTGCTGGTGACCCTGGCCATCCTGGGCGTGCTGGCCACCCTGGTGATCCCCGTCACGCAAGTGACGGTGCAGCGGCGCCAGGAGCAGGAATTGCGGCGCGCGCTGCGCGAGATCCGCCAGGGGCTCGACGCCTATAAGCGGGCCGGCGACGAGGGCCGCATCCTGCGCGCGACCGACGCCAGCGGCTACCCGAAAAGCCTGGAACTGCTGGTCGAGGGCGTGCCGGACCAGCGCAATCCGAAGCGCAGCAAGCTGTTTTTCCTGCGCCGCGTGCCGCGCGACCCGTTCAATGGGGACGCGGGCTTGAGCGATGCGCAAACCTGGGGCAAGCGCAGCTACGCCAGCGAAGCGACCGAGCCGCGCGAGGGCGACGATGTGTACGATGTGTATTCCACCTCCGGCAAGACCGGCTTGAACGACGTGCCTTACCGTCTATGGTGAACCATGCCCGCTGAAAACGCCCCGCGCCGCGCGCGCGGCTTTACCCTGATCGAATTGCTGGTCGTGCTCGGTATCGTGGCGCTGCTGCTGACCCTGGCCGTGCCGCGCTACTTTCCCAGCCTCGACAAGGCGAAGGAAACCGTATTGGCCGACAACTTGCGCAACCTGCGCACGACCATCGACCAGTTCCACGGCGATACGGGGCGCTACCCCGATTCGCTGGAGCAACTGGTGGAAAAGAAATACCTGCGCGCCATGCCCATCGATCCCATCACGGACAGCGACAGCAGCTGGCTGATCGTGCCGCCGCCCGACGACACGCCGGGCCAGGTGTATGACGTGAAAAGCGGCGCACCCGGCAAGGACCGCAGCGGCACGCCGTTCGCCGACTGGTAGCGGCCATGTACCGTTCTGCGCGCCGCCAGCGCGGTTTTACCTACCTGGGGCTGATCATCCTGGTGGCCATTCTGGGCCTGGCAGGGGCGGCTGGCCTGAAGATGGGTTCCTTGCTGCAGCGCCAGGCGGCCGAGCAGGAATTGCTCGACATCGGCGCGCAGTTTGCGGATGCCCTCTACAGCTATGCGGCCGCCACGCCGCCGGGCCAGCCGCAACAGCCGCCGACCTTGGCCGCCTTGCTGCGCGATCCCCGTACGCCGCAATTGCGCCGGCATCTGCGCAAGTTGTTCGTCGACCCCATCACGGGGCGTGCCGAGTGGGGCTTGCTGTACCAACCCGGCAGCAACGGCATCATTGGCGTGCACAGCCTGTCGAAGGCAGCGCCATTAAAGGTCGGCAATTTCGAGGCCAGGTTTGCCGGCTTCGAAGGCAAGGCCCATTTTTCGGAGTGGCACTTTATGCTCGAGGCCCGAGGGCAAACCACCCCGGCTGCGGCGGTGTCGGGCATGCCGGCGGCCGAGGCGCCTGGCATCGCTCCCGCTTTGCCGGCAGCACCGTTGTTTTCCCGCCCTGTTACCCCACCGCAAGAACAGGCACCGCCAGAGCCAGTTGAGCAGCCTGACGCGCAAAATGTCGATGAAAACACGGCCGAGCAGGCACTTTCACCGTAAAACATGGGGAAAAATAGATGTATGCACTGGCAACTATTTTTCTCCAGAAATTCATGGATAGTGGCAAATAGTTCATTATGAAAATAGTTATCTCAAACGAAACTTCGATAAAATATTTATAAGTAATTTGATGCAATTATGCTACCATCCTGTTCAGTACTTCCGGTACTAAAACTATTGGTGGCCTGCGCATTGCAGCCATAAATTACTTTTTAAGGGATAAGCTATGAAATTGAAATTTATCGCTGCAGGCATCATGGCAGCAGCATCGTTCAGCGCGTCGGCGGCAACCTACGACCTGGGCATCCTGGACCCAACCGGTTCGGACACCCTGTCGGCTTTCACGACCAAGTTCGCGATCAATTCGGAGATCAATGACTCGTGGACCTTCCAGTTGCTGGCCCCATCGTCGACCTCGTTCGGTGCACTGCAAACGTTCTCTGTTGCTAACGGTGCGATCAAGGATTTCGCCGCTACCCTGGTCGGCTATGGCGACCTGGCCAAGAGCACAGCTAGCGGTATCCAGAATCTGAGCTGGGCAGGTCAATTGGCCGCAGGCACTTACACGGTGCAAGTCACGGGCCTGACCCTGGTGAAAAATGTTCAGTACGTAGGCACGGTTTCGGCCCTGCCAGTACCGGAACCAGAAACCTATGGCATGCTGCTCGGCGGCCTGGCGCTGGTTGGCGCCGTGGCACGCCGCCGCGCCAAAAAAGCTGCTTAAGCTTACACTGCAATGAAAAAAACCCGCTTCGGCGGGTTTTTTTTGGTCTGGATCATTTGCGCAAGGCGAGACGCCGGCAACAACATCCTGCGCAATCTGGACAAGCTGTGCAGGACCAGGCGCCAAGTCGAAGACAGTACGCTAGTACGGCGTGACGCAGGCAACAACGTCCTGCGCAGCTTGTCACGCGTGGCGCTTGAAGTCGCGGAAGCGGAAGCCAACGAGGAACAAGGTGGCAAAGTACGCCACGCCGCACAGGGCCACTACCAGGGCCAGCGTGCCGGCCCGCAGCAGCGGATGGGCTTGCATGGCGATCCAGTCGATGCGCGTGGCGCCCAGGACTGCCACGCCGCCCATGACGCAGAGCGCCGGCAGCAGGCGCAGGAAAAACTTGGCCCAGCCCGGTTTCGGCTGGTAGATGCCGCGCTTGCGCAAGCCCCAGTACAGGAAGCTGGCGTTCAGGCAGGCGCCCAGTCCGATCGACAGGGCCAGACCGGCCACGGCGATGTAGGGCACGAATAGCAGATTCATCAGCTGCGTGGCGATCAGCACGCCGATGGCGATTTTCACGGGCGTGCGGATGTCCTGGCGTGCATAGAAGGCGGGCGCAAGGGTTTTCACCAGGATGATGCCGATCAAACCCAGGCTGTAGGCCACCAGCGGCTGCGTCGACATGGTCACGGATTCCGCCGTAAATTTGCCATAATGGAAGAGGGTGGCGATCAGCGGCGTGGCCAGGGTCGCCATGCCGACTGCGGCGGGCAGGGCCAGCAAAAAGGTCAGGCGCAAGCCCCAGTCCAGCAGGGCCGAGTATTCCGTCTTGTCGCCATCCACGTTCGCTTTCGACAGGCTGGGCAGCAAGATGGTGCCCAGGGCCACGCCCAGCATGGCGGTGGGGAACTCCATCAGGCGGTCCGCATACGACAGCCAGGAAATGCTGCCTTCGGCCAGACGCGAGGCGATGCTCGTGTTGATCATCAGGCTGATCTGCGCTGCCGAGACGGCGAACACGGCCGGCCCCATCTTTTTCAGCACGCGGCGCACGCCGCCGTCGGACAGGCCGATGGCGGGGTTGATCGACAGGCGCGGCAGCATGCCGATCTTGATCAGCGCGGGAATCTGGATGGCCACCTGCAGCAAGCCGCCGGCGAACACGGCAATGGCCATGGCGTAGATCGGCTGTTTTAAATAGGGCGCGAGGAACAGCGAGGCGGCGATGAAGGACAGGTTCAGCAGCACCGGCGTAAACGCGGGTATCTTGAATTCGCGCCAGGTATTCAAGATGCCGCCGGCTAGGGCCACGAAGGACATGCAGGTAATATAAGGGAACATCAGCCGCGTCATCCACACGGCCGCGTCGAAGGCGCCCGGGTCCTTGGACAGGCCCGTGGCGATCGCATACACGAACCACGGCGCGCCGGCGATGCCGATGGCGGACACCAGCAGGGTGGCCCAGACGAGCGTGGTGGCGACATGGTCGGCCAATTGCTTGCTCGCTTCCTGTCCATGCTGGTTCTTGTATTCTGACAAGATCGGCACGAAGGCTTGCGAGAACGCGCCCTCGGCAAACAAGCGGCGCAACAGGTTGGGAATGCGGAAGGCAACAATGAAGGCATCCGTGTAGGCGCCGGCGCCAAAGGCGCGCGCGAACAGGCTTTCGCGCAATAATCCGGTTACACGGGACAGCATGGTCATGCTGGAAATGGCGGCGAGGGTTTTAAGCAAGTTCATGGGGCCAGATTATAGCCGGGCGCGGTACTGGCAAACGGTTAAAATATGGTAACAATTGCCGCCGATTCGCCCTTGCCAGGCCCATTTCCACGTGTTTTTGACGCGATACCCGGTTTTTTGATTTGCCCCCGCTTGAAAATATCGCTATAATCGAAGGCTGTACAGAATTCTGTTACGCAGACACTAATGTTTGACAGGCACTGGTTTGGCACACATGGTTCGGCAGACGCACAGAACGCACCGGTTGGCAAACACTAATGTTTGCAAACGCACTTTGACCCTGTTTTAGGAAATTCCATGGCAAATACCGCACAAGCGCGCAAACGCGCTCGTCAAGCAGTTAAGCAAAACGCACACAATTCGTCCCAACGTTCGACCTTGCGCACGGCTATCAAAGCTGCTCGCAAAGCGATCCAGGGCGGCGACAAGGCAGCTGCTGCTGCAATCTTCCAGGCATCCGTGTCGACCATCGACCGTATCGCTGACAAGAAGATCATCCACAAAAACAAGGCAGCTCGCCATAAGAGCCGTCTGGCAGCCGCTTTGAAAGCACTGTCCGCTTAATATTCGCCAGCAGGCAAGCCGCCACGGCGGCCTTGCCTGTGCCGGTACACTGGCACTGGTTGAAAAGCAAAAACCCGCAGATTCGTTCTGGCGGGTTTTTTCGCGTTTTTCACCGTTTTCTTGCGGGTTTTTTGTGCTCCCGTCCGCTATCGGACGGGGCGCGACCTAGCGTGCCGCCGGCAGGTTGCCGATGCTCATGCCCGGCTTGATGTTCTTTTGCTTGAACCAGCCCAGGTGCATTTCCAGCGCATAGCGCACGGGCACGGTCTTCGTGGAGCAATGGCTGTCGAGCGTGTGCGGCTGCATGTCTTCGATGTTGACGATCTTGCCGCCGGCATCGATAAAGGCCACCGACAGGGGCAGCGGCGTGTTCTTCATCCACATGCATTGCGTCGATGGGTTGCCAAAGACAAACAGCATGCCCGCATTCGCCGGCATCTTTTCACGGTACATCAACCCCTGTTCGCGTTGCTCTTCTGTCGCCGCCACTTCCGCCTGGATCAGATGCATGCCGGCCGACAGCTGCAAGCTCTTTGTTTGCGCCTGGGCCATGCCGGCGCAAGACAGCAGGGCGATGGACAGGCTGAGGCGGCGAAGGGGATTTTTCATGGGGCGGGATGGGTGGCTGCGAAGCGGCGATTAAGCCATGCTGGCGGCCGCCTGGTCAAGCGTGTTGCTTGGCCGCATCGAAAACGTGGGGTTACAGCAACATGGTCGCTGCCGTCACCCCGGGAACGGCGTTTATTTCACTGGTTTGCCCGCTTCAGCGGCCGGCTGCTTCGTCTTGCGCGCCTGGGGAATCAGGCGCGGCGCGTCGGTTGCGGCCGAGGCCTTGGCGGATGCGCCGGAGCGGGCCGCGTCCGTCGCGGCCGATGCGTTGACGGAGGCCGACGCCGGCGGCACGGGCTTGCTGGCATCGGTGGCGGCCGATGCGTGGCTGGCTGCCGATGCGGGTGGCGGCTTGACGGCATCGGTCGCGGCGGAAGCGTGCACCTGGGCGCCCGACTGGGCCAGTGCGGCGCCGGCAAGCAGGGAAGCGGCCAGGGTGAATATTACTTTTGTCATCATCTTTCCTTTTCCGTCATGTTAAGGTCGGATGATTTTAATGCATTATCTAAAAATAAATAATGCTTATTGGAAAAATTTCGGTACGGAAACCGTTTTTCTTGGCCTGTTCACGCCTTGCCAATGTTCTCGGCCGGCACCTCGCACCATTCGCCGGGCAACAGCGGATGGCTGGCCAGCGAGAACGGGCCGATGGCGCTGCGCACCAGGCGCAGGGTGGGCAGGCCGACGGCGGCCGTCATGCGCCGCACTTGCCGGTTCTTTCCTTCTTTTAAGGTGATCGCCAGCCATGAAGTGGGCTTGTCGGCGCGCGCGCGGATGGGCGGATTGCGGGGCCACAGCCAGTCCGGCTCGGCGATGCGCACGGCCTTGCATGGCTTGGTGATGAAGTCGCCCAGGTCCAGCGGCGCCTGCAGGCGCGCCAGGCTGGCCGCATCGGGCACGCCGTCGACCTGCACCAGATAGGTTTTCGCTTCCTTGCGGTCCGGGTGGCTGATCTCGTGCTGCAGGCGGCCGTCGTCCGTCAGCAGTAACAAGCCTTCGCTGTCGGCGTCGAGCCGGCCGGCCGGGTAGATGCCGGGAATGGTGAGGTGGTCGGCCAGGGTGGCGCGGCCGTCCTGCGGCGAAAACTGGCACAGGACCTGGAATGGTTTATTGAAGAGGATGAGTGGCATGCTGGTAGAGGAATTGATGTAGGCGAGGGTGGCTGCTGGTTGGCGCCGCAAAAGCGTGGCGCCCTGTAAGATAGTGGTGCATAATGTGAAATATAAGTCTTATGTCTTATAGAAGACATGGGCCGTATGGCAGCGAGGTTCTTTGGCGCCGCGGATGGCCCGGCTGTTCTTTCCTGCTAAAGTGCGTTGTTGCCGCCCTGTTCGGACTTGTTTTTGTAAACTCTGCAACCGCAGAGCGCGTCGCCGGCCAGTGTTATCCGCCTGCGGCGTGTCCCACTTCGGAGATCACGATGTATCAACATATCACTGTACCTGCTGACGGCCAAAAAATCACCGTCAACGCCGATTTTTCGCTGAATGTACCAGATAATCCCATCGTTCCCTTCATTGAAGGCGATGGCACGGGCATCGATATCAGCCCGGTCATGATCAAGGTGATCGACGCGGCCGTGGCCAAGGCCTACGGCGGCGCGCGCAAGATCAGCTGGATGGAAATCTACGCGGGCGAGAAATCGACGAATGTGTACGGCCCCGATGTGTGGCTGCCGGAAGAAACCTTGCAGGTGCTGAAGGATTACGTGGTTTCCATCAAGGGCCCGCTGACCACGCCCGTCGGCGGCGGCATCCGCTCGCTGAACGTGGCCCTGCGCCAGCAGCTCGATCTGTATGTCTGCCTGCGTCCCGTGCGCTACTTCACGGGCGTGCCGTCGCCCGTGAAAGAGCCGGAAAAGACGGACATGGTGATTTTCCGCGAAAACTCGGAAGATATCTACGCCGGCATCGAATACCAGCAAGGCTCGCCCGAAGCGAAGAAATTGATGGATTTCCTGGTCAATGAAATGGGCGTGACGAAAATCCGCTTCCCGGCCACGTCGGGCCTGGGCATCAAGCCCGTGTCCATCGAAGGCACGCAGCGCCTGGTGCGCAAGGCCATCCAGTACGCGATCGACAATGACAAGCCCTCCGTGACGATCGTGCACAAAGGCAACATCATGAAGTACACGGAAGGCGGCTTCCGCGACTGGGCGTATGCGCTGGCGCAAAAGGAATTCGGTGCCGAGCTGATCGATGGCGGTCCATGGTGCAAGTTCAAGAATCCGAAGACGGGCCGCGACATCATCGTCAAGGACTCGATCGCTGACGCGTTCCTGCAACAGATCTTGCTGCGTCCGGCCGAATACAGCGTCATCGCCACCCTGAATCTGAACGGCGATTACATTTCCGACGCGCTGGCGGCGCAAGTGGGCGGCATCGGCATCGCGCCGGGCGCCAACCTGTCCGATTCCGTCGCCATGTTCGAGGCGACGCACGGCACGGCGCCGAAGTACGCGGGCAAGGATTACGTGAATCCCGGTTCCCTGATCCTGTCGGCGGAAATGATGCTGCGCCACATGGGCTGGCTGGAAGCGGCCGACCTGGTCATTTCTTCGATGCAAAAGTCGATCGCCTCGAAGCGCGTCACCTACGATTTCGCCCGCCTGATGGAAGGCGCGACACAAGTGTCGTGCTCCGGTTTCGGCGAGGTGATGATCGAGCACATGTAACAAGAGGGGCGCGGGCAGGGTGCAGCGCACCCTGCGGACGAAAAAAAACCCCGCTTCAAGGAAACGGGGTTTTTCACATCTGAGGGCCGGCGATGCTTAGGCTGCCTGGATGTTGGAAGCTTGCTTGCCTTTAGGGCCTTGCGTGACTTCGAATTGAACTTTTTGACCTTCTTTGAGGGTCTTGAAACCGTTCATGTTGATCGCGGAGAAATGAGCAAACAAATCTTCGCCGCCATCATCTGGAGTGATGAAGCCAAAACCTTTGGAATCATTGAACCACTTAACTGTACCTGTTGCCATAAAAAGAACTTTCAAAATTAAAACAAATCACACGAGCCATAAAAGCAAGAAGCTTCTTGCCCCCTCCTCGACGTCTCACTTCTTATCAAGCTGTACATTACTGCAACAGTCGATACAGCATTGTTGGCGGAATAAATAATGAAGTCAAGCGCTTTTCCATCGATATTGCCAAATTCTTCACGAGAACCAAAAAAGCAACTCTTGATTTTGACAGCAAGGTCGCCATCTGCGCAATATTAAGAAAACGCGTAAGATTGAAAACAATTGGAAAGGCGTAGATATTGCGCATGACAACCACTGTGAAAGCATTAGAATAAGCGTATGGCAACCAAGCACGACACAGAAACCCTGCTGGAGCGGCAAGTGCTGAAGCCGCCACCGCTCTACCAGGTGGCCTTGCTCAATGACGACTACACCCCGATGGAATTTGTGGTGGCCATCATTCAGGAGTATTTCAACAAGGACCGTGAAACGGCGACGCAAATCATGCTCAGTGTTCATCGCTACGGCAAAGGAGTGTGCGGCGTGTTCTCTAAAGATATAGCGTGTACCAAAGTGGAGTTCGTTTTAACGCATGCGCGCAAGGCGGGGCACCCCCTGCAGTGCGTGATGGAGGAAGTATGATTGCGCAGGAATTAGAAGTAAGTTTGCACATGGCGTTTGTCGAAGCTCGGCAGGCACGGCACGAATTCATCACGGTTGAGCATTTACTGCTGGCACTGCTGGACAATCCCTCCGCTGCCGAGGTATTGCGTGCCTGCGCGGTCAATATAGAGGACCTGCGCAAGACCCTCACCAATTTCATCGGCGATAACACGCCGACCGTGCCTGGCACGGGCGAAGTCGACACCCAGCCGACGCTTGGTTTCCAGCGCGTGATCCAGCGCGCCATCATGCACGTCCAGTCCGCCTCGAACGGCAAGAAGGAAGTCACGGGCGCCAATGTGCTGGTGGCCATCTTCGGCGAAAAGGATTCGCATGCGGTCTACTACCTGCACCAGCAGGGCGTGACGCGCCTGGACGTGGTCAATTTCATTTCGCACGGCGTGCGCAAGGACCAGTCGACGGAAAGCGCGAAAGCCTCCGAAGGCGTGGAAGAAGCGCCCGTCGACGGCCAGCCGAAGGAAAGTCCGCTCGATCAGTTCACGCAAAACCTGAACAAGGCCGCCGCCGAAGGCAAGATCGACCCGCTGATCGGCCGCGAGGAAGAAGT
This sequence comes from Janthinobacterium sp. BHSEK, assembly GCF_056174685.1. NCBI lineage: Bacteria > Pseudomonadati > Pseudomonadota > Betaproteobacteria > Burkholderiales > Oxalobacteraceae > Janthinobacterium > Janthinobacterium sp. BHSEK. The sequence continues at coordinate 17,191 of NZ_JBWBYV010000041.1, forward strand.
CGACCGCGTGATCCAGATCCTGTGCCGCCGCCGCAAGAACAATCCGCTGCTGGTGGGCGAGGCGGGCGTGGGCAAGACGGCCATCGCTGAAGGCCTGGCTTACCGCATCACGCAAAGCGATGTGCCGGAAATCCTGCAGAATGCCGTCGTGTATTCGCTGGACATGGGCGCCTTGCTGGCCGGTACCAAGTACCGCGGCGACTTCGAGCAGCGCCTGAAAGCCGTGCTGAAACAGTTGAAGGATAATCCGAACGGCATCCTGTTCATCGACGAGATCCACACCATCATCGGTGCGGGCTCGGCGTCGGGCGGCACGCTGGACGCATCCAACCTGCTGAAACCGGCGCTGGCCAACGGTCAATTGAAGTGCATCGGCGCGACCACGTACACGGAATTCCGCGGCGTGTTCGAGAAAGACCATGCGCTCTCCCGCCGCTTCCAGAAAGTGGACGTCAACGAGCCGACCGTCGAGCAAACCGTGCAAATCCTGCGCGGCCTCAAATCGCGCTTCGAAGAGCACCATGGCGTCAAATACTCGGCCTCGGCCCTGTCGACGGCGGCCGAACTGGCGGCGCGCTTCATCAACGACCGCCATCTGCCGGACAAGGCGATTGACGTCATCGATGAAGCGGGCGCGGCGCAGCGCATCCTGCCGAAGTCGAAGCAAAAGAAAACCATCGGCAAGGCCGAGATCGAGGACATCATCGCCAAGATCGCGCGCATTCCGCCGCAAACGGTCAACCAGGACGACCGCAGCAAGCTGCAGACGATCGACCGCGACTTGCGCAATGTCGTGTTCGGGCAAGATCCAGCCATCGACGCGCTGGCCTCGGCCATCAAGATGGCCCGTGCCGGCCTGGGCAAGACGGACAAGCCGATCGGCTCCTTCCTGTTCTCCGGTCCGACCGGCGTCGGCAAGACCGAAGTGGCCAAGCAATTGGCCTTCATCCTCGGTATCGAGCTGATCCGTTTCGACATGTCCGAATACATGGAGCGCCACGCCGTCAGCCGCCTGATCGGCGCGCCGCCGGGCTACGTCGGTTTCGACCAGGGCGGCTTGCTGACGGAAGCGATCACCAAGAAGCCGCATGCGGTCTTGCTGCTCGATGAAATTGAAAAAGCCCATCCGGACATTTTCAATATCCTGCTGCAAGTCATGGACCATGGCACCTTGACGGACAACAATGGCCGCAAAGCCGATTTCCGCAACGTGATCATCATCATGACGACCAATGCGGGCGCGGAAAGCCTGCAAAAGACGTCGATCGGCTTCACCAATTCGAAGCAGGCCGGCGACGAGATGGCCGACATCAAGCGTATGTTCACGCCGGAATTCCGCAACCGCATCGACGCGACCATCAGCTTCCGCGCGCTGGACCAGGAAATCATCCTGCGCGTGGTCGACAAGTTCCTCATGCAGCTGGAAGAGCAGTTGCACGAGAAAAAGGTCGAAGCCGTGTTTACCGAGAAGCTGCGTGCTTTCCTCGGCAAGAAGGGCTTCGATCCGCTGATGGGCGCGCGGCCGATGGCGCGTTTGATCCAGGACATGATCCGCAAGGCGCTGGCCGACGAACTGCTGTTCGGCCGCCTGGTCACGGGCGGACGGGTCACCGTCGACCTCGACGACAAGGAGCAGGTCTTGCTGGAATTCCCGGAACCGCCAGACGCGGCGCCGACGGCGGCACCGGAAACGGTGGAAGTGGAATAAACTTCCTGCTGTCAACAAAAAACCCGCGCACGCAAGTGATGCGGGTTTTTTTACGTTTTTATGGGCAATAAAGAAGGTTTTAAGAAGGTTTTCTTTGGCCGTAGTTATGCCAGAATTGCTGTCCGGTATCGACATGATGTCCATGCCACCTGACCGCTATCTGGATGCTCACATGAAAATTTCCCGTACTCTTGCCTTCCTCTTGTTTTCCGCCGGCTTGCTGGGCAACGCCTCCGCTGCCGCGTCCGCCGGCAGTTATTTCCGTTTTCCCGCCGTGCGCGGCGATACAGTCGTCTTCACGGCCGAAGGCGACTTGTGGAAAAGCAATCTACGCGGCGGCGCGGCGCAGCGTTTGACCACGCATCCCGGCTATGAAACGAACGCGGCGATTTCGCGCGACGGCCAGTGGCTGGCGTTTTCCGCCGCCTATGAAGGGGCGCAGGAAGCGTATGTGATGCCGCTGGCCGGCGGCTTGCCGCGCCGTATTTCCTTTGACAATGGCGGCGTGCTGGTGCTGGGCTGGACGGCGCAGGGCGAAGTGCTGGTCAGCACGCAAAATACGGACGGTCCCGCCTCGCGCCGCATCGTCGCCGCCATCGATCCCGTGAAACAGACGCGGCGCGTGTTTCCCGTGGCCGACGCCAACGACGCCGTGCTCGACGATGCCGGCAAGACGCTTTTCTTCACGCGTTTCGGCCTGGCCATGACCAACGACAATGTACGCAACTACCGGGGCGGCGCGCATGCCACGCTGTGGCGCTATGAGCTCGACGGCAAGGGCGAGGCTGTGCCCATGCATACGGAGCCTGCCGTGTTGGCGGGCAACAACAAGCGCCCCATGTGGTGGCAGGGCCGCGTCTATTACATCAGCGACGCGGGCGGCAGCGACAATCTGTGGAGCATGCTGCCCGACGGCTCCGACCGCCGCGCCTTGACCGGCCACACGCAGTGGGACGTGCGCAACGCGCAGCTGGGCGACGGCAAGATTGTGTATCAATTGGGCGCAGACCTGCGGATACTGGACCTGGCCGCAGGGATGGACTCATCGCCATTGCCGATCAGCCTCGTGTCCGATTTCGACCAGCAGCGCGCGCGCCAGATCCGCTCGCCGCTCGATACCCTGAGCAATGTCCAGCTGTCCGGCAAGGATGAGCGCATCATCCTCACCGCTCGCGGGCGCGTCAGCATCGCCGGCACGGGCAGTCAGCGCCGCGTCGACATCGCCATTCCCGAAGGGGCGCGGGCGCGCGACGCCGTCTTTTCCAGCGACGAGAAATCCGTGTTCGCCATCGTCGACACGAGCGGAGAGAACGAAATCTGGAAGTACGCCGCCGATGGCTCGGGCAAGGGCGAGCAGCTGACGACGCAGGGAGACAATCACCGCTGGAAGCTGTACCCGTCGCCGGACGGGCGCTGGCTGGCGCACACGGACAAGAAGGGCCGTTTCTGGCTGCTGGACCTGGCCACCAGGGGCAACCAGTTGATCGATGATGCGGGCAAGGCGGGCGTGGACAAGCACGACGAAGTGCAATGGTCGCCCGACAGCCGTCACCTGGCCATCGTACGCGTGGCCAGCAACGAGCAGCGCGAGCAGATCGGCCTGTATAACCTCGCATCGAAGCAGTTGCAGTTCGTCACCAGCGACCGCTATACCTCCGCTTCGCCCGTGTTTTCGCCGGACGGGCGCTGGCTGTATTTCATGTCGGCGCGCAATTTCCAGCTGGCCAACGGTTCACCGTGGGGCGACCGCAACATGGGCCCCGTGTTCGACAAGCGCATCGGCGTGTATGCGCTGGCGCTGCAGCCGGGCAACCGTTTCCCCTTCCAGCCCGACGATGAGCTGAGCCGTCCGGGTGTAAAACCGGCCGAGACGGATGATGAAAAGGCGGCCGAATCGGCGGCGGAAAAGGCATTGGAAAAGGCGGGCGGCAAGACGGCCGTGAAAAAAGCGTCGGCCGCCCTGCCGGACGTCGTCTTCAAGGGACTGGCCGGGCGCCTGTATGAAGTACCGCTGGCGGCGGGCAATTACAGCGCGCTGGCCATGGATGACAAGCGCCTGTATTTCCTCGAACGGGAAAGCGGCGAGAACAAGTCCAGCTTGAAGACTTTGGCGATTGGCAATACCGGCTCCAAGCCGGAACTGCTGGTGGCCAACGTGCGCGAATTCGATCTGGCGCAGGATAAAAAGCATTTGTACTACCGCACGGCGGCAGCTACGGGCCCGGGCGAGATGCTGGTGATCGAGGCGGGCGCCAAGCTGCCGTCCGACCTGTCGAAGGCGAAGGTAAAAGTCGACGACTGGACGTTTGTGTCGAACCCGCGCCTGGAATGGAAGCAGATGTTCAACGACGCGTGGCGCTTGCACCGCGACTTCCTGTACGACGCGAAGATGCGCGGCGTGGACTGGAAGGCGGCGCGCGACAAATATGCGCCGCTGGTCGAGCGCGTCACGGACCGCGCCGAGCTCAATGACGTGCTGGGCATGATGGTGGCCGAAGTGGGCGCCCTGCATTCGCAGATACGTCCCGGCGAATTGCGCCGCACGGAGCAGGAAGGCGCGCCGGCGGGCTTGGGCGCCGTGCTGGCGCGGACAAACGAGGGCTACCGGGTCGAGCATGTCTACCGCAGCGAGGCGGAACTGCCATCGGCGCGCGCACCGCTGTCGCGGCCCGAAGTCGACGTGCGCGAAGGCGACGTGATCACGGCCGTCAACGGCAAGGACGTCTTGGGCGTGCGCGACATCAGCGACCTGCTGCTGAACCAGGCCGACAAGCAGGTCTTGTTGCAGGTCAAGCGGGGTAATGGCAAGGGCGCGCCGCGCGCCGTCATCGTCACGCCCGTCAACATGGCTAAACAGACGGCGCTGCGCTATGGCGACTGGGAATTGAGCCGCGCCGAGCAGGTGGCCACCGTCTCGCAGGGACGCATCGGCTACTTGCACCTGCGCGCCATGGGGGCCAATGACATCGCCTCGTTCGCGCGTGATTTTTACGCCAACATCAACCGCGAAGGCCTGATCATCGACGTGCGGCGCAATAACGGCGGCAATATCGACAGCTGGATCATCGAAAAACTGCTGCGCAAGGCCTGGGCCTACTGGGCGCCGCCGGGCGTGCAGCCGTCGTCGAACATGCAGAACACCTTCCGCGGCCATTTGGTGGTGCTGGTCGATGAACTCACGTATTCCGACGGCGAGACCTTCGCCGCCGGCATCAAGGCATTGAAACTGGCGCCGCTGGTGGGCAAGCGTACGGCCGGCGCCGGCGTCTGGCTGAGCGACAATACGCGCCTGGCCGACAATGGCATGGCGCGCGTGGCGGAAAACGGCCAGTTCGGCATCGACGGCCAGTGGCTGATCGAAGGCGTGGGTGTGGTGCCGGACGTCGAGGTGGAAAATCCGCCGCACGCCACCTTCAATGGCGCCGACCGCCAGTTGGAAGTGGCGCTCGACATGCTGGCGAAAAAGCTCAAGGAGCAGCCGCGCCCCGCGTTCCAGGCGCAGCCGATCCCCGCGCTCAAGTAGTCCGGATACAGGCCGCAGACGGCCTTGAACTGCTGCGCGCGGCGGCGCGGCACCTCGATCACGCTGCCGTCCAGCAGGCGCAGGTCGAGGCCGTCGGCGGCGTTCGGCGCCACTTGCGCCACCTGCGCCAGGTTGACGATCTGGCGCCGGTTGGTGCGCAGCATCAGCGGCTGCTGCGCGCCGAAATGCACGCGTATGTGTGCCTTCCGATTCCAGCAGGCGGATATCGTCAAACGCGACAAACCAGCAGCGTTCCCCATCCTTGATGAAGACCTTGCGACAGCGCGGTGAAGTAAAACACCGTCCAGGTCAGGAAGACCCCGAACCAGAACAGCAGCGCGCCGGGCAGCCAGGCCAGGCCGCGCAAGACATCGGGCGGATACATGACGTGGAAGGCGGCCGTCACGCTGGCCGTCTGGATGAGGGCCAGCAGGGCCAGCGCCGGCACGATGCGTTTCCAGCGCAAACCGTTCGCCGCCCGGCCGCGCCGGCGCAGGACGCCGTGCCACAGGTGCGACAGCAGCAGCCCGCCCAGCGATCCCCAGCAGGCAATCGTCACGAGATGCGCAGCTGCGAGGAGCCGCCATACACGCTGTTGAACAGGGCGAGCGCGCCCCAGCCGATGATGCGTTCCACGTCGGCCGGCGCCGTCGCCATGCCGGCGATGGTGCGGCGCTGGCTGGCGGCGTAGGTGGCGTCATCCTGTGCGCGCATGGCTGCTTGCATCTGCGTTGCCATGGCTTGCAGCTGCTGCGGCGTGGCGTCTGGCATTTGCGCCGCGCCCAGTGCCGGCAGCGAGTCGACGATCAGCAGCTTGCCCGTCCGGGCCGGGTGGTCGATGGCCATTTTCAGGGCCAGAAAGCCGCCCAGGCTATGCCAGAGGATGGCTGGCTGGCCCAGTTTTTCCGCCACGATGTAGGCGGCCAGCTGCTGCTCCGCCTGCGCCAGCAAGTCGCCTTCGATGGGCGCCACGCCGGCAAAGCCGGCCAGGGTCAGCACGTGGCATTGACGCGCGGTGTGCGGCCCGCACAGGCGCGCCACCGTGCCTTGCCAGACGTCGCCCGACGAGGCCAGGCCGGGAATCAGGATCAGCGGGCGGCCCTGGCCCGTGACGTCGACCGTGAATACTGTGGGCGTGGCGGCCAGGCTGGCGCCAGCCGCCAGCAGGGTACTGAGCAAGATCAATGTTTGCAGTGTGCGTTTCATGGGGTACTCCTCCTTGACGACCATGCCAGCGGCGCGGGATGAGCGGCGGCAGGGCGGGATGCGTGGCTCAGATCCACGCATCCTGGTCCTGGCAGTGTTCGGGATGGTAGGTCAGGTATTGCACCATGCGCGGCGCCGGGCCGCGGTTGGGCGTGGCGCAATGGGGCAGGGCCTGGTGCCAGATGATGAAATCGCCGGCCATGCCTTCGACGGGCACGGGCCGCAGGTCTTCGACGGCCCATTCGCGCGGCTGGCGCCCGGGCGGCACTTGCCGCAGCCAGTCGGCCACGTGCCGCTGGAAGCCGGGCACGCAGTGAAAGGCGCCGTGCTGCGCCGGACAGTCGCTCAGGTACAGCATGCCTTGCAGCTTGAACGGAATCGGCTGTTGCAGGCTGACGTCCCAGTGCAGGGCGCTGCCAAGGAAGCGGTGCTGCGGCGTTTCCGGCGGATTGAAGCTCACCTTGTCGATGCTGGCGTAGATGCCGGTGCCGGCACCGGCGCCGGCGCTATATAGCTGCTGGTAGGCGTGGCGTATGTGCGCGCCGTGGCGGTTTTCCTCGAGGGTCGGATGGTCGGAAAACTGCAGCATCAGGCCCCGTTTTCCCGGGTGCGGCCGGTACCACGATGCCGGCTCGTCGGGGGAGGCGCCCAGGTAGTCCCAGATGGCCGTTTGTGCGGCGAGGCACTGCGCGCGCGGCACGGCGCCGCGCAGCACCAGATAGCCGTGCTCGTCGAAATCGCGCAGCTCGGCGGCGGACAGCACGTCCTGATGGGGACTGTTGGCGTGCGCGGGACGGACGCGCGTGCGGCCAGCCAGCCACGCCTGGAAGGCTTCCACGGTAGGGCGTTGCTGATACAGGAAGTGCAGCGCGTCTTCCATGGAAATGCCGCGCGCGTACAGGGCCTGGATGTCCCGCTGGTCGCGGGCCAGCCCCTGCTTGCCTGTCGCGCCGGCGTGTCCCGTGCAGCGCTGCCATAAATCGTGCAGGTGAGGCCAGTCTTTCATGATGTTGTTCGTCTGGGTGAAAAAATCAGCCGGCGCGCAGGCGGCGCCACAAGGTGGTGCGGCTGATGCCGAGGTAATGGGCGGCGGCGTCGCGGCGCCCGCCGAAGCGCGCCAGCACGGCGCTGGCGCTTTCGTCATCCAGGCGCGGCGCGGCGGTCGCCGGCGCCGGTGCCGCCGTGCCGCCTGCGTTGCCCAGTTCCGGCGCCACGCCGAGCACGAAGGCGGGAGTGAGCGCCTGCAGCGGTTCGGCTGCCAGGAATAGGGCCAGGCGCTCGGCCAGGTTGCGCAGTTCGCGCACGTTGCCGGGCCAGCCGTAGCGGCGCAGCAGCGGCGCGCAAGCCTGGATTTCCGCGTGCAGGTTGGGGTGCGGACGGGCGCCCAGCGCGGCCAGCGCGTTTTTCAGCGACCATTCGGCCAGGCCGGGAATGTCGCCGGCGCGTTCGCGCAAGGCGGGTAAATGCAGGCGCAGCACGGCCAGGCGGTAGAACAGGTCGGCGCGGAAGCGTCCTTCGCGGATGCGTTGCTCCAGGTCGCAATGCGTGGCGCTGATGATGCGCACATTGATGGCGATGGGCCGCGTGCCGCCCACGCGCACCACTTCACGCTCTTCCAGCACGCGCAGCAGCCGCGTTTGCAGGGCCAGCGGCATTTCGCCGATTTCGTCGAGGAACAGGGTGCCGTGGTTGGCCGCCTCGAACAGGCCCGCATGGCCGCCCCGGCGCGCGCCCGTGAAGGCCCCGTCCTCGTGGCCGAACAGTTCCGATTCCAGCAAAGATTCGGCGATGGCACCGCAATTGATGGCGATGAAGGGCCGGTTCGCGCCCAGGTTGCGCGGGCTTTCGCGGTGGATCGCCTGCGCCACCAGTTCCTTGCCGCTGCCCGTCTCGCCCTGGATCAGCACCGTCGCCGGCGAGCGCGCATACAGCACCACCGACTGGCGCAGCGCTTCCATCGCCTCCGATTCGCCGCGCAAATCGTGCAGGCCATGGCGCGCGCGCAGGGTGTCGGCCACCACCGCGCGCCGCCCCCGGTTTGATTCGATCTGGGTCAGGCGCGCCAGTTCCAGCGCATCGTCGAAGGCGCGCCGGATGGCCGTGGCCGAATACACGAAGACGGCGGCCAGTCCCGCTTCCTCGGCCAGGTCGGTGACGAGGCCCGCGCCAACGACGGCCTTGACGCCCTCGGCCTTCAGTTCATTGATCTGCGCGCGCGCGTCTTCCTCGGTGGCGTAGGTGCGCTGCGCGATCCGGAAGCCGAAAGTGGCGGCAAATTCGGCCAGTTCCGGCATCGGGTCCTGGTAGGTGACGACGCCGATGTGCGGCGAAATGCGCCGCGCGCGCGCCAGCGCCTGCATCACGTCGTAGCCGCTGGCCTTGGCGATGATGACGGGCACCGACAGCCGGCCTTTCAGGTAGGCGCCGTTGGAACCGGCCGCGATGACGGCGTCGCAGCGCTCCGTGGCCATGCGTTCGCGGATGTGGCGCACGGCGTCGTCGAAGCCCAGGTTGATCGGTTCGATCGTCGCCAGGTCGTCGTATTCGAGCGTGATGTCGCGGAACAGGTCGAACAGCCGCGAGACGGAAACGGTCCAGATGACGGGTTTGTCGCGGTGGTCGAGCGGAGGTTGGGGAGGGCGGCGCATGCTTTATTCTAAACGATTTGTTTCAATTTTTTGCCATGCAACGCCGTTGCAACGGGCGTGTTGCACATGCTCTGTGGCGTTTCAGATATTGCCAATAAGGAATATGAAAAAACGGCGGGAAACTGGTTTATGATCTAGCAGCACCATGATGCTTGGAAGAATGTGTTTCCCCAGGCACATGTTCACTTTGTCTTTAACCATCCATGGTGTCCATGAAGCGCGTACCGACCAGTCCCGATTTCATCGCCGATGCCTTGCAGCTGATCGCCTTGCCCGCGTGCGCCTGCGATGCCTGCGGCATGGTGGTGGCGGCGAATGGCGCCTTGAACGCCTTGCTGGGCAGGGATGTGACGGGCCGCCTGCTGGCCGACTGTTTTACGGACGCCTACCGCGCGTCGAGCACGAGCATGCTGCGCGGCGCGCTCGGTGCGGCCGGGCGCGAGCGGCACTGGGACAGCAGCCTGCAAGGGGAGGCGGGCGCCATCGCCGTGCAGGTCTGGTCCAGGCCCCTGCTGGTGGACGATGGCTTGCCGGGCGCGACCCTCGTGTTTGCCGACATCCGCGTGCAGCAGCGCGACCAGCAAGCCTTGCGCAAGACCTTGCTGGAACAGCAGGCGATCCTGGAAAGCGCTGCCGTCGGCATCGTGTTTTCCAAGGGCGGCTTCATCGAGGAGTGCAATATCCGCGCCGCCGAGATGCTCGGCTATGCGCGCCACCAGCTGACGGGCATGCCGGGCGCGGTGCTGTACCGCTCCGCCGAGCATTGCCGCGCGCTGGGGCTGGAAGCGGCGCCGCTGCTCTCGAAGGGCAAGCCATACCGCACGGAGCTGGAATTGCGGCGCCAGGACGGCACCTTGTTCTGGAGCCGCCTGCACGGGCGCGCCGTCGATCCCCTCAATACGCATGACGGCACGGTGTGGATCATCGAGGATATCAGCGACCATCGGCGCGATGAAGACCAGCTGCGCCGCGCCATGCTGGAAATGCAGGCCGTAATGGACAACGCGCCGCTGGCCATCGGTTTTCAGCGCGACAAGGGCGTGCTGCGCTACAACCGGCGCTTCGCGGAATGCTTCGGCTTCGATGGCGACAGCGGCGTGGGCCTGGCCGTCGCCGACCTGTATCCGTCGCGCGCGGCCTACGAGAACGTGGTGCGGCAGGCCGCGCCCCTGCTGAGGCGCGGCCTGCCGTTCCAGGGCGAGATGGAGATGCGCCGCCGCGACGGCTCGACGTTCTGGGCGCTGGCGTATGGCTATGTCCTGAATCCCGAGAGCCAGACCGACCGCGCGCTGCGCGACACGATCTGGCTGTTCGACGACCGCAGCGCGCAGAAGGCGGCCGAGGAGGCCACGCGCCAGCTGATGCTGGAGCAGCAGGCCATCCTCGACAACGCCTCCGTCGGCATCCTGTTTTCGCGTTCGCGCCTGATCCTGCGCTGCAATCCCCGCTTCGCCGAAATGTTCGGCTACGCGCAGGAGGAGATGAAGGGGCTGCCCGCCGCCGAACTGTTTCCCTCGCCCGCCGCCTACGAGGCGTTTGGCGTGCAAGCGACGCCGCTGCTGGGGCAGGGCTTGCCGTACGAGCAGGACGAGTCGCTGTTCCGCCGCCGCGACGGCAGCCTGTTCTGGTGCCGCATCCGCGCCAAGGCCGTCGACCAGACGCACAGCGAGCAGGGCGCCATCTGGATCCTCGAAGACATCACGGCCAGCCGCCAGGCGCAGATGGAGGTGGCGGCCATCATGACGAACGCCTCGGTGAGCATCCTGTACACCAAGAACCGCCAGATCACGCGCTACAACCTGGGCTTTGCGGCGATGTTCGGCTACAGCGGCGACGAGGCGCTGGGCCTGCCCGGGCGCGCGCTGTACGTGTCGCAGCAGTCCTACGACCTGCTGGGCGCGGCGGCCTTTCCCTTCCTGTCGGTGGCCAAGCCCTTCCAGACGGAAGTGGAGATGATGCGCCGCGACGGCAGCACCTTGTGGGCGCAGCTGATCGCCTATGTCGTCAATCCGGACGATCCCGCCGCCGGCACCATCTGGATCATCGAGGACCGCACGGAAGCGAAGCGCGCCGAAGAATCCCTGCGCAACGCGCTGCTGGAAAACCAGGCCATCCTCGACAGCGCCGTGCTGGGCATCTCGGTGGTGGAGGGCGGCCACAATTTGCGCGCCAACAGCAAGATGGAAGAGCTGTTCGGCTATGGACCCGGCGAGATCAACGGCCTGTCGGTGCAATCCCTGTACCCGGACGTGGCCGCGTGGAAGGCGGCGCGCGGCGAGACGGCGCGCGATTTCGAGGCGGGCAGGGTGCACATGTCGGAGTACCAGCTGGTGCGCAAGGATGGCAGCCGCTTCTGGGCGCGCCTGTCCGGCCGGCCGTTCGACCTGGCGCATGCGCATGGCCGTTCCGTGTGGCTGGTCGACGACGTGACGGCGCGCCGCGAGGCGGCCGAGGCGGTGCGCCGCGCGCGCGACGAGCTGGAATTGCGGGTGCAGGAACGCACGGCCGAACTGGCCGGCGCCAACCTGCTGCTGCAGGGCGAGATCGTCGAGCGGCGCCAGGCCGAGGCGCGGGTGCACCACATGGCCTACCACGACAACCTGACGGGCTTGCCGAACCGCGCGCTGCTGTCGGACCGGCTGGAGCGGGCCATGCTGGCTTCGCAGCGCTCGGAACGCAAGTTGGCCGTGATGTTCATCGACCTCGATCGTTTCAAGACCATCAACGATTCGCTGGGCCACATGACGGGCGACCTGCTGCTCAAGGAAGTGGCCGCCCGGCTGTGCGGCGCCGTGCGCGCCAGCGACACGGTGGCGCGCCTGGGCGGCGATGAATTCGTCGTGCTGGTGCCGGGCATCCGTGGCGCCGATGAAGCGGCGCGCGTGGCCGAGAAGATCATCGAGGCGCTGACGCCCGCCTTTCCGCTCGATGGCCACGTGCTGCACGTGACGCCGTCGATCGGCATCTGCCTGTATCCGGACGATGGCGGCGATGTCGACGCCCTGATGCGCCATGCCGATGCCGCCATGTACCACGCCAAGGGCAACGGCCGCAACAACTACCAGTTCTTCACGCAGACGATGAACCAGGCGGCGGCCCTGCACTTCGACCTGGAAAGCAGCTTGCGCACGGCGCTGGCGCTGCAGCAGTTCGAACTGTTTTACCAGCCCGTCATCGATATCGCCACGCGCCGCCTGCACGGCATGGAAGTGCTGCTGCGCTGGCGCCGTCCGGGCCACGGCCTGGTGCTGCCGGACCGCTTCATTCCCATCATGGAGGAAAACGGCCTGATCGTGCCGGTGGGCGAGTGGGTCATGCGCCAGGCGTGCGAGCAAAGCATGGCCTGGCAGCGGCAGGGCTTGCAGCCGGTGCCCCTGGCGGTGAATCTGTCGCCGCGGCAGTTCATGCACAAGGGCCTGGTGGCGGCCATCGGCGCCGTCGTGCGGGAAACGGGCATCGATCCGGCGCTGCTGGAATTCGAGATCACCGAGACGGCGCTGATGCAGCACGGCGAGCATACCTTGGAGATTTTGCGCCAGATCAATGGCATGGGCTTGCGCCTGTCGATCGACGATTTCGGCACCGGCTATTCCAGCCTGGCCTACCTGAAGCGCTTCCCCGTGAAGAAGGTCAAGATCGACCGCGCCTTCATCAAGGACCTCGAGCACAGCGCGGAAGACCGCGCCATCGTGGCGGCCATCATCGCGCTGGCCGACAGCCTGCAATTGTCGGCCGTGGCCGAGGGCGTGGAAACGGAGGAACAGTTCGCCCTGCTGCAGGCGCACGGCTGCCGCTATGCGCAGGGCTATCTGTTTTCCGCGCCCGTGCCAGCAGCGAATGCGCAGTCGCTGCTGGAGCGGATAGCCGTCTAGTTAATCAATCGTCGCCACGACGGGCGCATGATCGGACGGCTGTTCCCACTTGCGCGGCACGCGGTCGATCACGCAGGCCGTGCAGCGGCCTGCCAGGGCGGGCGAGAGGAGGATGTGATCGATGCGCAGACCCTTGTTCAGGCGGAAGCCCAGCTGGCGGTAATCCCACCAGCTGAACGATTTTTCCGCCTGCTCGAACAGGCGGAAGGCATCCGTCAGGCCGATGTCGAACAGGCGTTGCAGGGCGGCGCGTTCCTTGTCCGAGACCAGCACCTGGCCTGCCCAGGCGACGGGGTCGTGCACGTCGCGGTCGTCGGGGGCGATATTGTAGTCGCCGACGACGGCCAGTTGCGGGTGCTGCTGCGCTTCTTCGGCCAGCCAGTCGTGCAGGGCGGACAGCCAGCCCAGCTTGTATTCGTATTTGTCCGAGTCGACGCTCTGGCCGTTCGGCACATAGGCGCAGACGACGCGCACGCCGGCGATGGTGGCGGCCAGGATGCGCTGCTGCGCATCGTCATAGCGCGGGTTGTTCTTCACCACGTCGGTGATCGGCAGCTTCGACAGGATGGCCACGCCGTTGTAGGTCTTCTGGCCGCTGAAGACCACCTGGTAGCCGGCCGCCTCGATGTCGGCGACAGGGAACTTGTCATCCGTGAGCTTGGTCTCTTGCAGGCACAGTATGTCGACCGGGTTGTCGGTCAGCCACTGCAGCACTTGCGGCAGGCGCACTTTGAGCGAGTTGACGTTCCAGGTGGCGAGTTTCATGGGAAAAATCCTTGCTTGAGTAGGTGACGATTGGGTGGCGATAGGCGCGAATCTTACCGCATGCGTGCCGATGGCGTCCTGCCCCGCCTGCCGGGCACGGGCTGTATCGCCTGACAGCGCAAAAGCGGTAGCAATAAAGTATTTTCATTTAACCAATCGTGACGCATGAATATTATGTTTTTGTGTATCATTGATCAACCACTCTGCTTGATTTGGCATAAGTGGCTGGCGTGGCAGGCTGCGTCTCGCCGCTTGACGCGACAAAGGTGTAAAGTTTCTGGCTAAAACGCGATAAAAACTACTAAAATGGCACAATGTAACAACTGTGTCATACGGCTTTGTTACAGCCAAGTTAAGAACCGAACAGGAAGCAGTTGTAATTCGTTGTAATTGCTATTCCGATTACATGACCACTGTGCCGGGGACGGAACGTTAATTCCGCCCTTGGCGCCGCCAAACTTGTTATATAAATTGCAGTACTATATCTATGAGACTGTTTTGCGACATCAATAGATGGTACTATTTTGAAATGTTGCAGTTTTAATAGTGAGACTTGCGCGTAGCATTTGCAAAGGAAGAAAATGCGAACTGCATTTGAAGCGTGGGCGCAGCGTGACGGCCACATTGTGCGGCGAAGAGAAGACAAACCGGATGAGTACCTGATTTTCGAGACCCAGCGCCGCTGGGTTATCTGGCAGGCAGCTCTGACGCATGGCAAGACGGCGACCAAGCCGCGTGTGAGCGCGGCCGAAAAGGCGGCGAAAGCCCAGCGCGCGCTGGAAATGTCCTCCGATGAAGCGACCGTGCGCAACAAGGTGCTCAATGAGGTGCTCGATGCCTTCAGCGGCGCCGATGGCGCGGCCGGCATGGAAGGCATACTGAAAGTGATCCAGGGCCTGAAGATGAAGCAGAAGGCACTGGCCGACGACAAGAGCGAAGATTCAACGGCTTGAGGGGACGGCGATGCGTTATCGGCACTACAAGGGCGGCATTTATGAGCTGGTGTGCGAAGCCACGCTGGAAGCGGATCTGACGCCAATGATCGTGTATCGCGCCGCGGATGGTTCCATCTGGACCCGGCCGAAGGACGTGTTCTTTCAACTGATCGAAGTCGAAGGCGTCATGGTCCAGCGTTTCGCTCCCATCAACTGATGGCCGCCTGCGTGCGTGCCCGGGATTCTTTCATGCGTAAATTGCTGCCTGCCGCCTTGGTGCTGGCCTTTGCCTGTGCCGCGGCGCAGGCCGAAACCATCGGTTCGGTCGACACGGTCTTCAAGCTGATCGGTCCTGACCATAAGATCGTCGTCGAAGCGTATGACGATCCCCGCGTCGCTGGCGTCAGCTGCTATCTGTCGCGCGCCAAGACGGGCGGCATCAAGGGCGCCGTCGGCCTGGCCGAGGACAAGGCCGATGCGGCCGTGGCTTGCCGCCAGGTGGGGCCGCTGCAATTCAAGGGCAAGCTGCCGCGCCAGGAAGAAGTGTTTACCGAGCGTGCCTCGATCTTCTTCAAGCACGTGCGCGTCGTGCGCATGGTCGACAGCAAGCGCAATGCGCTCGTCTACCTCGTGTATTCCGGCCGCCTGATCGAGGGCAGCCCGAAAAACAGCGTCACCGCCGTCGCCGTGCCCGGCGACCAGCCTATCCCCGTCCGTTAAGCGAGCTTCCCATGCGCCTGCCGCTGTCTGCTCCCCTTGCCGTCAGGACGCTGCTGCTGTTCGGCCTGGGCGGCTGCGCCACCCTGACGGGCAATACGGAGCAGATGGTGCTGGTGCAAACCATCCAGGACAACCGCGAGCTGACGGGCGCCGGCTGCATCCTCAGCAACGACGTGGGCAAGTGGTTCGTCACCACGCCCGGACGCATCACCATCCGCAAGAGCCAGGAGCCGTTGAAGGTCGATTGCCGCAAGCACGGTTCGCCCGCCGTCGCGACGGACGACCACATCGACCCCAAGCTCAATGGCAGCGTCTGGGGCAATGTCATCCTGACCCTGGGCGTCGGCTATTTCGTCGACCGCAACACGGGCGCCGGCTTCGACTACCCGTCGATCCTGACCATCGTCATGCAGGACCCGGCCCGCCTGGCGCCGCCGCCCGCGCCGATTTCCGCGCCACCGCCCGCACCCGCCGTGCCCGAAACGGTGGTGCAGCCGAAGGTGGCACCGTCGCCTTTGCCCAATCCCGTCGTCTACTGATTAATATCCCACGCATGAAAAAACCGCCAGGGTCAGTGACCGTGGCGGCTGTCTTCTTGCGTAACGACGCCTGACAAAACCGTAGCGAGCGGGAGCTAGTGGTGGCCGAGAAGCGCAGCTGTACTTTATGTACAGCGAGCATCGCCGGCCGCCAATAGCCCCGCGCAGCAGGTTTGGTCTGGCGTTCTCTTAGACGCGGTTGATCAGGAAGGTCGTCAGCAGTGGCACTGGACGGCCGGTCGCGCCCTTCGATCCGCCCGATTTCCATGCCGTGCCGGCGATGTCCAGATGCGCCCAGGTGTACTTCTTGGTGAAGTTTTCCAGGAATGCCGCTGCCGTCACCGAACCGCCGCCTGGCGTGCCGATGTTGGCCAGGTCGGCGAAGTTCGACTTCAGCTGTTCGTTGTACGCCTCTTCGATCGGCATGCGCCATGCCGTGTCGCTCGACTGCTTGCCCGCTGCCAGCAATTCATTGGCCAGCTGGTCATGCGCCGCATCGCTGCGTGTAAACAGGCCGCTGTTGTGGTGGCCCAGAGCGACGACGCAAGCGCCCGTCAGCGTGGCGATGTCGACCACGGCTGCCGGCTTGAAGCGTTCGGCGTAGGTCAGCGCGTCGCACAGCACCAGACGGCCTTCGGCGTCCGTATTCAGCACTTCGATGGTCAGGCCGTTCATGGAGGTGACGATGTCGCCCGGCTTGGTGGCGCGGCCCGATGGCATGTTTTCGCACGCGGCGATGATGCCGATGACGTTCAGCTTCAGGTTCATTTCGCCGATGGCGCGGAAGGTGCCCAGTACCGAGGCGGCGCCGCACATGTCGTACTTCATTTCATCCATGCCGGGGCCGGCCTTGATCGAAATGCCGCCCGTGTCGAAGGTGATGCCCTTGCCGACCAGGACCACTGGCGCATCCTTGGCCTTACCGCCCATGTGCTTCAGGACGATGAATTTCGGCGGCTGTTCGCTGCCGTTGGTGACGGACAGGAAGCTGCCCATTTTCAGCGCTTCGAGCTGTTTGCGGTCCAGTACTTCGACTTCGAACTTGTAATCCTTGGCCAGCTGCTTGGCCGTGCTGGCCAGGTAGGTCGGATTGGCGATGTTCGCCGGCAGGTCGCCCAGGTTGCGCGTCAGGTCGGAGCCATTGGCGATGGCGATGGCTTGCGCCAGCGCGCCGCGCGTGGCCGCCGTTGCTGGCGCGGCCAGGACGATCTTGCGCACGCCTGCCGGCGCCGGATCTTTTTTGCTTTTTTGCGAGTCGCAGCGGTATTCGCTGTCGTGGGCGGCTTGCACCACGCAACGGATTGCCCAATTTACGTCGCGCTCTTTCACTTCCGCCAGCGGTAATGCGATAATGGCGTCCGCAGCGCCCAGCGAGCCGAAGGCCTTCAGTGCGGCTTGTACGCCGGTCGTGAAGCTTTTTTCGCTGACAGTGTCATCGCTGCCCATGCCTACCAGCAGAACACGTTCGGCGGCGACGCCATCGACTGCGCGCAGCAGCAAGGTGCTGCCAGGCTTGCCGCTGATGTCGCCGGACTTCAGCGCAGCCGAAATCGCACCCTTGCTGTCCAGCGATTTTGCCGCTGGCGACAGTTTTTTGTTTTCGAATACCGCAACCGCGATGCATCCGCTTTTGGCCGTGCCGAGGGTGCTCTTGGTATCGAATGCTTTTATGCTAAAGTCCATTTGGTTCTCCGTTTTCATTTACTAGTAACGTGTTACTCAACTAACTGATCCGAATTATAAACTCCGAATGATCTTTCAACGCGCCCTTCGACGTGAATTGGCTAGTGCCGCCGGGGCCACCTTCACTGTTTTGTTCAGCATCCTGCTCACCTGGATGCTGATCGGTATTCTCGGCAAGGCGGCGGGCGGCAAGATTGCATCGTCCGACGTCATGTCCCTGATGGTCTTTTCCGCCCTGATGCAGCTGCCCACCATCATCATCCTCACCGGTTTCATTTCGGTGCTGATGGTCGTCACGCGCAGCTACAAGGAGTCGGAGATGGTGGTGTGGTTCGCCTCGGGCCTGAGCCTGTCGCGCTGGATCTGGCCCGTGCTCAGTTTCGGCCTGCCGCTGGTGCTGGCTACCGGTATCCTGAGTTTGTACGCCACGCCATGGGCGCAAAAGAAAAGCGATGAATATGTGGCGCGCTTTGAAAAGCGCGAAGACCTGCAGAAAGTCACGCCAGGCCAGTTCCGCGAATCGGCCGGCAGCAACCGCATCTTTTTCGTCGAGGGCGTCAGCGGCGAGAAGAACGTGGTGCAGAACGTCTTCGTCAATACCGTCGATGAAAAAGGCAGCGCCGTCGTCGTCGTCGCCAGAGAAGGCGTGATCAATACCGACGCCAAGGGCGAACGCTTCCTGGTGCTCAAGAGCGGCCGCCGCTACCAGGGCGTGCCGACACAGGCGGACTTCCAGACCATGGAATTCGAGCAGTACATCATGCGCATCGAGAGCAAGCAGCAGGAACTGGGCGCGGAACTGGGCGTGCGCGCCATGAGCACCATGGCGCTGGTCGCCGATCCGAATCCCTACACCATGGCCGAGTTGCTGTGGCGCGTCAGCGCGCCGCTGATCGGCCTGATGCTGATCCTGCTGGCCATTCCGCTGGGCTTTGTCAATCCGCGCGCCGGCAGTTCGGCCAACCTGATCATCGCCCTGCTGATTTTCTTCACCTACAGTAACCTGATCAAGGTCATCGAAGCGAGCGTCAAGCAGGGCCGCCTGACCTTCGGCCTGGCCTGGTGGCCGCTGCACCTGCTGGCGGCGCTGGCCGTGGTGGCGCTGTTTGCCTGGCGCCTGAATGTGAACCACCGCTACCATCCGCTGGTCCTGCTGGCGGCTTTCAAGCGCGCGCGCCGCGCCGGCAAACCAAGTAAAGCGGCATCGAAATGAAGATCTTACAGCGCTATTTTGCGGTCTCGATATTCCAGGCGGTGCTGTTCGTGCTGCTGGCCTTCCTGGCACTGCAAGCCTTCATCGACCTGACGGGCGAGCTGCCCAAGGTGGGCCGCAACGGCTACACCATCCAGTACGCCTTCCTGTATGTGCTGGTGCTGGTGCCGGGCCACGTGTACGAGGTGATGCCGATCGCGGCGCTGATCGGCACCATCTACACGATGGCGCAGTTTGCGGCCAGTTCCGAATTCACCATCATGCGCGCATCGAGCATGTCGACGGCGATGGCCGCCGGTTTCCTGTTCCGCATCGGTATCGTCTTCGTCGTCATCACCTTCATCTTCGGCGAGTTGATCACGCCGCGCACGGAGCCGCTGGCCGAACGCCTGAAGCTGACTTCGCGCGGCGCGGCCGTGTCGAGCGAGTTTCGCTCGGGCCTGTGGACCAAGGACATGGTCAAGAGCGACGGCCTGACGGGCACCGTCACCGGTTCGCGCTTCTTCAACGTGGGCGAAGCGCGTCCCGACGGCCAGCTGAAAAACGTCAAGCTGTATGAATTCGACACCGATATGCGCTTGCGCACCCTCACCGTCGCCAAGGGCGCGACGTATCAGGGCAATAATATCTGGCGCCTGACCGACGTGACGGAAACCTCGTTCTCGAACAGCGCGGCGACCTCGCCCGGCTTCGAGCCGAAGCTGGAAAACTACTATGCGCAGGAAACGAGCCTGGTGCGTACGGTGCAAAGCGCCAGCAAGGACATGACGTCGGAAGTGACGCCGAAGATCCTGACGGTGTCGGCGTCCGATCCCGAGCGCATGTCGGCCAGTGAACTGGCCGTGTACACGCGCCACCTGGCCGAGAACAAGCAGGAAACGGAGCGTTTCCGTATCGCTTTCTGGAAAAAACTGATCGATCCGCTGGCCATTTTCGTGCTCATGGCGCTGGCGCTGCCGTTCGCCTACATGCATACGCGCAGCGGCGGCATCAGTCTGAAGATTTTCATCGGCATCATGATCGGCGTGAGCTTCATGCTGGTCAACACGCTGTTCTCGCATCTTGGCTTGCTCAGCACCTGGCCGGCCTTCCTGACGGCGGTGGCGCCGAGCGCCCTGTATCTGCTGCTGGCGCTGGGCGCCCTGTGGTGGGTGGAGCGGCACTGATGGAGACGAACGTGAAACAGGCGCTGATCTTGTTTGCCCATGGCGCGCGCGCCGCATCGTGGGTCGCCCCATTCGAGCGCCTGCGCGACCTGACCCAGGCGCGCATGCCCGGCACCAGCGTGCACCTGGCCTTCCTGGAACTGATGACGCCGCGCCTGCCCGAGCTGGTGGCGAGCCTGCTGGCCGAGCTGCCCGCCGGCGCCATCCTCGACGTCACCGTGGTGCCCGTGTTCCTGGGGCAGGGCGGGCATGTGCTGCGCGACTTGCCGCTGCTGCTGGAAGAACTGCGCCAGCAGCATCCGGCACTGCGCCTGAAGGTGGTCGAGGCGGTGGGCGAGAACGCCAGCGTGCTCGCCGCCATCGCCGATTACTGCGTGGCGGCGCCAGGTTCCAGCCCTCTGCCTTGAGCACCATCGACATCGTCTATCTGTGGGTAGACGGCGCCGATCCCGCATGGCGCGCGCGCCGGCGGCACGCATATGCCGCCTGGGCGCAGGCGCATCCCGGCCAGCTGGCCTTGCACGGCAACGTGGCGGGGCGCTACCGGGACAACGGCGAACTGCGCTACAACCTGCGCGCGCTCGAGCGCTTCTTCCCCGGCCACGGCCACGTCTACCTGCTGACGGACCGGCAAGTGCCCGCCTGGCTGCGCGCCTCGCCGCGCCTGACGGTGATCGATCACGCGAGCCTGATGCCCGGTGCGTCCCTGCCCGTGTTCGATTCCGGCCATATCGAATCGTACCTGCACCATATTCCGGGCCTGTCCGAACGCTTCCTGTATTTGAACGACGACGTATTTTTCGGCGCGCCGTTCGAGCCTGCATTCTGGTTTGGCGGGGACGGGGACCGGCGTTTGAGCGTTTTCACGGAAAGTGCGCTGCACGATGCGGTGCAGGGCTTGCGCGCCGACGTGGCGGCGCCCGTCAACTGCGCCACGTTGTCGCGGCAATGGCTGTCGGCGCAGTATCCCGCTTACCGGCATGAACCGCGCCTGTATGCGCATGCGCCGCGGCCCATGCTGAAAAGCGCGCTGCATGAATTGGAAGCGCTGGCGCCGGCCATGTTTGCCAGCGTGCGCGCGACGGTGTTCCGCTCGTGGCAGGTGCCGGCCTTGCTGCCCGACCTGGTGCCGCGCTGGATGGTGCATCAGGGGATTGCGCGCTCGCGCATGCTCGACCCGCTGCATATCGCCAGCGGCGATGCCCAGGCGCCGCGGCAGCTTGAGGAGCTGGCGGCGCGTTTTGGCCGCTTGCCGTTTTTCTGCATCAACGATACCTGCGACGAGGCCGAGGACGACGACCCGCGCCTGCTGCGCGTGGCCGCTACCTTGCAGCGGCTGCTGCCGCTGCCGTCTTCATTTGAAATGGCTTAGCGCTTGCCCTTGGGCGCCAGGCTGATGCGGGCGGCGGCCGTGCTGTCGGACAGCGAAGCGAGGAACAGCAGCAAATAGGCGCCCAGTTCGAAGACTTCCTCACCCAGCAGCGCGTAGGCGTCCGGCATGCCATGGAAGACCTTCTTGTCGAACGGCCAGCCGGCCACCATCAGCAAGCCGCCGATGGCCGTCAGGATGGTGATGCGCATGCTGAAAATCAGGCCCGCATGGGCAAACACCTTGCGCGCGCGCGGCGCGAAAAAGATCAGCACGCGTATCAGGATCAGCAATTCCACCACGCGCAGGGCTTTTTCCAGCTGCGCCCAGGCGGGCGCCGTGCCGAATTGGTCGATATCGAGTTCGCGCAGCAGAAAGCCGAACAGCAGGGCCGACAAGCCGGCATGCATGAGGAAGCGCAAGGACTGGCGGTCAGGCTCTTGCCATGCCCGCACGCCGTGCACCGTGCAGGCCAGGGCCAGGAACAGCGCCTGCAGCCATTCCAGCAAATGGTTTTCATCGTCGATATTCGGAAACACCGTCCACAGGGCGATGGAGGTGAGCATGCTTAGCAGCACAGCGCTGGCGACGCCGGCATTGCTGCGGCTGAGCGAAGTCAGGGCTTCGCGCATGGAAGTGAAATTCATGTGTGGTCGTAAGGCTAAAGTTGCGCGGCGCGGTATTGCAGCCTGCGGGCGCAGCTTTTTTCGGGGAGATTGCATGGCGGTTTCCGTCAGCCGGAAGACCGCGCGGCAAGCGCTATGGCGGGGCGAAGCGTGATTTTATTGCTATCACGCAACAACTTCTCGAGAAAAGATGCGTGAGCATCGTATCATGTTTCTTCTGAAGACGTCGGTTACTGACTTTAAAGTCGGTAAAATACGCTGTGTTTATTCAAGCATGGCGCGCCAGCATGGCCGCCGTTTCTGCGATGGGCTGGTGCGCGCGCGCGGCCATGGCGTCGCCCAGCATCACCAGCACGGGGCCGTGGGTGTCGCCCAGGCCATGCGCCAGGGCGCTCAGCGTCAGGCGCACGATGCGCTGGTCCGGGCGGCTGCAGTTTTCAATCACCACCACGGGGGTATCGGCCCGGCGGCCCAGAGCCAGCAGGCGCTGCGCCGTGGCGATGGCTTCGCGTCCGCCCATGTATTGCACCAGGGTGTCGCAGTCGGGAATGCGCGTCTGCTCCGGTTCGCCCGGCGCCGTGCTGGACGTGAAAAAGGCCACGCTGCGCGACACGCCCCGCTTGGTCAGCGGCTGCTGTGTGGCGGCCGCCGCCGCCAGCGCCGTGGTAATGCCGGGCACCACTTCGACGGCGATGCCCGCCTCTTCCAGCGCCCGCAATTCCTCGTCGGCACGGCCGAACAGCATGGGGTCGCCCCCTTTCAGGCGCACCACGACGGCGTGCTTGCGGGCATTGTCGACCAGCTGCTTGTTGATAAACGCCTGCGCCGTCGATAACTGGCCGCAGCGCTTGCCGACCAGGATCTTGTGCGCCTGCGGGCACAGCTCCAGCATCTCGCTTGTCACCAGCGCGTCGTGCAGCACGACGTCGGCCTGCGCCAGCAGGCGGGCGCCGCGCAAGGTCATCAGGTCTTGCGCGCCGGGGCCGGCGCCGATCAGGTAGACCTTGCCGGGGAGTGATGGGGAGCTGTGCATATGGCTGCCTTTCCTGGACGAAGCGGGTTAGAGTCGGACCATGCCGGCCGCGACGGTCTGGTGGGTGACTTCATCGATCAGGATGAATGCCCCGGTGGCGCGGATATCGGCATACGCATCGGCCGCCAGCGCCTGCTGCACGTTCAGACTGATGCGGGCGATGTCGTTGAGCTTCAAGCCTTCGGCCGGATGGCGCTGCTGAGTATTGATGTCGAGGATCGATTCGATCGCCGTCACCTTGGCCGCCGTCTGCTTGGTGCCGTGCTTGATCCAGTACTTGCGGCGCAGGTCCAGCGCGTCTTCCGACAGCCAGCACACGTCGGCCACCACCTGTTTCAGCAGGGTGGCAGGGCGCTCGCTGCTGGCCAGCAGGTCGCCGCGCGAGATATCGAGGTATTCGTTCAGCAGCAGGGTCACGGACTGGCCCACCACGGCCGTCGGCAGCGAGCCGTCCAGGGTGACGATATCTTTCACTGTCGCCGTCTGGCCCGACGGCTGCACCACCAGGGTGTCGCCGATGCTGACCTTGCCCGCCTCGATGCGGCCCATGTAGCCGCGGAAGTCGTTCGCTTCGTGGCCGTTGTGGCGCGCCACCAGCTGCACCGGGAAGCGGAACGGCGTGTCGTGCGACTCGTCGTAGACGGACAAGGATTCGAGCAGCTCGATCAGGGTCGGGCCCGTGTACCAGCCCAGCTTGTCGCCGCGTTCGACGACGTTGTCGCCCGTCAAGGCCGACAGCGGAATCGGCGTGATGTCCTTCAGCCCCAGCGACTGGGCGAATGTGCGGTAGGCCGCGACGATGCGGTTATAGACCGTTTCATCGTAGTTGACCAGGTCCATCTTGTTGACGGCCACGACCACGTGCTCGATCTGCAGCAGATGGGCAATCGTCGAATGGCGCTTGGTCTGGATCAGCAATTCCACGCTGCCGTCGTCACCGAGTTTGACTTTCGACACGTCGATCAGGATGATGACGGCGTCGGCCGTGGAAGCGCCCGTGACCATGTTGCGCGTGTACTGCTCGTGGCCCGGCGTGTCGGCGATGATGAATTTGCGTTTCGGCGTGGCAAAGTAACGGTAGGCCACGTCGATGGTGATGCCTTGCTCGCGTTCCGCTTCCAGGCCGTCCGTCAGCAGCGACAGGTCGACCGTGTCGCCCACCGTGCGCTTGTGCTTGGAGCGCGACATGGCGTCGAGCTGGTCGGCGAAGATGCCCTTGCTGTCGAACAGCAAACGGCCGATCAGGGTGCTCTTGCCGTCATCGACGGAACCGGCCGTGATGAAGCGCAACATGCCGCGCTCCAGGCTGTCGGTGAGGTTGGTGTTCTGGATTGCTGCGTTCATTAGAAATACCCTGCTTTCTTGCGTTTTTCCATCGAGGCTTCGGAAGTCTGGTCATCCATGCGGGTGGCGCCCCGCTCCGTGATTTGCGTGATTGCCGTCTCGGCGATGATGGCGTCCACCGTCGCCGCGTCGGACGACACGGGGCAGGTGCACGAGATATCGCCCACGGTGCGGAAGCGCACGACTTGCGTTTCCACCGTTTCGCCGTCGCGCGGCGGCGTCAGATCCGTCAGCGGCACCAACAAACCGTTGCGCGGGATCACCTGGCGCTCGTGCGCGAAGTAAATCGGCGGCAATTCCAGTTGCTCGCGGGCGATGTATTGCCACACGTCCAGTTCCGTCCAGTTCGAGATGGGGAAGACGCGCATGTTTTCACCGGGATGCACGCGCGTGTTATACAGGTCCCACAGCTCGGGGCGCTGGGCTTTCGGGTCCCAGGCGCCGAATTCGTCGCGGAAGGAAAAGATGCGTTCCTTGGCGCGGGCCTTCTCTTCATCGCGGCGCGCGCCGCCGATGCAGGCGTCAAAACCGTGTTCGGCGATGGTTTCCAGCAAGGTCACGGCTTGCGCCGCGTTGCGCGAATCCGTGGCCGGATTGCGCAGGCGCACGGTGCCGCGCTTGATCGAGTCTTCCACGGAGCCGACGATCAGGCGCTCGCCCAGCTGCGCCACCTTCTTGTCGCGGAAAGTGATGACTTCAGGGAAGTTGTGGCCCGTGTCGATATGCACGAGGGGAAACGGGAACTTGCCCGGGCGGAAGGCCTTCTCGGCCAGGCGCAGCAGGACGACGGAATCCTTGCCGCCGGAAAACAACAGGGCGGGATTGGCCGATTCGGCCGCCACTTCGCGCATGATGTGGATGGCTTCCGATTCAAGGCTGTCGAGGTGACGCTGGTTCAAAATATTGCTCATATGGATGCTTTCTTGTTCTGCTGAGTCTGTTGTGTCTGTTCAGGCTGCCACGGATTTGATGCGGATCAACTTGCCGTCCACCATGTGCAGGCCGCATTCCTTGGAATCCGGATTTTCCCACCACCAGCGTCCGGCGCGCACGTCTTCGCCCGGCTGCACGGCCCGCGTGCACGGTTCGCAGCCGATGGACGGGTAGCCCTGGTCGTGCAGCGCGTTGTAGGGCACGTCGTTGGCACGGATATAGTCCCACACATCCTGCTCGGACCAGTCGGCCAGCGGGTTGAATTTCGTCATCGCGTGCGCCGCGTCGTCTTCCTGCACGTGCAATTCGGCGCGCGTGGTGGACTGGGCGCGGCGCTGGCCCGTGACCCAGGCCTTGTTGCCCGCCAGGGCGCGGCCCAGCGGCTCGACCTTGCGGATGCGGCAGCATTCGCGGCGCATCTCGACGCTGTTGTAAAAGGCATTCAGGCCATTCTGTTCCACGTAGGCGGCCACCGCTTCCGGCCGCGGGCGGTACAGCGTGATGTCGTGGTCGTAGCGGGTTTTCACCTTGTCGAGCACGGCCAGGGTATCCTGGTGCAGCCGGCCCGTTTCCAGGGAAAAGATGCCGATGGGCAGCTTTGCCTTGAGAATCATGTCGGTCAGCACCATGTCTTCGGCTGCCAGGCTGGACGCGAACACGGCCGGCGAAAAATCCGCGGCGATGCGTGTCAGCGTTTGCTCGGTGGCGTCAATCAAAGAAGTCAGATCGCTCATGATGGGTCCTCAGATGCCGGCCGCGTTGTCGAGGTCAGGATTCTGGCCTTCGCGGTGGTGGCGGCGGAACAGCGGCGATTTCTGGTCCCACGACGCCTGGTAGGTTTCCGAAAACACGGATAATCCTTTCAGCGCGTCATGGATGCTGCGGTCCGGACGTGTCGCATACGCATCGAAGCCGACCCTGTGCATGGAAAACAGCTGGTCGCGCAGCACGTCGCCGATGGCGCGCAATTCACCCTGGAAACCCAGGCGGGCGCGCAGGTTGAAGGCGATGGAATAGCCGCGGCCATCCGTGAATTTCGGGAAGTCCACGCCGATGACGGGCAGTTGCGCCACATCGGCCGCCAGCTCTTCCGGCCGCTCGTCGCTGGCCAGCCAGACGCCGATGTCGGGCAGGCGGGCCGCCAGGGTTTCGCGCTGGGCTTGCCACACGGGCAGCGGCACGATGACCTTGCCTGCAGGCACCACCACCGTTTCCGGCGTGTCCGTCTCATCGAGGCGCAGCAAGCCCCAGGTATTCGGCACCACGGCGGCGTTCTTGATGATTTCTTCGCGTACTTCAAACATATTCGTCTTCTCCCACCAGGTTGCCGACCGTGATCGGCGTTGCATATACGTGTTCCTTGAACGGCGCCAGGCCCAGGCGCTGGGCCGTATCGACGAAGCGCTCGCCTTCGTGGCGGTCGCGCACGTAGACGTGCAGCAGGCGGCCGATGACTTCAGGCATCTGCAGGGACGAGAACGATGGTCCGATGATCTTGCCGATGGCCGCGTTGTTGCCTTGCGCGCCGCCAATCGACACTTGATACCATTCGCTGCCATCCTTGTCGACGCCGAGGATGCCGATGCTGCCCACGTGATGGTGGCCGCAGGCATTGATGCAGCCGGAAATATTCAGTTCGATCTCGCCGATGTCGTGCTGGAAGTCGATGCTGTCGAAGCGTTCCGCGATGGCGGCCGCGATCGGCAGCGACTTGGCGTTGGCCAGCGAGCAGAAATCGCCGCCCGGGCAGCAGATCATGTCCGTCAGCAAACCGATGTTCGGCGTGGCCAGGCCGTGCGCCTTGGCTTCCTGCCACAGTGCGAACAGTTTCGACTGTTCCACGTCGGCCAGCACCAGGTTTTGCTCGTGCGTCACGCGCAGTTCGCCAAAGCTGTAGCGGTCGGCCAGATCGGCCACGAAGTCGATCTGCTCGGCCGTCGCGTCGCCCGGCGGCACGCCGGTTTTCTTCAGGGACAGTACCACGGCCACGTAGCCGGGGCGTTGGTGCGGCTTGACGTTGCGCGCCAGCCAATTTACATAGGCCTTGTTGTCCGCGTGTTCGGCCTGGTAATCGAGTTCTGGCAGGGCAAGGTAGGCGGGCGGATTGAAGAAGTCCGCCACGCGCTGCATTTCCTCGGCCGTCAAGGTTTCCGGGCCATCCTTCAAGTCGACCCATTCGGCTTCCACCTGGCGCGTGAATTCTTCCACGCCGATGGCCTTCAACAGGATCTTGATGCGCGCCTTGTATTTGTTGTCGCGGCGGCCGTGCAAGTTGTACACGCGCATGATCGCCTGGATATACGTGAGCAAGTGCTGCCATGGCAGGAAGTCGCGCACGACGCTGCCCAGGATCGGCGTGCGGCCCATGCCGCCGCCCGCCATCACCTTGAAGCCCACTTCGCCGGCTTCGTTGCGCACGGCCGTCAGACCGATGTCGTGCACGGCGATGGCGGCGCGGTCTTCCTCGGCGCCATTGATGGCGACCTTGAATTTGCGGGGCAGGGCGATGAACTCGGGGTGGAAGGTGCTCCACTGGCGCAACACTTCCGCGTACGGGCGCGGATCGATGATTTCATCGGCGGCGACGCCGGCGAACGGGTCCGATGTTGTATTACGGATACAGTTGCCGGAAGTCTGGATCGCGTGCATTTCCACGGAAGCGAGGTCCGTCAGGATGTCGGGCGTTTGTTCCAGCTCAATCCAGTTGAACTGGATGTTCTGGCGCGTCGTGAAGTGGCCATAGCCGCGGTCGTACTTGCGCGCGATGTGCGCGAACATGCGCATCTGCTTCGCCGACAGCAAGCCGTACGGCACGGCGATGCGCAGCATGTAGGCATGGCGTTGCATATACAGGCCGTTTTGCAGGCGCAGCGGAATGAATTCCTCTTCCGTCAGTTCATTGGCGATACGGCGCGCAACCTGGTCTCGGTACTGGGCGATGCGTTCTTTGATGATGAGGTGGTCGTACTGATCGTAATGGTACATATCAATTCCTAAAAAAGCCGGGGTGCTGGAAGACTGCCTGGGATGATGTTCTTGATACTGCTCTTGTCACATGGTCGGTCATTAATAGATTAGCTTTACTGCCACGCCGGTCAAGGTCATCGCCAGCAGCACGCGTAAAAACTTTTCCGGCACGGAGCGGGCGACCCAGGAACCGAGCGTGATGCCGGGCAGGGAGCCGACCAGCAAGGAAGCCAGCAATTCCCAGTGGATGGAGCCGAGCCACCAGTGGCCCAGTGCGGCGATGGCCGTCAGGGGCACGGCGTAGGCGATGTCGGTGCCCGCCACTTCAGCCGAGCTCATGCGTGGATACAGCATCACCAGCAAGGTTGCGCCGATGGCGCCGGCGCCGATTGACGACACCGTCACCAGCACGCCCAGCACGGCGCCGGCGATGATGGTCGCAGCGGCAAGCTTGTTGCCTTGCAATTGTTTCTCAGGGTGGGCATTAATCCAAGCCAGCATGCGGCCCTTGAAAATGAGCGCCACGACGGTCAGCAGCACGGAGCCGGCGATCGAGTAACGGATGATCTGGCCGATTTGCGGCGACAGGGTGCCGAACGATTTCAGCGCCAGGGTCGCGACGACGGCGGCGGGCAGGGCGCCGATGCACAGGCGCTTGACGATATCCCAGCGGATGGTGCCGCGCAGGCGGTGCGTCAGCGTGCCGGCGCTCTTGGTGATCGAGGCGAACGCCAGGTCGGTGCCCACCGCCACGGAAGGCGGTACGCCAAACAGCAGGGTTAACAGCGGCGTCATCAGCGAACCGCCGCCCACGCCGGTCATTCCTACCAGTAATCCTACGGCAAATCCTGAGACTATATAAGACAAAGTCATGCTTGCACCCCCAAAGTACCCGCAATAGTAATAAACTTAGTGTTTAATCCAAACTACTAAGTACGCATTTGCTTATATGCGATATGCGTATATGCATGCATGCAAAATCATGGGTAGGGCGGAAACTCGGCAAATCACGGCAATCTAGGGCAAACCAGCAATGAATCTCCATCAACTGCGCTTCGTGCGCGAAGCGGTCCGGCAGAACTATAACCTGACGGACGCCGCCAAGGCCTTGTTTACGTCGCAACCGGGCGTATCGAAAGCCATCATCGAGCTGGAGGAAGAGCTGGGCGTGGATATTTTTACGCGCCACGGCAAGCGCATCCGCGGCCTGACGGAGCCCGGCCGTCTGGTGCTGGAGTCGGTCGAGCTGATCATGCAGGAAATCGACAGCATGAAGCGCATCGGCAAGGAATTCGCGGCGCAGGACAGCGGCAGCTTCACCATTGCCACCACGCATACGCAGGCGCGCTACACCTTGCCCAAGGTGGTGCAAGCGTTCATGCTGAAGTTCCCCAAGGTCAGATTGTCTTTACTGCAAGGAAATCCGCGCCAGATCGCCGAGATGGTGCAGCGCGACCAGGCGGATCTCGCCATCGCCACGGAATCGATCGCCGCCATCGATGGTTTAATTACCTTGCCATGCTATCAATGGGAGCATGTGGTGGTGGTGCCCCTCGATCATCCGCTGCTCAAATCGAAGTCCGTGACCCTGGAAGAAATCGCCGCCTTCCCCCTGATTACCTATGACAGCGCGTTCGCCGGGCGCAACAAGATCGACCATGCTTTCGTGCTGCGCGGCCTGAAGCCGGACATCTTGCTGGAAGCCATAGACGCCGACGTGATCAAGACTTATGTCGAGTTGGGCATGGGGATTGGTATCATAGCGGGTATGGCCTTCGATGCCGAGCGCGACAAAGGCTTGCGCGCCATCCCTGTCGGGCACCTGTTCGGCATGAATGTGTCGCGCGTGGCCGTCAAGCAGGGCGCGTATTTGCGCAGCTATATCTATACCTTTATCGAGTTGCTGACGCCGACCTTGAACCGCAAGCTCATCGAGCAGGCGATGAGCGGTGATAAAGAGCACTACGAACTATAACAATGCAGGAAGTCGGCCGGGCGAGGTGCCTGGCCAAGATTATTTAAGAAGAGAAGAAACAATGATTACCGATCAGCTTGCCAAATATTACGCCACCATCGCGCAGCAGTACGAGCGCGTCTATGACAAGCCCGAACGCCAGGAAGACCTGGAAGTGTTGCGCGACAAGGTCGCCGACGTGCTGGAAGGCCACACCGTGCTGGAACTGGCCTGCGGTACCGGCTACTGGACGGAAGTGGTCGCCGAGTCGGCCGAGTCCGTGCTGGCCACCGATATCAACGATGAAATGCTGGCGCTGGCCCAAAAGCGCGGCTTGCCCGACAACGTCACCTTTGCCAAGCTCGACGCTTTCAACTTGCCCGATGACATGCTGGGCAAGTTCACGGCCGTGTTCGCGGGCTTCTGGTGGTCGCACGTCAAGCGCGAAGACCAGGACAAATACCTGAAGCAATTGCGCAGCAAGCTGGGCAAGGACATCCTGCTGGTGCTGATCGACAATTCCTATGTCGATGGCAGCAGCACGGTCATCGCGCGCACCGACCTGGAGGGCAATACCCACCAGTTCCGTACGACGGATGGGGGCGAGCGCTATGAAGTGCTGAAGAATTTCCCGTCGGATAGCCATCTGCGCAAGAAGTTTGCCCATTCGGCCCGCGAAATCCGCATGAAGCGCCTGGAATACTACTGGCTGCTGAGCTGCCGTCTGAAATAAGGCTGGCACGGCAAGACAAACCGCCTGCGGGCGGTTTTTTTTCGTCTGTTGTTTTTATCTGACAAGATGTTGTTCCAAAAAACAACATCTTGTCGATGTCATATTGTTGAAGTATTTCGTGGGCATGATTCGGTTCAGCAGCTCAGCAGCAGCTCATCTTGTCCAACCTAATGTAGAGATTCTCAAGTGAAAAAAATTACTCTGGCAGCATTGATCGTCGGCACCTTCGCAGCAGCTACGGCGCAAGCACAATCGAACGTCACCGTCTATGGTCTGGTTGACCTCGGTATCGCCAAGACCACTGGCCAGCCGACGGTACAACGCGAAAACAATGCATCGCGCCTCGGTTTCAAGGGTACGGAAGATCTGGGTGGCGGCCTGTCCGCAATTTTCAACCTGGAAAGTGAATTCCTGGCCGACACCGGCGCGCAAAAAGGCGTGCTGTTCGACCGTCAAGCCTACGTGGGCTTGAAAGGCGCTTTCGGTACCGCCATCCTGGGCCGCACCAAGAACCTGGTCGATGGCACCATCGCCCGCGTCGACCCATTCAACACCTACGGCGTGGTCGGCAAGAACAATGAAACCCTGCTGCGTTCGGGCGTCGGCACGTCGCGCGTCAACAATGCCGTGACCTACAACAGCCCAAGCTTTGACGGTTTCGTGGGCAGCCTGCAATATGTGCTGAGCGAAGTCAACAGCGCTGACGCCGGCGTGATCGGCCTGGCAACCTACGACAATGGTCCGATCAGCCTGCACGCCGGCTACGAGAAAGCCGTGCAGGCATCGGCTACGGCAGCCAAGGCTGACCTGTGGTCCATCGGTGGCGGCTATAAATTCGGCCCAGCCAAGATCACGGCCGCCTACTCGAAAGGCGACACCAAGGTTGCCACGACTGGCGAATTCAAGTCCTACCTGGTCGGCCTGAACTACACGGTGGGCGGCGGCGATGCCAAAGTGTCGTATGGCAAGCAAGAACAGAGCAACAACAAGTTCAAGGATCAGGACACCATCAAGGAATTCGGCGTCGGCTATGACTATCACCTGTCGAAGCGCACCGACGTGTACGCTTACGCTGGCCGCGAGCGCGTCAAGTCGCTGACCTCGTACCAGATTGGTCTGGCACACAAATTCTAAGCATCGTTCGATGTGACGAAGCAAAGGCGCCTGCGGGCGCCTTTTTTATTGCATCGCCGCGGCTGCCGCTTCTGCCTGCATGGGCAGCGAGATGTCGATGCGTGTGCCGCCCAGCTCGCTATCGGCACCGATATGGATGCTGCCGTTCAAGCCCCACACCCGTTCGCGCATGCCCAGCAAGCCCAGTGCCGTGGCTTTTTCCATGTCGTGTTCGGCAATGCCGCGGCCGTCATCCTGGATGGTGATCGCCAGCGAGGAATCGATGCGGTGCAGGGCGATGGTGATGTGGCTGGCCTCGGCATGGCGCGCGATATTCGTCAGCGCTTCCTGCACGATGCGGTAGATGGCCGTGCTGCGCGCATCGTCGAGCACGAGGTCGGCCTCGTCAGCCAGCAAATCGAAATGGATGGCGCGGCGCAGCAGGAAGTCGTGGCGCAGTTTTTGCAGTGCAAAATACAATCCCCCTTCATCGAGCGCGCGCGGGCGCAGGTTGCTGGCGATGCGCCGCAGCGAGGTGATGGCCGTCACCAGCAAACCGTCCATGCTGTGCAGCAAGGCTTGCAGGGGCGCGGTGGTGTCCGTGTGCTGGCGCACCAGGGTCAGGTCGACGCGCAAGGTGGCAAGCAATTGCCCCAGGTCATCATGCAGTTCGCGCGCGATATGCTTGCGTTCTTCTTCGCGGATGGTTTGCAGCGCGCTCGACAATTCACGCAGTTGCGAAAAGGAGCGGGCCAGCTGTTCATGCATCTGCTGACGCGCCGTAATGTCGCGCACGATGATGGTAAATACGCTATGGCCATCTTCCTGCATGGCCGAGAGCGATCCTTCGAGGGGAAACATGACTCCATCGCTGCGCCGTCCCGTCAAGGTGTAGTCGGTGGCGCGCCGGCCCGTCAGGCGCAGTTCCTGGCTGATGTCGCCAAACGGCGGCTCGCCATCGTGCTTGCCCAGGCCACCCAGGGTACGCAAGTCGCGCAGGATGTAGTGGCCCAGGCGCATGCCGCGCATGCCGGCCGGCGTGTCGTCGAACAATCTGGCCGCCGCCGCGTTCGCATGCAGGATGATTTGCCGGCTGTCGATGCTGATGATGGCGTCGCTGGCGCTGTCGATGATGGCCTGGCCGCGTGCCTGCTGTTGCCGGCGGGCTTTCAGTGGGGGAAACAAGCACAGCAAAAGCGCCGCCGCCATACCCAGCGGCAAGATGCGCAGCAGTGCGGGACTGCCTCGGTCGGGCATGGGGTTCTCCTTGCGAACGTGTACGAAGGCAGGCAAGACGGTGCTGGGAGGTTGGACTTTATCTAGCCTATGCCTGCTGGCGCGGCGCGGCTTGATGTGGCGCAGGAAGGGGAAAGGAAGAGATCAAGGCGCCGCACCGGCCTGGGCCGGGCGGCGGCGAGCGATTTACATTTGCTTGAACAGATGCAGGAAGCTGCGGCTGACTTCGAGCTTGTCGGATTTGCCTTTGATGAGTACCAGGTGGCGGCCGCGGATGTCGCGCGTCACGCCTTCGATGGCATTCACGTTGACCAGGGTGGCGCGGTGGATTTGCCAGAACAGCGAAGGATCGAGCTCTTCGGCAAGGTCGCGTACGGGCTTGCGGATCAGCGCTTCATACTTGGCCGTCTGCACGCACGTGTATTTTTCGTCAGAACGGAAGAACAAAATCTCTTCCACGGGGATCATGCGCAAGTCCTGGCCGATGCTGGCCTGTATCCATTGCAAGTAAGCGGGCTTGGCCGTGATTTTTTCCGCCAGTTGCGACAGCATGGCCGTGACGCTGCTGTTGACGTCCAGGGCCGGCTTGTTCAAGTGCGTTTTCAGGCGCTCTACCGTCACCAGCAAGCGCTCATGCTCGGGCGGTTTGAGCACGTAGTCGACGGCGCCCCGCTCGAAGGCTTCGACGGCATGGCTATCATAGGCCGTGACGAAGACGATATGCGTCTTGCTGCCTATTACTTGCGCCGCTTCCATGCCCGTCTTGCCCGGCATGCGGATATCGAGGAAGGCAAAATCGGGCTTGAGTTGTTCCACCAGTTCGATCGCTTCGTCGCCATTCTTGGCTTCGCCGATGATTTCCAGTTCAGGCCAGGCCTGGCCCAGGCGCAGGCGCAGCTGGTCGCGCATCAGTCTTTCGTCGTCGGCAATAATAGCGGTAGGCATAGGTCTCAAGTGTGAACAGGCGAAGATTGATTATTCAATGATTTAGCGTTTTTATCAACTGTCTTATTTGGACAATTGATATGGCACTTCGATCACCGCACACACGCCGGACGGTTGATTTGGCGTAATGGTCAGGCTGCCCTGGTCGCCATGCAGCAGCTTCAGGCGTTCGCGGATGGTGGGCAAACCCAGTCCCGTGCCATCGCTGGGTACCACGCCAAAGCCGAGGCCGTCGTCGGTGACCGTCACGCGCAGCTTGCTGTGCGCCACTTCGGCCACGATGCGCAGGGTGCCGCCTTCCGGTTTGACTTCCAGGCCGTGCTTGATGGCATTTTCCACCATCGATTGCAGCATCATGGGCGGGAAGGCTGCGCTGCGCAGGCCGTCGGGAATCTGGAAGTCGACGGTCAGGCGTTCTTCCATGCGCATTTTGAGCAGGTTCAAGTACGCTTGCACCATGTCCGCTTCACGGCCCAGGTTGGTAATCAGGGCGTTGTCGCGCATTTGCGGCAGCACGGCGCGCAGATACTGGATCAGGCTGCGCTGCATCTTGGCCGCGCGCGGCGGGTCGACCTGGATCAGGTGTTCGACGGAGGCAAGCGTATTGAACAGGAAGTGCGGCTCGACTTGCGCCTGCATCATCTGCATCTTCGCTTCGCTGAGTTGGCGCTGCATGGATTCGCGCTCGGCCGCTTCGTTGGCCGTGACGGTTTCCGCTTCGGCGCGTTTCTTGCCGCCGACCAGGGCTTTCATGGCGAACAGGGCCAGTACCAGCAGGGAGACAAAGCTCTTGAACCAGGTCGAGGCTTGCTGGTGATAGCGCGACACCTTTTGCTCCGCCGCATCATCGACGGCTTCTTCGATGGCATTCGACAACTCTTCGCCGATTTGTGGCGGTAATTCAATATGGACTTCTTCCCCCGAAGCATTGGTGGTCACCGGATAGTTGGGCTTGGCAGGGGCGGCTGGTGGTTGCGGCGGTTCCGGCGGCACGGCACTGGCTTTTGCATCCGCCTCGGCGGCATCGGCTGGATCGCTGGCCGCATCGGCCGTGCTGCTGCGCCGGTTCTTGCCGTTGCGGGGATTGAAATGGATGCCCGTATCGTCGATCAGGATATTGGTTTCCCCTGAACCCTTGTTGCTGCGTTTATGCGACTTGATGACCACTTCTTCGTCCGGGCTGGACGAGAACAGCTCATCTTGCAAAATGGAACCGGCGATCAGAGCCAGTGCAGCGAACAGGAAGAATTTCCACCAAGACAACTGAGTAACCCAGGTCGTCGTCGCGTCGAATGCCCGTTGCAACCAAGCGAGGATGGTTTTCAACAATTGGGGCAGGCTGGAAATCGGAAGCATGGGGGCACTTTCAAGTACAAGAGTTAATCGACGCAGCGGGCAAGTTTAACCCCTTGTTGAGTAGCGTCAGAGTCTGATGTTGCCACTGTGCCTAAAGACCACGAACTACGCCAGCCGATTGCGACAGGCTGCACAAAAAGGCGCTTGAAGTGAAGACTATGCTTGCTGGGCGGCGAGGGCGGGAAAATAGCGCTTGCGGGCCGCGCGGGGCAGGGCTATAATTCGCCCCCTCGCTGAACAACGCATGCAAATGCAGCGTAGAGCGAGAAAAAAGAAGGAGTTGACGGATGTAGTGAAATGCTTCATACTCTTCCTTCTTCGCAGCTGACAAACACAACGCTTTGTCGATAGCGCGAAAGTAGCACCGAATACAGTTCTTTAACAATTAACAGTCGATAAGTGTGGGCATTTGATGTAGTGCAGCAGTGATCTTCGGATTGCTGTAATACTTAAAATATCAAATGTTCACAAGAAATAATGAAATAGGATACTTCTTCGGAAGTAGCCTGTCAGTTTTTTGAGTGAGCGACCCGTCGCAAGACGGTGCCAATAAAATGGCAAAGTAACAGAGATTAAACTGAAGAGTTTGATCCTGGCTCAGATTGAACGCTGGCGGCATGCCTTACACATGCAAGTCGAACGGCAGCACGGAGCTTGCTCTGGTGGCGAGTGGCGAACGGGTGAGTA
>NZ_JBWBYV010000042.1:0-67684 GCF_056174685.1 Janthinobacterium sp. BHSEK
GTGCGTTCGGCACTGGGCGCGACGGCCAACCGTCTGGACCACGTCAACACCAACCTGTCGAACATCGCCACCAACACCAAAGCCGCTACCGGCCGCATCATGGACACCGACTTCGCGACCGAAAGCTCGAACATGACGTCGTCGCAAATGCTGCTGCAAGCTGGCACCGCGATGCTGAAACAAAGCAACAGCATGTCCTCGATGGTCATGTCCCTGCTGCAATAATATGGACTTGGCCGCGTGCGGCCAACCTATCGAAGCCAGACTCCGGTCTGGCTTTTTTTTCGCCTGCAGCGCGACGCATTCAGGCAAATTGAACTAAATTGCCATCACGTTTAACGATGTTGCCGGCATAGTCGCCTATACAAGGCAGAACACCGAACAATCATCCACTGGAGCCGCCGCGTGCTGAGCATTCATACCAATACCGCCGCACTGTCTGCCCAGCGGGCCATGGGCTGGGCCCAGCAGCTGCTGTCGACGTCGATGACGCGCCTCTCCACAGGCTTTCGCATCAACTCGGCCATGGACGACGCGGCCGGCTTGCAGATCGCCACCAGGCTCAGCGCCCAGACCAGCGGCATGGCGGTGGCCATGCGCAACACGCAAAACAGCACCTCGCTGCTGCAGACGGCCGAAGGCGCGTTTGGCGAAGTCACCAGCATGCTGGTGCGCATGAAGGACCTGGCCACCCAGGCAGCGGACGCCTCGTCGAACCAGAAGGACCGCGACGCCATGCAGGGCGAATACGATGCGCTGGGCGCCGAACTGTACAACGTGATGACGAACACCCGCTACGGCGGCACCTTATTGCTGGGCAACGGCGGCGCCGGCAACGGCACCTTGTCGCAAGCCATGACGTTCCAGATCGGCGCCAGCGGCAGCGAGACCATGCAGTTCAGCGTGGCGGGCGACATGGCCGGCCTGGATGCGGCGCTGCAGGCGATCTCGGCCAATTTCGCGCCAGGCGCCACGCCCGGCAGCGAATTTGCCAGCAACAGCAGCGCCAACGGCATGATAGACCTGCTGGCGGCGACCGTCGACAAGGTCGGCAGCGTGCGCTCGGCGCTGGGCGCCACGGCGAACCGGCTCGGTCATGTCTACAATAACCTGTCCAACATGATCACCCACACCAAGACCGCCATCGGCCGCATCATGGATGTCGATTACGCGGCCGAAAGCGCCAACATGACCTCGGCGCAAATGCTGATGCAGGCGAGCACGGCCATGCTCAAGCAAAGCCAGAGCATGAGCAAGCTGATTCTTTCTTTACTACAATAGTGACTGGCAGGACGCGATGGCGGATCGGATGAATAGGTATCAGCAGGAAGCAATGGCATGGCGATAGACCGCATTGCATCGGGCAATCCCGTGCCCCTGATTACCCAGCGCTTCGACGTCAGCCCCGCGACGCCGATGGTGCCGGGCGTGGTCCAGCCGCTGGTGCCGATCGGGCCCTACATGGCACCCGCACCGGACGCCGGCACCCTGCCCGCCCAGCTGCAGCAGCAGGGCCAGGACAGCCTGGCGTCCCTCATCAAGCCCAACGCCGACGGCACGGGCGGCGCCATGCCGCGCGACAGCAGCGCCATGCAGGTCAATCAGCTGTTCTTCACGCGCCAGCTGGTGTGGCAGCCGCCCGACGCGGCGCAGCTGGCCGCCTCGTGGCGCGTGATGGTCAAGACCTATGGCGAACAGTATGCGGCGCTGCAGGAACAGGCGCGCGGCCAGCACGTGCCGGGCAGCCTGTTCATGGCCGAGCAGCAACCGGCGCTGCTGCGTGAAGGCGCCCGTCCGCCACTGACGGTCGACAGCGAAGCGTGGCGCTTTGCCGTGTATGGCTGGGGCGGCCAGCGCCTGCTGCTGCGCGTGCTGGCCAGCGATGAAGACGATGAGGCAACGCCGAGGCGGCGCGGCAAGGTGGCGCTGCGCGTCGAGCTGATCATCATCGGCATCGGCCGGGT
This sequence comes from Janthinobacterium sp. BHSEK, assembly GCF_056174685.1. Lineage (NCBI taxonomy): Bacteria > Pseudomonadati > Pseudomonadota > Betaproteobacteria > Burkholderiales > Oxalobacteraceae > Janthinobacterium > Janthinobacterium sp. BHSEK. Next base: position 1,965 of record NZ_JBWBYV010000042.1, read on the forward strand.
CGTGATCCAGATGGAGCCGGCCGGCGACGGCGTGCTGCTGGAACTGGCCGCCGACGAGGAAGCGGCGCTGCGCCACCTGCGCCTGGCCCTGCCCGAGATCGCCGGCGCCGTGCGGCGCGCGGGCCTGCGCGTCGTGCGCTGCCGCCTGAACCGCCAGCTGCACGCGCAGCGCATGCACGGCAATTACCCGATGCAGGCGGGTGCCGCTGCGCTGTCGCTGCCCCTGTTCCGCGCCATGGCCGAAGTGGCCTTGCTGCTGACGCAGCCGGAAGCGGAAGCGGCGGCCGATCCCGATGCGCCCGCAGCACCTGCGGCGGCAGCAGAAGAAGAGACCATCGCCGCCTCGAAGGAAGTGGCGGCGCCGCTCGGCTACGACTATGGCAACGAGGCAGAAGCGGCGCAAGGCGGCACCGTGCTGCTGCTGGCCGATGGCCAGGAGCACGATCTGTTGCCGCCCATCGACGAGCAGGATTGATACAGCAGGATTGATACAGCACAAAAAACGGCGCCCGCAGCGCCGTTTTTCTTTTCATCCCGCCCTACTAGCCCACCGTGCCGATGATGCTCACTTCGCGGTTTTCCGGGATTTCGTTGTACGACAGCACATGCAGGCCCGGCGCGAACAGGCGCGCGTAGCGGGCCAGCAGCGGACGGATCTGCGGCAGCACCAGCAGCAGCGGCGGCGTGGCCTGCTGCTTCATCTGCTCGCGCGCCACCGGCATGTTCACCTGCAGCTGCGACAGCAGATGCGGGTCGATCGGATAGTTATCGAGCGTCACCTTGCCCGACTGGCGCGCCTGGTTCAATGAGCCGAGCAGCATGTTTTCCAGCTCGCCGCCCAGGTTGAACGCCTGCATTTCCATCTTCTGGCCAAACAGGCCGCTGACGATCTGGCGCCGCAGCGCGCAACGCACTTCGGCCGCCAGCAGGATGGGATCCTTGGTGGTTTCTGAACTGTCGAGCAAGGTGGTGGCGATGGGCACGATATCCTTCAATGACACGTTTTCCGCCAGCAAGACGCGGAACACGCGCAGCAGCTGCGTGTGCGTCAGCGCCTTGTCCAGCGCGCCGGCCAGTTTGGGCGACAGGGCCGTCAGGCGCTCCATCATGTTCGACACATCTTCGTGGCGGAACAGTTCCGGCAGGTATTCGCGCACCATCTTCGACAAGTGCGTGGCGATCACGCTGGGCGCCTCGATGACCTGGTAGCCAAGGCCCAGTGCATGCGCCTTTTCGCTCGGTTCGATCCACGTGACGGGCATGCCGTAGGCCGGCTCGATGCCGGGAATGCCGTCCAGCTGGCCATACACGTTCGGCGACGGGATCGCCATCAGCCGGTCGGCCTGCACTTCCGCCTGCGCCACCACGGTGCCGGACAGCACGATCGCGTATTGCGACGGTTTCAGGGCCAGGTCGTCGCGCACGCCGATATTCGGCAGCAGCAAGCCCATCGCCTCGGACAAACTCTGGCGCACGCCCTTGACGCGCTTGTTCAGCGGCTCGCCTTGCGTTTTATCCACCATGCCGACCAGTTTATAGCCGAGCATCACCATCAATGGCTGCACGGCCGGCAGTTGCTGCCACTCCAGTTCGGCCGGCTTGTCGTCGCGCAAGGCCGCCTCGATGGCCGCCATGCCCGCCGCGTCCGGCCCCTTCACGCGCTTGGTCAATCGCCAGGCCACGAAGGCCAGCACGGCGGCGAAGGTCATGAACATGAACCACGGCATGCCCGGAATCAGGGCCAGCGCCACCATCATGCCGGCCGCGCTGAAGATCACCGTTGGCGAGGTCAGTACCTGGCCTGCCACCTGCTGTTCGAAGTCGCCCGAATCGCTGATGCGGGTCACCAGGATGGCAGCCGCGGCCGACAGCAGCAGCGCCGGGATCTGCGCCACCAGGCCATCGCCGATGGTCAGCAGCGCGTATTGACGGAAGGCATCGCCAAACGACAGATCGTGCATCAGCGAACCGATGGCCACGCCGCCGACCATGTTGATGATCAGGATCAGGATACTGGCGACGGCATCGCCGCGCACGAACTTCGACGCGCCGTCCATGGCGCCGTAGAAATCCGCTTCGGCGGCCACGTCCTTGCGGCGGATCTGGGCTTTTTCCTGGTTGATCAGGCCGGCGTTCAGGTCGGCATCGATGGCCATCTGCTTGCCCGGCAAGGCATCGAGGGTGAAGCGCGCCGACACCTCGGAAATACGCTCGGCGCCCTTGGTGACGACGGCGAAGTTGATGATCATCAAGATCACGAAGACCACGATACCGACGACGAAGTTACCGCCGATCACCACGTTACCGAAGGCCTCGATCACCTTACCGGCCGCGTCCGCGCCAGTATGGCCGTGCAGCAGCACCACGCGCGTGGACGCCACGTTGAGGGTCAGCCTGAGCATGGTGGTGGCCAGGATCACCGTCGGGAAGACGGAGAAATCGAGGGGCCGCTTGGCCGACACGCTGACGAGGATGACGATCAGTGCCAGCACGATATTGAAAGTGAACAGGATATCGAGCAGCACGGGCGGCAGCGGCAGGATGATCATCGCCAGGATCACCAGCAGGAACAGCGGCGTGGCGAACTTGTGGCGGCGCATTTCGGCAACCAACCGGTTCAGGAAATTCATGGCGGTACGACCTCGCTCAAATGAGATGGCACGGCCATCTCGGTGGGTAATACGGGCTGGGCAGCACGCTGCCCGGACCGGAATGCTTTCAATTGCAGGATGTAGTTCAGCACCTGCGACACGGCCTGGTACAGCTGCACGGGAATCTGCTGCTGCACCTGGCTGGTGTTGTAGATGGCGCGCGCCAGCGGCGGCAACTCCAGCGTTTCGATATCGTGTTCCTTCGCCACTTGCCGGATATACAGCGCCATCTCGTCGACGCCCTTGGCAACGACGAACGGCGCCTCGGCGCGGTCCTGGTCATACTTGAGCGCGACGGCGTAGTGCTCGGGATTGACGATCACCACGTCGGCGTCGGGCACGGTCTTGCGCACGCTGCGCCGGCCGATCTGCTGCTGCAGCTGGCGGATGCGCTGGCGCACTTCGGGCCGCCCTTCGCTGCTCTTGTGTTCTTCCTTGACGTCCTGCTTGCTCATGCGCTGGTTGCGGGCAAAGAAAAACGCCTGCGCCGGCACGTCGATGATGGCGAACAGCACGAAGACGGAAATGAGCGCCATCAGGCCGTCAAGCATCAGCGCGGAACCGTCGAGCATGGCTTGCTGCAGGGGCCGGTGTTGCAAATCCACGTACTGCGTCAGGCTGGAGCGGCTCACGTGCACGAGCACCATGCCCAGCACGGCGGCCTTGGCGATGGACAGGCCGAATTCAAAGCCATGCTTCGGCGACACCAGGCGGCCCAGGTTCTTGGCCGGGCTCAGGCGCTCCATCTTCGGCATCCAGTTCTTCGTGCTGACGACCCAGCCGCCGGGGATCAGTGAGCCGAGCACGACGAACAGGGGCACGCAAAACAGCGGCACGATCATCTTGATCAGCAAGCCCACCGAGGTGGTAAACGCCATCGACATGGCATTGTCCAGCGCGCCCTTGCTGTCGAGCGGCATGAAGGCCATGGCGAACAGTTCGCGAAAGCTCACCAGATAGCCCGGCAGCAGGTAGATGAAGACCTTCATGCTGATCAAAATGCCCAGCGCCGTCGACAGGTCGCGCGAACGCACCACCTGCCCTTCCTGGCGCGATTTCTTCAGCTTCTGGGCTGACGCCTTTTCTGTCTTGTCGCCCGTGCTGCTATCCGCCATGGGCCACCCGCATCTGTTCGGCGATCATATCGAGCACACGGTTCGTCATGGCGACATAGTGTTCCGGGATAAAGCGCACGATCTGCATCAGCATCAGCAGGCCGAACATGGTGATCATGGAAAAACCCAGCGAAAACAGGTTCAGCGACGGCGCCACGCGGTTCAGGAAACCAAAGCCCAGTTGCACCACCATGGTGGAAAAGATGATGGGCAAGGCCAGCAGCATGGCGGCGGCGAAGATCCACGCCACGTTGTACGCCACGGTCTGCAGCAGCAACGGCCCGTAGCCCTGCCCCACTGGCCAGGCCTTGAAACTGGCGCCGATCACGCCCGTCAGCACGAGGTGGCCGTCGATGGCGAAAAACACGATCATGCACATGATGGTGAGCAAACCCGTGATCACGTCCGACGAAGTGCCGTTGAGCGGGTCGTTCATGACGGCCATGGAAAAGCCCACCTGGCTCGAGACCAGGTAGCCGAGCACCGACATGACGGACATGGCGAAGTGGAAGGCCAGGCCCAGAACGAAGCCGACGATGGCCTGCTCCAGGGTGGCGACGACGGCGTGCAGGGAAAACGGATCGATCTTCAGCAAGTCCTGCGAGATGCCCGACGCCTGCATCACGGGCAGCATCAGGATCGCCAGCACCAGCGACAGCAGCACCCGCACGGGCACGGGCACCATGGCGTCGCCGATCACGGGCGAGGCGCTGAGCATGGCCAGGATGCGGCAGAACGGCCACCACACGGCCAGCAGAAACGGCAGCAGCTGATTGAAAATCTGATCCATGGCGCGCGGCGCTATCCGACCAGGGTGGCCGCGCGCTGAAAAATGGACACGCAATAATCCATCAGGTAGCCGGCCATCCAGCGTCCGGCCAGGATCAGGGCCAGCAAGGTGACCAGCAGGCGCGGCAGGAAACTCATGGTCTGTTCATTGATCGAGGTGGCCGCCTGCACCAGCGCGACCAGCAGGCCCATGAGCAAACCCGGCACGACCAGGATGACCACCAGCAGCATCACGACATGCAGCGCTTCGATGATCAGGTCAACGGCGACTTCAGGGGTAAACATCGCTCAATAGCCCTGTATGCTGGTAACCAAGGTGTTGACGGTCAGGGTCCAGCCGTCGACCAGCACGAACAGCAGCAGCTTGAACGGCAACGAGATCACCAGCGGCGAGAGCATCATCATGCCCATGGCCATCAGCACGGACGCCACCACCAGATCGATGATGAGGAACGGTATGAACAGCATACAGCCGATCTGGAACGCCGTCTTGAGTTCGGACAAGACAAACGCGGCCAGCTTGACCGTGAAGCTGTGGTCTTGCGGACGCATGCTCGACGGTTCGCCGGCCAGGTGGGCGATCTGCGCCAGCGCGGCCTTGCTCGTCTGCGCCAGCATGAAGCGCGAAATCGGCACTTCGGCGATCTTCAGGGCTTCCTGCATGCCGATCTGGTCGCGGTCGTACGGCACGAACGCTTCCTTCCACACCTGGTCGCCGATGGGGCGCATGACCAGCAAGGTGAGGATCAGGGCGATGCCCGTGACGATACGGTTGGGCAAGCCCTGCTGCAGGCCCAGGGCCTGGCGCAGCAGGGACAGCACGATGACGAAGCGGGTAAAGCTGGTCATCATCATGACCATCACGGGCAGCAGCCCGAGCAGGGTCATGACAACGAGGATCTGCATCTTCACCGACAGGTCGGTCTTTGCGCCCGGCACCACGCCGGCCAGCAGGTCCTGCGCGCCGGCGGCGCCGCAGCACAGCATCAAAAGAGGAACAGCCAGCGCGGCAGCCAGCGCGCCGCGGCGCCGGCTCAAACCGGGTACCGCCAGCTTCATGCTGTCATCAGGTCGAGATTGAGGCCGTCGAGGTCGATGACTTTGAGGCCATAGTTCTCGCCGGCCACCACCACTTCGGCGCGGCCGATCGGCGTGCCGTTGACCTTGATCACCAGCGGTTCGCCGGCCAGCATGTCGAGTTCGATCACGCTTTCCGGGCCGATGGCCATCAGCTCTTCCAGCGAAATGCGGGCCGAGCCCACTTCCAGGGTCAGGGTGACGGGAATCTTGCGCATCATCTGCGGAATGTCGCGGCGCGCGCGGGTGCTGGCCACGTCGGAGACGTCGCCCTGGTCGATGATCATGTCATCGCCCAGGTCTTCCAGCAGGGTTTCGCTCTGGTTGGTATCGGTCATATTCATATTATTCGACATCTTCAAATGAGGTTAAACAGAGCTTGCCCTTGTGTTCGGAAACAGCCGCTGTAAATAAACGGGAGTCGTCCAGCATGACGTCGGTACGACTGAGGCTGACGGGAATCACGTCGCCCACGCGCAAGTCGAACAAGGCGCCCAGCTGCATCTGCTTGCTGACCAGCCGGCCTTCCAGGGTCACTTGCAGGCGCGACGCGAGCGGGCGCACGCTGCCGCGCAAGGCTTTCTTCGCTTGCGCGCGCTCAGGCAGCAGGCCGCGCAGCACGTCGGCCATCAGGCGCTTGTCGAGCGAAAACCAGAACTGGCCGCTCTGCCCCGCCTCGACGTCGCTGAGCGCCACCGTGATGATCCAGCTGCCGCGCGCCGGATGCACGCCCGACTGCACGGCGACCTCGGCACTGGTATCGATGTCGCTGCTCTTGCCCAGGGTTTGCAGGTTCTTGTGGATGCGGGCAAACAAGCTGCCCACCAACTGTTGTCCCAGCACCACAGCGAGGCGCTCCTCCGTGGCCGTCACGCGCACCTGCGCCGGATCGGGCAGCGCCCCCTTGGCGCCGGCACTACCATAGCGATAGTTCAGCACGCTCAAGAGTATCTGCCGCTCGAGCGCAAAGCCCGGCTGGCCGGCCGGCGCGGAAAAACTCAGCCAGCGGTTCGCGCCGTCCTCGTTCTCCACGCGCGACAAGCTCACGGCATCGATCTGGAAATTGCCCCAGTAGCGACGGCTCATGGGCTGGCGCAGGGCCACGGCCAGGTCGTCGCGCAGCTGGGCGCCGAATACATGCAGCAAATGGACAGGACGTCCAAGCAGACAGGAATCGAGGACTTGATGGCGCGCAGTTTGATCTGTCTTGGTAATGATTGTCATGTAGTGGTCATGTCGGTATTGCGGTGGCAGAACAAATTATACGGATCGCCCGAAATTAAATACAGCATCATCTTGGCCTGGCCGGCAGGCCCGCAAGCAAACGATTGCGCATCGTATCGCATGGTAGATGACTACGGTGCTGAACAATACATGAAAACGCTAAATATTGCCATGTATCAATATTCCTTGAGCCAATCCACTCTTTACTTTATAGTTGCCGCGAGGTAAGCTTATAGCGACAAAATAGTGATTTGCAGTGCGCCATTCCGCTTACCTGATTCCGGTTTTTATGGCAGTTTCCATTCCGTTATTGCCACCAGAAGAAACTTTTATCAGATAAATATTAGTTGTCATGGCCATGTGAATCATGTCGGCGCAGGTTTGCTGAGTTTGTTCGAGTCTGCTTCAGCGGATGGTGTGGCAACTGATAAAACTGATGGGCCTTGTGGACCGGGCCGGGCAGGATGGCATGATTGCACTGCTGCCGGATTGGCAACACCAGTAATTCTATTGATACGTCACCGCATATTGAAAGTAGAGGGCAAGATGAGCAACGAACTCGCAGGTCTGATCAAGGCCGATCTGGCAGCACTGAGCAATGACGCGCGCGCCCTGGGCGCCAGCATCGCGCCCGCCGCCCAGTTCGGCGCGCCGGAACAATCGGGCTTCTCCTTTGCGCAAAGCATGCAAGACGCCATCGGCAAGGTCAACGGCGACGACCGCCTGGCCGCGCAGAAAATGAGCGACGTCGACAGCGGCAAGAGCGACGACATGGTCGGCGCCATGCTGGCCAGCCAGGAAGCAAGCCTGTCCTTCTCCATGTTGATGCAAGTGCGCAACAAGGTCATGGGCGCCGTCGACGAACTCATCAAACTGCCTCTGTAATCTTCACGTCCTGATCCACGCCCAGCCTCCCAGCGAAAGTTACCCCAAGTGATTACCACCATGAAGTCCGCATTTGCGCGCTGGCGCCCTGGCGCCCAGCCCGCCATCCCGCCCGCCCTGCTGAAAAACCTGGTTCCCATCGTCGCGCTGGCCATCGGCATCACCGCCATGGTGACCATGTATGCCTGGCGCGACCAGGCCAACTACAAGCCGGTGTTTGGCGCGCGCGAAAAGGTGGCCGTGACGGATATGATGGCCACGCTGGACGCCGAGCACATCCCCTACCGCCTGCATCCGGACAGCGGCCAGGTGCTGGTGCCCGACGCCATGCTGGGCAAGGTGCGCATGCTGCTCGCCTCGAAGGGCGTGACGGCGCAGCTGCCGGCCGGCCTGGAACTGATGGACAAGAATGATCCGCTGGGCGTGTCGCAATTCGTGCAGGACGTGCGCTTCCGCCGCGGCCTGGAAGGCGAACTGGCGCAAAGCATCATGACGATGGACGCGATCGCTTCGGCGCGCGTCCATCTGTCGATCGCCAAGTCGACCTCGTTCGTCGCCAGCGATGGCGACAAATCGTCCGCCTCCGTGGTGGTGGCGCTGAAACCGGGCCGCACCCTGGCGCCGGAACAGATCGCCGCCGTCATCAACATGGTGGCCGGCAGCGTCGCCAGCCTGGCGCCCACGCGCGTGAGCCTGGTCGACCAGGGCGGCAACCTGCTGTCCTCGCACGTCGACCTGACGGACGGTTTCGATGCGTCGGCCGCCGGCAATGAAGGCGCGAAACGTTTCCAGGATGAAATCCGCCGCAACGTCACGGGCTTGCTCGGCCCCGTCATCGGCGAAGACAACTTCAAGCTCAGCGTGACGGCCGCCGTGAACAACGACCGCGTGGACGAAACGCTGGAAAAATACGGCGAAGCCCCGAAAGTGACGAGCGAAGCGATGCGCGAAGAGCAGGAACGCAACCGCACCGTGGCCGGCATTCCCGGCAGCCTGTCGAACCGTCCTCCGGCGGCCGCCGTGCCGGCACCGGCCGACGCCGCCGGCGCCGCGCCCGCCGATGGCGCACCGAAGCCATCCGACGACGGCACGGCCCGCAAGAACGCCACCACGCGCCAGTACGCGTATGACCGCAGCATCACGCAGATCAAGCGCAGCCGTGGCCGCCTGGAAAAACTCAGCGTCGCCGTGGTCCTCAACAGCGCCGCCGCACCGAACCCGAAAACGGGCTGGACCCCTGCCGAACTGGGCAATATTGAAAAAATGCTCAACAGCGGCCTGGGCATCAACGCCCAGCGCGGCGACAGCCTGAGCCTGACGGCGCTGGCCTTCCCTGCCAAGCCGCCCGTGGCGCAGTGGTGGGAAGAGCGCGACACCGTCGTCGATTTCAGCGGCTGGCTGCTGTACGCCCTGGGCGCCGTGCTCGGCTACTTCCTGATCCTGCGTCCGCTGCTGCGCCTGCTGACCTCGCGCCTGGCGCCGCCGCCACTGAAACAGCTCGATCCGGCCCTGGCACTGGGCGGCAGCAGCAGCGCCGCCGCCGCCGGCGCCAATGGCGTGGCCGCAGCCGGCGCGCCGGCCTTGGGCGTAAATGGCAGCCCGCTGGCGCTCGAAGGCGAGGCCGCCGCCGGCAACAGCATGCCGGTGGTGCCGCTGCTGGAAAATTATGACTTGCCGCCACCAGGCTCGGCGGTCGACGTGATGGTCGACCACCTGAAAGTGCTGGCTGAAAAAGAACCCGAGCGTGTCGCCGAAGTCGTCAAACAATGGATGCAGAAAAATGGCCGAACTCAACAACAATAATCCCTCCGACGGCGCAGAGTACGAAAGCGTCAGCCTGACTCCCGTGGAACAGGCCGCTATCGTGCTGCTGAGCATAGGCGAAGAACAGGCCGCCAACGTGCTGCGCTGCCTGTCGCGCGAAGAATTGCTGGAAGTCACGCAAGTGATGTCGCGCATGAGCGGCATCAAGGTCGAATCCGTGAAAACGGCCATGCAGACCTTCTTCGACGACTACCGCCAGCAAAGCGGCGTGCATGGCGCCTCGCGCAGCTACCTGAAGCGTTCGCTGGACATGGCGCTGGGCAGCGATATCGCAAATAGCGTGCTCAACAACATTTACGGCGACGCTATCCGTCCCAAAATGGCGCGCCTGCAGTGGGCCTCGCCAAAGTGGCTGGCCGAATACATCGTCAACGAGCACGTGCAGATGCAAGCCGTGTTCCTGGCCTTCCTGCCGCCCGCGCTGGCCGGCCAGATCCTCGACGCCCTGCCCGCTGAAGGCCGCGACCTGGTCTTGCTGAACCTGGCGCGCCTGGACGAGATCGACCGCGACCTGCTGGTCGAGCTCGACGAACTGGTGGGCCGCTGCCTGGGCACGCTCGACACGCAAAGCACCAGCGTGGAAGGCATCCGCCAGGCGGCCGAGATTCTCAACCGCATGCCGGGCAACCGCGCCGCGCTGGTCGAACTGCTGCGCGCGCACGACCCGGACGTCGTCTCGGAAATCGAACTGAGCATGTACGACTTCCTGATCCTGGCCACGCAGAGCGACGTCACGCTCACGCGCATCCTGGAAGACGTGCCGATGGAACAGTGGGCCATCGCCCTGAAGGGCGCGGAACCGTCGATCCGCGACGCCGTGCTGAAGACCATGCCGCGCCGCCAGGCGCAGAGCTTCGAAGACATGATGCGCCGTTCCGGTCCCGTGCCGCTGTCGCGCATCGAACAGACGCGCCAGGAAATCATGGCCACCGTCAAGGGCCTCGCCGATGCGGGCGAGATCGAAGTGCAGTTGTTTGCTGAAGCGGTGATCGAATGAAACACTTCCGCTCGTATCGTTTCCCGCCCCTGTCGCAATTCATCGCCGCCGGCCAGCGCGCCGCCAGCGAGGACACGGACGGCCAGTGGCAGGCATCCGTCTCGGAAGGCTTCGAGCAGGGCCAGCGCGACGGCTACGAAGTGGGCCTGGTGCAAGGCCAGCAGGACGGCTATGACGCCGGGCGCAGCGATGGCATGGCGCAGGGCCGCGAAGAAGGCCGCAATGAAACCCTGGTGGCGCTGGACCGCCTGGCCCGCCCCGTCGACGCCATCCTGCGCGACCTGAAGAAAGTGCGCGCCGATTACCGCGAAGCGCAGCGCAAGGAAGTGGTCGACCTGGTGGCCAAGGTGGCGCGCCAGGTGATCCGCGCGGAACTGGCGCTGCAGCCGGTGCAATTGCTGGCCCTGGTCGACGAGACCCTGGCGTCGATGCCGCCTACGCGCGAGGAAATCGACGTCTTCCTCAATCCGGAAGAATTGAAACGCATCAGCGAACTCGATCCGAAGCGCGCCAAGCGCTGGAACCTGATCGCCGATGCGCGCCTCGACGCGGGCGAATGCCGCATCAAGGCCGGCGACAATGAAGTCGACGCCGGCTGCCATCAGCGCCTGTCGGCCTGCATGGAACAGGTCAGCAGCCACCTGGCGCTGGCCGCCGAACACGCGGACCAGGGCGCGCCTGCATGATCGCCGACACGCTGCGCAGCTTCGAGATCGGCGATATCCCGGTCGCGACACCGACCGGCCGCCTGGTCGGCGCTTCCGGCCTGCTGCTGGAAAGCGCCGGCTGCCGCCTGCACACGGGCCAGCGTTGTCAGATTGAAACTGTGAGCGGCGAGTGGCTCGATGCGCAAGTCGTCGGTTTCCGCGAAAAACTGTCCTACCTGATGCCGTTCAAGAAGGCGACGGGCCTGACCACGGGCGCCAGAGTCCTGCCCCTGCCCGACAAGGCCAGCCTGCAGATCGGCCCCTCGTGGCTGGGCCGCATGGTCAACGGCCTGGGCGAACCGATCGACGACCTGGGCCGCCTCGGCGGCGAACACGTCCTGGAAGTGACGCCGCCGAAAATCAATCCCCTGAAGAAACAACCGGTCGTCGAGCCGCTGGACGTGGGCGTGCGGGCGATTAACAGCATGTTGACCTTGGGCAAGGGCCAGCGCGTGGGCCTGATGGCCGGCTCCGGCGTGGGCAAGAGCGTGCTGCTGGGCCTGATCACGCGCCAGACGGTGGCCGACGTCGTCGTCGTCGGTCTGATCGGGGAACGGGGCCGCGAAGTACGCGAATTCGTGGAAAAGTCGCTCGGTGCCGAAGGCTTGAAAAAGGCCGTGCTGGTGATCGCGCCGGCCGACGAATCGCCCTTGATGCGCATCATGGCCACCGAACTGTGCCATTCGATCGCCGCGCATTTCCGCGACCAGGGCAAGCACGTGCTGCTGCTGGTCGACTCGCTCACGCGCTATGCGATGGCCCTGCGCGAAGTGGCGCTGGCCCTGGGCGAGCCGCCGGCCACGCGCGGCTATCCGCCGTCCGTGTTTTCGAACCTGCCGCAACTGGTGGAAAGCGCCGGCAACGGCGCCCACCTTGACGGCAGCATGAGCGCCATCTACACGGTGCTGGCCGAAGGCGACGACCAGCAGGACCCCGTGGTCGACACGGCGCGCGCGATTCTCGACGGCCACATCGTGCTCACGCGCGAGCTGGCCGAGCGGGGCCACTACCCCGCCATCGACATCGCCGCCTCGATCAGCCGCTGCATGGCGCAGGTGATCACGCCCGGGCACATGCAGGCGGCGCGCGCGCTGAAAGCGTCGATGGCGCGCCATGCGCGCGTGCGCGACCTGATCCCGCTGGGCGCCTACGTGCCCGGCGCCGATCCGATCACCGACCGCGCCGTGCAGCTGCACGCGCCCATCGAAGCCTTCCTGTGCCAGGGCACGAAGGAAGAGGCGCCGATGGGACCGTGCATCGAACAACTTGAACAGATCATGGCCTAGGAGCATACGTGAGCGACGCGCATACCATCCGCAACCTGACCACCCTGGTCGGCCTGCGCAGCACCGAAGTGGAACGCCTGCAAGGCGAAATGGCGGCGCAGACGGCCGTGCGCGAGCGCTACCAGAAGAACCTGGAGCGTCTGACGGGCCTGTACACGGATAGCGGCCCCAGCGGCGCCCTGCCCCTGGCCCTGTCCGTCAATTGCGGCAACTTCAAGCAGGCGGTGATGCAGATGGCCGACCAGCACCGTACCGACCTGCATTTGCACGAAGCCAACATGGCCGTTTCGCAACGCGCCCTGAATACGGCCTGGGCCAAGCGCGAGGTGCTGGACCAGGTGCTGACGCAAAAACAAAAGCATGTTGCGAATGAGCAACACCGAGTTGATGCCAAGCGACAAGACGAGCTGGCGACGCAATTCTGGTTCCGCGGGCAGGTAAAATGAGGCTTGTGTAAGTTTCTTTCAGGAAAACTTCACGAAACGGGAATGGGGGTCGCCTTGTACCGGTATATCCCTTTATTCAGGAGTCTGGCATGGCAAACGCAATTACCGCACCACGATACGATCCGCTCGTCACAGCAGAACAACTGGCAACCAAATCGGTCGCGGCGCAAAAGGCAGCCCTGGCGGCTCAGACCACGCTGGCCAACAACACCACTAGCGCGCTGAGCAGCCTGAAATCGGCCATCTCGGCATTCCAGCTGGCGATGACGACCATGACGTCCAGCAAATCCGTGCTGAGCCAGTCCGCCACCTTCAGCAATACCGCGTATGGCACGGCCACGGCCGGCATCAAGGCGGCGCCGGGCAGCTATGCGTTCTTTGTCGAACAACTGGCCACGGCCAGCCAGACTTCGTATGGCGGCTTGAGCAGCACCACGCCCGCCAATGGCGGCAACATGACCATCCGCATCGGCGACCCGCTGGCCGCTGTCACGGCCGACAACGCCTTCGACATCGACCTGGCAGCCGCCAACAAGGATGGCGACGCCTACCTGACGCCGCAGGAGCTCGCCGCCGCCATCAATGGCAACAGCAAGAATAACGCGCGCGTCACCGCTTCCGTCATCAATATCGGCAGCCAGGCGCAACTGGTGCTGACGTCGAATCTCACGGGCGTGGCCAATGCCGTCTCGATCGACACCGGCAGCGTGACGGATCCGGCGCTGCAGACGGCGCTGCAGAGCGACATGAAAAGCCTCGTGGCACCCAAGGATGCCATCGTCTGGCTGGGCGCCCAGGGCACCGGCACCAAGATCACCCAGGCATCGAACACGTTTACCAACGTGCCCGACGTGAAAATGACGTTCACCAAGGCCATGACGGCAGGCGAGAATCCCCTGACCGTGACCGTCGGCACCGACAGTGCCGGCACCATCGCCAACGTGCAAGCCTTCGTCGACGCCTACAACAAGCTGAAAAGCGTGATGGATGGCCTGGCCAGCCCCGGCAATCCGGAGAAAAATATCGCCGCCGGCATCTTTGCCCACGACTCCGGCCTGAACGCCCTGCGCAGCAGCATGGGCGATGCCTTGCGCCTGAACGTCGATGGCGTGTCGCTGGTGGCGTATGGCATTACCGCCCAGCGCGACGGCACGATCAGCCTGAATACGGCCAAGCTGACGGCCAAGCTGGCGGACAATCCAGGCGGCCTGGACAAGCTGTTCGGCAACAACAGCCTGTCGGCCCCTGCCGGCGTGCTCGGCGGCCTGGACAAGGTGCTGGGCCAGTGGAGCAATGTCACAAAAGGCCAGATCACCCAGCGCATGGCAGCGACGGACAAGTTGCAGAAAAGCCTGGCCAAGAGCAGCGAGCGTCTGACCAACCAGTACAACACGGCGTACACCCGTTTCCTGGATCAGTATTCCCGCCTGCAAGTATTGCAGGAACAAATGACGCGGAATTCCGACATGTTCGATGCCATGTTCAGTAACGACAAATCCTAAGGCGGACGTGCCAGCCGCGCCGCCACAGTTAACATAGCGAGAAGATAACAATGTTGAACAATGAAGCTTACGGCAGCTACCACGCCGTCAACCTGGACTCCCAGACCGCCCGCGCCACACCGGTCGAACTGGTACTGGTGCTGACGGACGGCCTGCTGGAAGAACTGGCGCGCGCGCGCGGGCATATCGTGGGCAAGCGCTACGAGCAGAAGGCGATCAGCCTGGACAAGTGCACGCAAATCATCAATGGTTTGTCGAGCTCGCTCGATTTCGACAATGGCGGCGAGGTGGTGGTCAATCTGGCGCGCCTGTACGACTACTGCGTGGCGCGCCTGTACACGGCCGGCATCAAGCTCGACCCGACGCTGATCGACGAAGTGACGACCTTGATGACCACCATCAAGCGCGGCTGGGTGGGCGTCCAGGCCAACAATGCCTAGGCGCGCCGCGCTGCAGCAGCTGAGCCGGCAATTGAGCGCGGCGCTTGCCGAGCCGGACTGGGCGGCGATGGAAAAACTCTCGGCCAGCCTGGCGAAAAACATCCCGCTGCTGGCCGAACGTGGCGCATGGACTGCGCTGGAACAAACAGAATTGTTGCAATTGCGCAAAATTCACGCGCAAGCGGTTAAAATTTGCTCTGAGGAAAAAGAACGCCTGGGCTTACACCTGGGTGCATTACAGGCAAATAAGGAAGGTTGGGTCGCCTACGCCGCGCTCGGCGAATACGACTCGGACGGGAATCAAGCATGATCATGAACTTCAACACGGCGCCGGCCGCTCCGGCACGGGCGGCCCCAGCCGCACCTGCACCAGCACCGGCGCCAGCGCCTTCCCAGGCCGCCTTGCCCGGCGCGCCAGGCTATGGCGGCAATGGCGCCGTCCCCGCCGCCCTGCCCCTGTTTGCGCAGGTGCTCGACGTGACGGGCGTGGACAAGGCCGACGCCGGCACGCCCGCGCCCGCCAAGGACGGCGATGCCGAGAGCCAGGCCGATGGCAACCTGCCGGCCATGGCCGCCCCCGTCATCGGCTTGCCGGTGACGATGCTGCCGCCAACGGATGCGGCCGAAGCGCGCGCCGGCGCGCAGGCACAGACACAAGCGCAGGCGAATGTGGCGCAAGCGAACCCGGCACTCAACATCAGCCTGCATCCGGCGGCGGTCACCCTGAACGCGGCTGCGCCGGCAACGCCGCAAGCGGCAGGCCGCGACACGCGCGAACCGCTGGCCGCCGCCAATCCGGCGACAGCCGCCAAAGGCAGCGCGCCGGCGCAGCCGTTCGAATCGCTGCTGCAGCAGAACGCGCCGGTGACAGCCGCCGCCCCTGCCGTCACCGCGTTCACCGCGCGCGAAGGCGAACGCGGCGCCGCGGCGCCGGCCGCGCCCAACCTGGGCCTGGCGGGCGCGGTGGCCAACACCGCCACGGCGGCCCCGGCCGGCGACACCATCAAACTCAACGGTCCAGCCCAGCAGTGGCAGGAACCGCTGCGCGAAGCGCTGGGCGAACGCCTGCAGACGCAGATCGGCCGCAACAGCGAACACGCGACGATCCGCCTCGAGCCGCCCATGCTGGGCCGCATTGAAATTTCCATCCGCCACACGGCCGGCGCGCTGCAGGTAAACGTCACGGCGTCGAACTCGGAAGTGTTGCGCCAGCTGCAAGGCATCGGCGAAAACATGCGCAGCGACCTGGCGCAGCGCCAGTACACCGACGTGGCCGTGAATATCAGCGCCACCCCGCGCAGCCCCGCCGCCCAGGCGTTTGCCGAAGGCGATGCGCGCGGCCAGCGTCAGCCGGGCCGCCAGCAGGACGATGCCGAACCGGGCCGCGCCCTGTCCGACGGCAGCACTGCCGCCACCACTTACGCCATGCACGAGCGAGAGAGCGCCTGATGAATATGAAAATGAAACTGATCGCCGGCTTTGTCGGCGTGGCCGTGCTGGCCGCCGGCGCGGCTGGCGGCGCCATGTGGTACCTGGCCAAGCCGGTCGCCGGCCATGCCGATGCCGCCGAAGCGAAAGCCCCGCCGCCGCCCGCCACGGGCAAGAAGGCGCGCAAGTTCATCACGCTGGACAAGGTCATCGTGATGCTGCGCCGCGGCCCCGGCGAAGGCGACACGCATTACCTGTCGGCCGACCTGGTGATCGCCACCACCGAGGAAAAGGAAAAGCTGACCAAGGATCACTTGCCGCTGATGCGCTCGATCGCCGTCAGCACCCTGTCGAGTTTCCCGCTGGACAAGGCGCAAACCATGACCGTGGAACAGTATGCCGAGCAGATCAACAAGGCCTTCAATGTCAGCTACGAGCGCGAACAGATGGAAAAGCCGTTCACCGAAGTCATGGTCGGCAAGCTGATCATTGAATAAGCCAACACGCCAGCCGACCTAGTGGGAGATCCCTTGGCCTATGTAGAGCAATACCAGGAAGCGTATGGCGCCGGCGAATATGCCGCCGCCAGCGCTTGCGCGGCCGTGCTCAGCGTTGCTGAAGAGCAACAACATCTGGTGGCGTACTCCCCGCTGGTGAAACGCATCGTGCGCCAGCTCAATTCGCAGGTGTCGGGCGCCATCGACCGCGACGACATGGAACAGATCGGCCTGATGGGCCTGCTCGAAGCCCTGCGCCGCTACGGCGTGCCGGACCAGTCTTTCGGCAGCTATGCCAGTCTGCGCATCCGCGGCGCCATCCTCGATGAACTGCGGCGCCAGGACTGGCGCCCGCGCGCCGTGCGCCAGGAAAGCCACCGCCTGCGCGACAGCGTGCGCGCCCTGACCCGGCGCCTGGGACGCGAGCCGCAGGAAGCGGAAATCATGGCGGCCCTGAAGCTGACGCCGGAAGCCTTCCAGGAATATCAATTGGCGGAAAACGCCGAGCTGATCGCCAGTTTCGACGAAGTACTGCAGGAAAGCCTGGGACAGGCCGACAGCGCACCGAGCCCGGAAGAGCAATTGATGGTGCGGCGCAGCCTGGAACAAGCGCTGCGCGCTCTGGACGAACGCGAGCAGCGCGTGATCCAGATGTATTACGAATTCGAACTGAGCTACAAAGAAATAGCCGCCGTACTGGACCTGAGCGACGCCCGTGTCTGCCAGCTCAACAAGACGGCGCTGGGCAAGATGAAAGCCATGCTGCAAGACGCATAAGTTTCAGCACTATCCATCAAATTGACGCAGCACAATGACGCAGAAAGGCAGTTGACATGGTAATTATCGGTATCTTAATCGTGATGGGGTGTGTATTCGGAGGCTTCGCCCTGATGGGCGGCACCGTCCACGCGATCTGGCAACCGGTCGAGCTGATCATCATCATCGGCGCCGCCGTCGGCGCCCTGGTGCTGGGCAACCCCAAGCATGTACTCGGCGAAATGCTGCACCAGATGCGCAAGATCGTCACGCACAAGAAGCAAGGCTCGGAATTCCAGCGCCAGTTGCTGCTGCTGATGTATGAACTGCTGCAAACGGCCGCCGGCGGCCTGAAGGCGCTCGACGCCCACGTCGAGGCGCCGCGCGAAAGCGCCCTGTTCCAGCGCTATCCGCTGGTGCTGGAAGAGCCGAAGCTGCTCGCCTTCATCGTCGACAACTTCCGTTTGATGGCGATGGGCAAGATCAACGCGCATGAACTCGAAGGCGTGCTGGAGCAGGAACTGGAAGCCATCCACGACGAACTGCTGCAACCGTCGAAGTCGCTGCACAAGATCGCCGAAGCCATGCCCGGCTTCGGTATTCTGGCCGCCGTGCTGGGCATCGTGATGGCCATGAATTCCGTGGCCGACGGCGCCGATGCGGCGGAGATCTCGGAAAAAGTGGGCGCCGCCATGGTCGGCACCTTCATCGGCATCTTCTTTTGCTACGGCGTGCTCGATCCGATGTGCAACATGATGAAACAGCTGGTGGGCGAGGAAGGCTCGACCATGGAATGCGTGAAGGTCGTGCTGGTCACGCACGTGGCGGGCAAGCCGCCCCTGCTGGCCATCGATGCGGGCCGCCGCCTGGTGCAGCTGAACATCAAGCCGAGCTTCGCCCAGCTGGAAAGCTGGATCAATGCGCTGGAAGATGGCGGTGCCGAACAAGAGCAAGGCCAAGGCCGGGGAGGCCGCCGTGCTAAAGCCGCATGAGAAACATGAACAGGCCATCATCAAGCGTGCCGGACGCAAGCACGACGACGATGGCCATGGCGGCGCCTGGAAAGTAGCGTTCGCCGACTTTTGCCTGGCCCTGCTGTCGCTGTTCCTCGTGCTGTGGCTGATGGCCGCGCGCGAGCAGCAGGCGATGAAGGAAATCATGATGGATGCATCGGCCAGCAGCCGCCAGGGCGAAGGCCAGGGCGTCATGCCGGAACAGAGCGGCGGTCCCCGTGGCAGCCTCATCGAGCGCTTCCCCATGCCCCGCAAGGGCTCGGGCGACACGCGCACGGAAGGCAAGCAGACGCAGGAAGGCAAGGCCGGCGCCGCGCCGCAAAACCAGACGAAAGTGAGCTACCAGTCGCCGGAAGACTTGCTGAGCCTGTCGCGCGCGCTCGACAAGCTCAGCGACGAAGCGGGATTGAAGAGCAACCTGCAATCGGTGATCACGCCGTACGGCTTGCGCGTCATGCTGCACGATACGGACAAGCAAGGCATGTTCGTGCGCGGCAGCGCCGTGCCGACCGACCGTTTCCGCAAGCTGTTGCGCCAGATGGGCCCCGTGTTTGCGCAAATGGACAACCAGATGCTGATCGTCGGCCACACGGACTCGATGCAATACGCCAATACCGGCTATGAAGGCTTTTCGAACTGGACCCTGTCGGCCAACCGCGCCATGTCGGCGCGCGCACAATTGCTGATCGGCAGCATGAGTCCGGACAGCGTGCTGCAAGTGGTGGGCATGGCCGACCGCGCGCCGCTGGACGTGAAAAATGCCAGCGCCGGCATCAACCGCCGCATCGAACTGTTAATATTGACGCGTGGCCAGGCCGACAGCATCGCCGCCATGTTCGGCATGGCCGGACAAAAACCGCAAGGCGAGGAGCTGCAGGTGGGTGAGCCGGACTCGGGCACCTTGCAGCGCCTGCGCGACAAACTGGGCCTGCCCGCAAAGAAGGAACGTGACGAGCATGCAAATTAAGGGCAAGGGACAACGTATGAAAATCTCCTCCGGCAATACCGGCGCCGCCGTGCGCAGCAGCGCCGTCGCGCCGGCCGAGGCGATCGCCGAGAACGCGGGCGCCGCGGGCGCCATGGCCGGCTCGTCGGCCGGGGCGGAACTGCAATCGGCCGTGCTGCAACCGGCCATGGCCGCCCTGCGCGCCATGCCAGAGATCGACCACGAGCGCGTGGCCATGCTGCGCGATGCGCTGGCCAAGGGCGAATTGCCGTTCGATCCATCGAAGCTGGCAGGCTTGATCCAGCGGTTCCACGGCGGCGAATCGTGACCGCGCCGCGCAAGGGCATCACGCGCCAGGAAGCCGTGCGCCGCGTGCTGCTAGGCATGACGGAAGACCGCGCCGGCTATGCCGCCCTGCAAACCTTATTGGAAGAGCAATTCCAGGCCACCCTGCAACACCAGAGCGCCCGGCTGACGGCGCTGGCCGACCAGGTCATCGCCGCCGTCGAACCGCTCGATGCGCGCCGCCGGCAACGGGTCAGCCTGGTCACTGCCCTGCTGGGCCCGCAAGGCGATATGGCGCAATTGTTTGCGTTGTTGCAAGAAGACGCGCGCAGCAAGGCCCAGGCTGAGTGGGCCGCGCTGGAACAGATGGTGCTTGAATGCAAGCGCCTGAATGCCCGCAACAGCGATTTATTAACAGAGCAGTACAGCATCATGCAGCGCGTGCTGCATGGCGAGGAAGATACGTATGCGCCAGGCTGATTTCCTGACCACCCGCGCCACGGCGGCGACGCCATCGACGGCGGCGACCCATGCCGCGCAAAGCAATATGCGCGCCACCGAATCCGCCGCCTCCGGCGACAGCTTTGGCAGCGTGTTCCGGCAAGTACAGGGCGAAGTGGCCCGCTTCATCGAACAGGGCGGCGGCAATGCCACCAGCCTGAGCCCGCAAGGACGCGCCTACCTGGAACAAAGCCAACCCGTGAATGTGCTGGGCGCCATCAGCCAGGGCGGCGAGATCGGCGAAACGCAGCAGCAATTCCTCGCCTCGATCAAGCCATGGACGCAGGAAACGGGCGCGCGCCTGGGCGTGGCGCCGGAAATCGTTGCCGCCCACGCGGCGCTGGAATCCGGCTGGGGCCAGCGTCCGCTGCGCCAGGGCACGGGCGCGGATACGAATAACTTGTTCGGCATCAAGGCCGGCGGGAAATGGCAGGGCGACGTGGCCAGCAATGTCACCACCGAATACGAAGCGGGCAGCGGCACGGCCCTGAAGAAAACGGAGCGCTTCCGCAGCTACCCGGACCAGGCCAGCGCCTTCCGCGACTATGCGCAGGTGTTGCTCGACAACCCGCGCTACCGCGCCGCCCTGAACACGGGCGCCGATGCGGGCGCCTTCGCGCAAGGCTTGGCGCGCGGCGGCTATGCCACCGATCCCAACTACGCCGCCAAGCTGACTCAGCTGGCGACACGGCTGCAGCGCACGGCCGCCGCCGAGTAAATTTCCCTCAACGGCCGGGAAGTTCGGCCGGTTCCACCACGCCCGCATCGACCACCCTGGCACGTATCACCGTGCCGCTGGTGGCGTTGCGCACGCGGATCAGCTCGCCCAGCGCGCCCGGGTCCATCGCTTCGCCGGCCATGCTCACTTCCACCTGTTCCTTGCGCGCCACGATATTCACCGCACTGCCCCGCTTGACCAGCACGGGCGACGCCAGCTGCCCTTGCCGCAGCACTTCGCCCGTACGCAAGCTGCGCCGGCTCGACAGGCCAACGGCGCCGGGCAAGGAAGAAATGCTGTCCGGCACCATCGTCACGTCGCGCCGCGCCATCGTCACGTCGCCCGCCTGCAGCGGCGTATTCGCCGTGACGGGGGCGCTGGTGACGGCCACTTGCGCCGTGATGCTGCCGCGCGCCAGCATTTCATAGCGCCATCCGTTGCTTCCAGGACACACCGCGACAAAGCGCATGCGCTGCGCCGAGCGGCTGTCCGCCGTTTCCAGCGTGACGGGCGCCGCGCACGCCGGCACGGGGCGCGTGCTTTTCACGACGGCCACTTGAAACTGCGGTTCCAGCAATCCTGCCGTGGCCGCCTGCTGTGCCAATTGCTCCCGCGCCAACTGTTCCACACGTGAAAATATATTGTCGGCTGGCAATTCTGCGCGACCTGCACTACTATATAGGCTGGTCAGTAAAAAGAGGCCAGGAAGCAGTATGTAGCGACATTGCGCCTTGTTCCACATCACGGAATAGTTCTCAAAGTAAATCATTGCTAACCTTAATCAAAGATACTGAAGCGGCATGACCTTACCATGCGTCAACATGACCAGGCTGGGATTTTACCTCTGCACCACCTATTTTCTGGCCCGAACCGCAAAAAGCACGATCGAATTCAATACAAAGGATGACCATGGGGATTAATTTCAAGGATGCGCTGGGCGTGCACGCCGATGCGCTCGCGCTGCGCGCCGACCGTACACGCGTGCTGGCGGCCAACATCGCCAATGAAAACACGCCCGGCTTCCAGGCCATGGACATGGATTTCGGCAGCGCCCTGCAGCAGTTGCAGGACAACGAGGCCGGCCTGCTGTCGACCGATGACGACGCCAGCGCCCTGTACCGCGTTCCCTACCACCCCAGCCGCGACGGCAATACCGTCGAAATCGGCGTGGAGCAGGCGGCGTTCTCGCAGAATGCCACCGACTTTCAGACCAGCCTCACTTTCGTCAACATGAAACTGAAGGGGCTGTCCAAGGCCATTTCCGGACAATAAGGATCAGCATGAGCTTCCAGGATATTTCCAAGATCGCCGGTTCGGCGATGGCGGCGCAAACCGTGCGCCTCAATACCATCGCCAGCAACCTGGCCAATGCCGATTCCGTTGCCGGTTCCGAAGGCGAAACCTACCGCGCGCGCAAACCCGTGTTTGCGGCCGTGATGGATGGCCCCGGCGCCAGCGGCGCCGGCGGACGGGTTCAGGTGCTCGACGTGGTGCAAAGCGATGAGCCGCTGCGCAAGGTGTATGAACCGGGCCACCCGATGGCCAATGCCGATGGCATGGTGTTCTACCCCAACGTCAATCAGGTTGCCGAGATGACCGACATGATGTCGGCGTCGCGCGCTTTTGAAACGAATGTCGAAGTTCTGGGCCGTATCAAGTCGATGCAGCAATCGCTCCTCAAATTAGGTGAAGCATAATCCATGGAAACCAATCTCTTTACAAATAACACCAGCGGCAGCAACAACGGCAGCAATGCCGTCAAGTCGCAAGGCAATGCCACCCAGGACATGTTCACCAAATTGCTGGTTGCGCAGATCAAGAACCAGGATCCCCTCGCGCCGACCGACCCGAGCCAGTTCGTCAATCAATTGACGCAGCAGGCGCAGACGGAAGCGATGCAGAACCTGTCGGCGCTGACCAGCGCCAATGCCAGCGTGCTGCAATCGATGCAAGTGCTGGCCCTGGGCGCGCAAGTAGGTTCCGAAGTCATGGTCAACAGCGACACGGTGCAGCTCGACAAGAGCAAGGTCAGCGGCAGCATCGCGCTGGCCGCCGGCACCACCAAGACCACGGTGACCTTGAAAGGCATCGACGACAAGGAATACAAGATCGAACTGGGCGCCAAGGGAGCCGGCACGGTACCGTTCACCATCGACCCCGTCGCGCTGGGCTTGCCTGCCGGCACCTACAGCATGAAGGTCAGCACCAGCGGCACCGAAAAGCCGACGGTCGACATCGCAGGCAAGCTCAACAGCGTGCGCCTGTCGTCCGGCGGCAGCATGATCCTGAGCGTGTCGAACCTGGGCGAAGTCAACCCTGGCGCGATCACCGGTTTCAACGGCAAGACGGCTTGATTCGCCCTTTCCTTCGTTTCCTGAACACTAATATCGTCCTTCACTAAAGGAAATCAACATGAGTTTCGACATCGCCCTGTCCGGTATCCAGTCCATCAACCAGCAGTTGAACAGCACCAGTAACAATATCGCCAATGCCGGCACCTACGGCTTCAAGAGCAGCCGCGCCAACTTTTCGGCCATGTATGCCGGTTCGCGCGCCACGGGCACGGAAATCGGCTCGCTGACGCAAAGCATGTCGCTCAATGGCGGCGTGCTGAACACGGGCCGGGCGCTCGACGCGGCCATCGACGGCCGCGGCTATTTCGTCACGCGCGATGCGCAAAACACCATGACCTACAGCCGCGTCGGCATCTTTTCGGCCAGTAATGATGGCAAGCTGATCGACTCTAACGGCCGCCTGGTGCAGGGTTATGCCGCCGTCAAGGGCACCACCACCCTGGGCACCATGGGCGACATGCTCATTCCGACGGGCCAGATTCCCGCCGTGGCAACGACCAAGCTGGCGTATGCGGCCAATATGTCGTCCGAATGGGCCGTGAAAACCCCGCCTTTCAGCAAGACCAATGAACTGAGCTACAACAGCGCCAAATCCTCGATCGTCTACGATTCGCTGGGCGCCAAGCACTCGCTGGGCCAGTACTTCGTCAAGACGGCGACGGGCGTGGACGTGCACTACACCTTCGACAACGCCGACGTGACGCCAGTAACGAGCATGACCTTCGACACGAACGGCAAGCTGGTGACGGGCGCGTCCGCCTCGCCAGTGCTGCCGACGCCGCCCGGCGCGGCGCCGATGACGGTCGCCATCGATTACACGGGCACGACCCAGTTCGCCGGCGAGGCGACGACCTCGACCGACCGCGCCGACGGCTATGCCTCGGGCACCTACACGGGCGTGGAACTGGCCGACGACGGCTCCGTCGTGGCGAAGTACACGAACGGCCAAAAGCAGAGCATCGGCGTGATCGCCCTGGCCACCTTCCCCGACGAAGGCGCGCTGACGGCCGTCAACGATACCAGCTGGGTCGCCTCGACCACCTCCGGCACCGCCATGTATGACCGCCCGGGCGTGGGCATGGCCGGCAAACTGGTGACGAGCTCGCTGGAACAGTCGAACGTCGACATCACCTCGGAACTGGTGGGCCTGATGACGTCGCAGCGTAACTACCAGGCGAACTCGAAGGTCATCTCGACCGAGAACGCCATGCTGCAATCGCTGATGCAAGCGCTGTAATCCACGATACGCAAAGGTAAAGAGCAATGGATGCGCTGATTTATACCGCCATGAGCGGGGCCGACCGCGCCCTGCGGGCACAGCAGGTACACGCCAACAATCTGGCCAATATCGAGACGGGCGGCTTTCGCGCCAACCTGGAAGTGTCCACTGCCCAGCCGCTGCAAAACGGCTATGGCTACGACGACCGCCACATGACGCAGACGCAGTCGAGCGCCGTCGGCACGCGCACGGGCACCATCAAGGAAACGGGACGCGAACTCGACGTGGCCGTCACGGGCCCCGGCTTTCTCGCGGTGCAATGGCAAAACGGCGAAGCCTACACGCGCGCTGGCGCCATGGACCTCGATGAGACGGGCGCGCTGACCATCAACGGCCGGCCCGTGCTGGGCGAAGGCGGCCCCATCACGATTCCCGAGCACACCAGCCTGTCGATCGGCGCCGATGGCACGATTTCCATCCAGGTGCCGGGGACGGCGCAGATGCAGACCGTCGACAAGCTCAAGCTGGTCAATGCGGAAGCGGGCGAGCTGACGAAGAACGAGGCGGGCCTGATCGTGGCGCGCGGCGGCGAAGACTTGCAGGCCGATCCGGCGGTGCGCCTGCGCGACCGCCACCTGGAAGGCAGCAACGTCTCTGCCGTCGAGGAAATGGTCGCCACCATGAGCCTGAACCGCAGTTTCGAGATGCAGATGAAAATTTTCAAGGCCAGCGACGCGATGACCGAGTCCGGCAACCGCCTGCTGGGCGCCTAAGCCCAACGCCAACCAATTACCAGGAGTAAATCATGAATCCAGCAATGTGGATCAGCAAGACCGGCGTGCAGGCGCAGGACGCCAAACTGCAAGCCATCGCAAACAACCTGGCCAACGTCAATACCGTTGGCTTCAAGCGCGACCGCGTCGTCTTCGAAGACCTGTTCTACCAGGTCGAGCAGCAGCCGGGCACGCAGCGCGCCGACAATACCCTGTCGCCATCGGGCGTACAGCTGGGTAACGGCACGCACATGGTGGGCACGCAAAAGGTGTTTACCACGGGCAGCCTGCAAACGACGAGCCGCGAATTCGACGTCGCCATCACCGGCAACGGCTTCCTGCAGGTGCTGCGCCCGAACGGCGAAGCGGCCTACACGCGCGCCGGCCAGCTGGGCATCAATGAAAACGGCGTGATGGTCAACGCCCAGGGCTTGCCGCTGGTGCCGCAGATCACCGTGCCCAACAATGCCACGGCGATCACCATCGGCGAAAACGGCATGGTCACGGCCACCGTGCCGGGCAATGTCAACGGCACCCAGTTGGGCCAGCTGAACCTGTCCAGCTTCATCAACCCGACGGGCCTGCTGGCACTCGGTGAAAACCTGTTCCAGGAAACGGCATCGAGCGGCACGCCGACGGAAGGCCGTCCCGGCGAAGGCGCCCTGGGCAAGCTGAAGCAGTTCGCGCTGGAAGGCTCGAACGTGCAGGTGGTCGAGGAGATGGTCGACATGATCGCTGCCCAGCGCACCTATGAAATGAACACCAAGGTGCTGTCGGCCGCCGACAATATGCTGCAATACCTGGCGCAAGCGGCACGCTGATGACAGTCGCCATGAAAGCCACGGCGGCGCTGCTGCTGGTGCTGGGCGCCGGTTGCGCCAGCCGGCCGGCCGCGCCGGTGGCGCCCAGCTTTTCCGATACGCCGCTGCCCGTGGCGCCGCGCAGCGCCGCGCGCGGCGGCGTGGGCGGCGGCGTCTTCAATGCCGATGCGGGCCTGGACCTGATCTCGGACAGCCGCGCCTTCCGCGTGGGCGACGTCGTCACGGTGGCCCTGCAGGAAACCACGCAGGCGAGCAAGAAGGCCGGCACCTCGTTCAACAAGGGCTCGTCCGTCGGCGTGAATGCGGCCAACATCCTCGGCAAGACCTTCCCGAAGACGGGCATCGACCTGTCGGCCGACCGCAACTTCGCCGGCGACTCGACCAGCACGCAGCAAAATGCGCTGTCCGGCGCCATCACCGTGATCGTGCAGGAAGTGCTGCCGAACGGCTTGCTGCGCGTGCAGGGCGAAAAAACGCTGACCCTGAACCAGGGCGAGGAATTCGTGCGCCTGCGCGGCTACCTGCGCGCGGCCGACATCGATTCGAACAACCAGGTCTCGTCCTTGCGCATCGCCAATGCACAGATCGCCTATTCCGGCCAGGGCACCCTGGCCGAAGCCAATACACCAGGCTGGCTGACGCGCTTCTTCGTCGGCCCATGGATGCCGTTTTAAGGTGAGCTCATGAAATTTCGTTCCGCCCTGCCCCTGGCAGCCATGCTGGCCGCGCTCTCCGGCCTCGCCCTGCCCGCCAGCGCCGCGCAAGTGCTGCGCAACCTGGTCAGCATCGAAGGCGTGCGCGACAACCCGCTGGTCGGCTATGGCCTCGTCGTGGGCCTGAACGGCAGTGGCGACACCACCCAGGTGAAGTTTTCCAGCCAGTCCGTGGTCAACATGCTCAAGCAGTTCGGCGTGAAGATGCCGGACGGCGCCGAAGCGAAAAGCAAGAACGTCGCCACCGTCATGGTCAGCGCCGTATTTCCGCCAGGATACCGCCGCGGCCAGGCCATCGACGTCACCGTCTCCTCCCTGGGCGACGCGAAAAGCTTGCGTGGCGGCACCTTGCTGCTGACGCCATTGCGCGCGGCCGACAATGAAACGTATGCGCTGGCGCAAGGCAACGTCGTCGTCGGCGGCCTCAACGCCACCGGCAAGAGCGGCTCGTCCGTCACCGTCAACACGCCCACCTCGGGCCGCATTCCCAACGGCGCCAACATCGAGCGCGAGATTCTCAGCGATTTCTCCACCAAGCCGACCGTCACCCTGAACTTGCGCCACCCGCATTTCGAGACGGCCATCAATATCGTCGAAGCCGTCAACCGCCGCTTCGGCGCCGTCGCCACCACGCGCGACGCCACCAGCGTGGAAGTGCTGGCGCCGGAAAACCCGACCCAGCGCGTGGCCTTCATGGCCAAGCTCGAAGCGCTCTCCGTCGACGTGGGCGTCGATACGCCGAAAGTGGTGTTCAATTCGCGCACCGGCACCGTGGTCATCGCCGAAGGCTTGCGCGTCAAGGCCGCCGCCGTCACGCACGGCTCGCTGAAAGTGGTCATTTCGGAAAGCTCGGCCGTCAGCCAGCCGGCGCCGTTCGGCCGCGGCCAGACCACCGTCACGCCGCAGTCGAAAGTGTCCGTCGACCAGGGCAACGGCAATATGTTCAAATGGCCGGCCGGCGCCAAGCTGCAGTCGATCATCGACGTCGTCAACAGCCTGGGCGCCTCGCCCGACGACATCATGGCAATTCTGCAAGCCCTCGACCAGGCCGGCGCCATCGAAGGCGAACTGGTGGTCATCTAACGTGGCACTGAAAGCGGAATGGAAATGAATGTAAACGACAGCAGCAGCGCCCTGCCCTCGGCGCTCGACGACCGCTCCCCTGCGGCAGCCACGCCGGCCGATCCCCGCTATGCGGCCAAGGCCACCGAGGCGGCCGTCAAGTTCGAAGCCTTCTTCATCTCGCACATGCTGCGCCAGATGCGTTCGGGCACGCGCGAGATGGCGGGCGAGGACAGCGTCTTCAAGGACCCCGTCAACAGCGACATGCTGGAAATGGCCGACAATCTGGTGGCCGACAAGATGGCCAGCCAGCGCGCGTTCGGCATCGCCGACGCCATCCTGCGCCAGCTGCTGCCGCCTGCCGGCGCTCCCGTGGCGGCCCGTGGCGCTGTCAAGACCGACAATATTGCAGCGCCGCTTAATAAATCCGTCTGAAGCGTCGCCTGTACAAGGTAACAACGAATCAATGCCTGCCTACCCGCACGCGCCACTCTCTTCACGAAAGAAACTTGCCCAATGAGCATCATCAGCAATGCATTGTCAGGCAGCATCGCCGCCCAGGCCGCACTCAACGCGGCCAGCCAGAACATCGCCAACCTGCAAACGGCGGGCTACACGCGCCAGGGCGTGCTGTTGTCCTCGCTTGGCGCCGGCGTGGGCGTGCGCTCGGCCGGCAATGGCGTGGAAGTGTCCGCCCTGCTGCGCTTTGCCGATGCCTATAAGAGCCAGCAAATGTGGCGCGCCGCGTCCGACCAGGGCGCCCGGTCGCAGACCCAGCCTTACCTGACCCAGCTCGAACGCGTGATGGGCGACGACGCTTCCAGCATCAGCAACGGCATCGACGGCTTTTTCGCCGCCCTGAACGCCTCGGCCGTCGACCCGACGTCGACGCCGCTGCGCCAGCAGATCGTCACCTCCGCCGACGCCATGGCGCAGCGCTTCAACAGCATCAGCACCGTCATGAGCAACCAGTTGCTGTCGGTGCAGCAGCAACGCTCGGCGATCGTGCCGCAAGCCAATACCACGCTGGCGAATATCGCCGCGCTGAACCAGCGCATCAGCACGTCCACGGCGGCGGGCACGAATGTGTCGTCGCTGATGGATGCGCGCGACCAGCTGATCGATGGCCTGGCCTCGCAAATGGGTATCGAAGTGCTCGACCAGCCGGACGGCTCGCGCAATGTCTCGCTGAAGTCGGGCCAGCCACTGGTCATCGGCAGCCTGGCCGGCACCCTGAGCAGCAACATGACGAACACGGGCGAACAAACCCTGAGTCTCGATTTCGCCAAGTCGACGTACACCCTCGACCCGGTGGCCATCGGCGGCCAGATGGGCGGCCTGGGCGAGTTCGAGCAAAACACCCTGAAACCGCTGCAGCAGTCGCTGCAAGACATGGCCACCCAGCTGACCAGCAAGGTCAACGCGCAGCTGGCCCTGGGCAAGACCATGGCTGGCACGGCCGGCGGTCCCCTGCTGGTCTACGCGAATGGCAAGTTGAGCATTACCCCCGGCTTCAACGCCAAGGATCTGGCCCTGTCGCTGACGGGCCAGGCCGGCGACAGCGGCAACTTGCAAAAATTGATCGAAATCAAGAATCAACCGATCACCGTCAGCTGGGTGGGTTCTGTCCTGATGAGCGACGCGGATACGCAGCTGGTCGGCAAGCTGGGCATCTACAGCCAGCAGAACCAGTCCTTGCTGAAGACGGCCAACACGGTGCGCTCGCAAGCGATCGACGACTGGAAATCGACCAGCGGCGTGAACAAGGATGAAGAAGCGATGAGCCTGGTCGAATTCCAGAATATGTATCAAGCAAACATGAAAGTCATTTCCGTGGCGAACAGCTTGTTTGACGCCACCTTGCAAATGATGGGTTAAGGAGAAGATCATGCGTGTTGCCAGTAGCCAGTACCAATCGCTGATCAATATTTCGCTTCAGCAAAATCAGGAACGCATCAACTTCCTGACCCAGCAGATGTCGTCGGGCCTGCGCATCCAGCTGCCATCGGACGATCCGATCGGCAACGTGCGCATTTCGCGCCTGACGCGCGAGCAAGCCATGGTCACCCAGTACCAGGACAATATCGCCACGGTCAAAGTGCGCCTGCTGAAGAATGAAAACTACCTGTCGAGCATGGTCACCGACATGGGCCAGGCGCGCGACCTGCTCGTGTGGGCCGCCGACGGCAGCAATACGCCGG
Organism: Janthinobacterium sp. BHSEK; assembly: GCF_056174685.1. Lineage (NCBI taxonomy): Bacteria > Pseudomonadati > Pseudomonadota > Betaproteobacteria > Burkholderiales > Oxalobacteraceae > Janthinobacterium > Janthinobacterium sp. BHSEK. Next base: position 32,195 of record NZ_JBWBYV010000042.1, read on the forward strand.
GCGACCTGAACGCGATGACGCAATCGCTGACGGCCATGCGCGACAGCGTGCTGTACACGGCCAACCTGAAGGACCAGGAAGGCCGCTACATGTTTTCCGGCACCGCCACCGACCAGCCCGCGATCAAGTACGACCCGGCGGCGGCCGTCGGCTCGCGCTACAGCTACATCGGCAATACCGACACGCAAACCGTGGTGGTCGGCAATGGCGTGACGCAGGCGGCCAACGTCGACGTGAAGAACCTGGAAGTATGGCTCAACAAGATCGACCAGGTCGTCGCCACCCTCGGTGCGCCGGGCGTGAACCCCAACGATCCGGCCGTGCGCGCCATCGTCAACGACGGCCTCGGCGGCACCGATGACGGCATGGATTTACTCTCAGGCAAGATCGCCATCTTCGGCGGCGCGCAAAACATCCTTACCACGCTGTCGGGCAACCTGGCCAATGTCTCGCTGTCGAACAATTCGGCCCTGCTGGACCTGAAAAAGACCGACATGGGCGCGGCGGCCATTGAACTGACCGGCTACCAGACGGCCCTGCAGGCAACATACAAGGCCTACGCCAAGGTTGGCACTATTTCCCTGTTTGATCTTCTCTGACCATCATGCAAATCGTTCAGACCTCCTCCTCTTCCGGCGTCAATGCCAAAGGCGCCGGCACCGCCCGCGTCGTCGATGACGCGTCCGCCGCGATCAACGGCAGCGGCAGCGCCAGCGCGCGCGGCGAGGCGCCGGCGGCGAAGAGGTCGACGGCGAGCCTGCAGCGTGGCCTGAGCAACTGGGATCACCAGTTGCAGGGGGAGATTTCCAACGCGCAGCAAACACTCGATTACCTGGAACGCAGCAGCAGCCAGCTGCAGGCGCTGAAAAGCGAGCTGGCGGCCAAGCTGGCCGCGCGCCAGGGCCGCGAAGGGCAAGTCGAGGCAAGAGTGCGCCAGTTCAGCAATACCTGGCGCCAGCGCGCCAGCGCCTCGGGCGGCACGCTCGACGCACAGCTCAGCTATACCAGCCCGCAGGCGGCACAGCAGCAATTCAGCATCCGCGGCCTGACCATGGCCAGCCTGCAGGAAGGCCCGCAGGAAGTGCTGGCGTTTTCCGTGGGCGGCGCGAACCAGGCCTTGCGCTCGGTCAATATCGAGCCTGGCCTGAGCGCGAACGAAATCGTCTCGCGCTTCGACCGCGCCCTCATGCCGTCAGGCATCAGCGTCAAGCAGGGCGAGAACGGCGAACTGGTGTTCAGCACGCCGGAAGCGGCCTGGGCCAACGTGCGCGACAGCCTGTCCGTGCGCGGCAGCGGCATCCGCTACCCGACCGGCCAGATGAGCCGCGTGCGCACGGATGCGGAGCCGGCCGCCATCGCCCCGGAAGAATGGAATACGGGCGACGTGGAAGCCCTGCGCGCCACCCTGCAGCAAGTGGTGCAGGCGCTGGCGCAGCTGCAGGCGGCGCGCAGCGCCGTCAGCCTGGCCCTGGCGCAGGCGACGGGACGGGTCGCCCGCGCACAACCGGTGCAGGTGAACGTCAGCATGGATACCCTGGCGGAAAACTTCACGCAAAAGGCCAGCGAGCCCGGCTACGAATCGCTGCTGGCGATCAGCTCGGCATTGGTCGGCATCAGCCGCGAAAGAGTCGTCGCCCTGCTGGGCCTGGAATAAGCGCTCTTCGCGCGTGCCTTGGGACACGCGACAATAATGGGGCACGCCCCCTGGCTCAGGACGGTGAAAATCCGTAGGCTCTGTCCCCGACAAATAGGGGAACTCAAGGAATCTTCCCCAGCCCCGGCTGTCTGACTGTTCATATCAGACAAACGGGAGCCTTCCATGCAGCCAGCCGAATGGAAAACCTTCATCGCCCAGTTTGCCGCACTGAGCCGTCGCCAGCGTCTGGCGAGCACTGCTCTGCTGCGCGGGGCAGGATCGCAGAACGCCGTCGTGGCACTGGTCGAAAGCGTGGCCCGGCAGCGGCTACACTGTCCCGCCTGCAACAGCAGCCATGCGCACCGGCACGGTCATGCGCACGGACTGCAGCGCTACCGCTGCGTGCCGTGCGGGCGCACCTTCAATGCGCTCACCGGCACGCCGCTGGCCCGCTTGCGCCACAAGACCTTGTGGCTCGACTACGCCGACTGCCTGCTCGAGTCGGCTTCCGTGCGCAAGGCAGCAAGCCAGCTGGGCGTGCACCGCAACACCGCCTTTCGCTGGCGTCACCGGTTTTTAAGCCTGGCCAAGACGGACCGGCCCCATTGCCTGCATGGCATCGCCGAAGCGGACGAGCTGTATGTGCTGGAGTCAGAAAAGGGCGCGCGGCATCTGACGCGGCCGGCGCGCCGCCGTGGCGGCCATGCCCACAAGCGCGGCATTTCCAGTGAACAAGTCTGCATCCTGGTGGCGCGTGACCGCACGGGACAAACCCTCGATTTCGTCGCGGGAAAAGGGGCGCTGACCAAGGCGCAGCTGCATGCTTGCCTGCCACCCGTGATCGACAAGGACGTCTTGCTGATGACCGACGGCCACGCTGCCTATCGCGCCTTCGCGCGTGAAGCGGGCATCAGTCACCAGGCCGTCAACTTGCGTGCCGGCATCCGCGTGCAGGGCGCCGCCCACGTGCAGAACGTCAACGCGTATCACAGCCGCTTGCGCGGCTGGCTGCGCATCTTCCATGGCGTGGCCAGCCGTTATCTGCCGAATTACCTGGGGTGGCGCTGGATACTGGACGCCGGGCGCATCCGCTCCCCAGAAACATTATTGAAGGCAACGCTGGGAGAGTTCCCACATTTGACGGTGACATAGCCAATCCGTAAGATGCTGCTGTCGCCATCCACTTCCGGAGTTTCCTTGATAAAAACCGCCGCCCGGCTGATCAGCTATGCCCTGCTGGGCAAATCCGGCAAGCAGCCCCTCGATATTGCCAAGGTGCGCAAGGTACTGATTTTGCGCAATGACAAGATCGGCGACATGATCGTCACCTCGGCCCTGCTGCGCGAGCTGAAGAAAAACTATCCGCACTGGCAGATCGACGTGGCCGCCAGCAGCGCCAACCGCGATGTCATCGCCGACAACCCGCACGTGAACGAGATCCTCATCTGGGACAAGCAGCCGCTGCTGCGCGACTTGCGCACCACCATCGCCGACCTGCGCCGGCGCCGCTACGACGTCATCTTCAATCCCTACAACCGCTTTTCGATTCCCTTGCTGCTGCGTATCAAATGGCTCGGTGCGCGCTACTTGACGGGCTTTGCCATTCCCAAGTACGGCACCTCGACGGCGAAGCTGGGCATGTTCGACCATACGGTGCCGTGCGACCGCAGCCGCCACATCCTGCACAGCTTTTTCGCCACGTTCGAACAATTTGGCTTGCGCGACATCGATATGCGCTACGAACTGTTCGGCGTGGACACGCACGCGTCCCGGGTCGATGCCGCCTGCGACACCCTGCTGCGCACACATGCAGGCTTGTTTTGCCTCAATTTTCAGGGCAGCAATGCGCAGCGCACGGTCAGCGTGGCCGACGCCCAGCGCTGCTGCGCCGCCCTGGCGGCACGCTATCCGCGCCATGCGCTGCTGGTGATCGCCGCGCCGGGCACCGAGGCGCGCGCCGCCGAGATCGTGCGCGGCGCCGGCCATGCCAACGTGATGCGCGCGCCCCCCACCGGCCACATCCTGGAACTGGCGGCCCTGATCCGGCGCTGCGAACTGGTGCTGTCGCCCGACACGTCGGTGATCCACATCGCCTCGGCGTACGACAAGAAAATCGTCGGCTACTACATCCGCACCGACAACTACCGCTGGTTCTATCCGGCCAGCCGCCATTACCGCGTCATCCTGGCGCCGGGCCTGACCCTGGCCTCGGTCAGCGATGCCGAGACGCTGGCCGCCGTGGAAGAGCTGATGGAAGGCGCCGGGCAGACGCAGGAGACGCTTCAGGCCGCCGGCTGAGACGCCAGCAGGCGGTCCATCTGCCCCGCCGGCAGCGCGCGCGAGAAGAAATAGCCCTGCGCATAGTCGCAGCCGGCGGCGCGCAGCAGATCGCGCTGCGACGCCGTCTCCACGCCTTCGGCCACGACCTTCAGCCCCAGCCGCTGCGCCAGCGCGATGATCGCCTCGCACAGGCCCTGCCCGGCGCCCTCGCGCCCCAGCTCGCCGACCAGGGAACGGCCGATCTTGAGAAAATCGATATCGGCCTTCTTGATGCACGCGAGCGACACCTGCCCGCTGCCGAAATCGTCGAGCGCCAGGGCCAGGCCCATGGCGCGGAACTGGCGCAGGCGGTCGACCACCTGGCGCCCCTCGTCGAGCAGCACCGCTTCCCTCGCCTCGATGGCGATGGCGCCCGGCGCCAGCCCCTGGCGCGCCAGATGGCCGCCCCAGTCCTGGTATAGCGCGGCGTCGCAGCGAAATTCCATCGCCGACTTGTTGATGCAGATCTGGAACGCAGGGCCATATTCATCCTGCCACAGCCGCGCCTGGCGCACGACCTGGCGAAACACCCACTCGCCGATATCGATGATCAGGCCGTTCGCCTCGGCAAAGGCGATGAAATCGGCGGGCACCAGCAAGCCGCGCAGCGGATGGCGCCAGCGCAGCAGCGCCTCGGCCCGCTCGATGGCGCCATCGCGCAGGCGGATGATGGGCTGGTAGTGCACTTCGAACTGGTCCTGCGCCAGCGCCAGGCGCATCTCGCGCACCGTGCTGCGGCGCAGTTCGGCCGCCTGCTGCAAGGCCGGCGTGAAATAGCTGTAGCCGTTGCGCCCCGCACTCTTGGCCGCGTACATGGCCTGGTCGGCATGCCGCAGCAAGGCGTCCGGCGACTCGGCGTCGGCCGGATACAGGGCCACGCCCACGCTGGCCGACACTTGCGCCGTGTCGCCGTCGAGCATGAAAGGCAGGGCCAGCGCGGCCGTCAGTTCCTGCAGCACGCGCTCGATGCCGCCCAGCTGTCCCACGCCGGCCAGGATGACGGTAAATTCGTCGCCCCCCAGCCGCGCCACCGTATCCGTGGCGCGCACGCGCTCGCTGATGCGGCGCGCCGCCTGGCGCAGCAGCATGTCGCCCTTCTCGTGGCCGAGACGGTCATTCACCTGCTTGAAATGGTCGAGGTCGATGAACAGCAGGGCCAGGCAGGCGCCCTCGCGTTTGGCATGGGCCGCCTCGTGCTGCAAGCGGTCGAGAAACATGTGGCGGTTCGGCAAGCCCGTCAGCTGGTCGAAATTGGCTTGCCGCCAGATGCGCTCGGACGCCGCGCGCTGCGCCGTGATGTCGCTGACCAGCGCCAGCGCGCCCAGATAGGTGCCGCTGGAATCGAAGATGGGGTTGGTGGCCAGGGTGGCCCACAAGGTGCTGCCGTCACGCCGCAGGAACTTGAATTCGTGGCGCTCGACAATGCCATCCTGGCGCCGCGCAATGTTGCGCTCCAGGATGGCGCGCCCCTCCTCATCCATGAAGGCGGCCAGCGGCTGGCCCAGCATATCCTCGATCTGGCAATCGAGCATGTGCGCCATCTTCGGATTGACAAAGCTCGTCAGCGCCTGCGCATCGATTTCCCAGATGCCCTCCTCGGCGCTGTGCACGATGCGCCGGAAACGCTCTTCGCTGCGTTCGAGCGCGGCCAGCTTGCCCTCGGCCTGCTCCAGCACCAGGCGCAGCGCCTGGCCGTTCGGATCGGCGCTGCCCAGCAGGCTGACGGGCAAGCTGGCCTCGCGCGCGCCGGGACGCGGCGGCGGCAGCTGCACCTGCAGCTGGATACGCTCGGGCTCGCTGCTATTGAGCACGCGCTGCACGAACCGCTCGTAATCGTGGCGGAACGCCTCGTGGACAAAGGAACGGAACAGCACGTGGCCGGGATGCCCGCGCGCCAGGCCGAACAGTTCGGCCGCCACCAGGTTGACCTGCAGGATCACGCCATCGAGGCCCAGCACGAAATAGGCGACGGGCGCGAGCAGGTATAAATCGTTGAAATAGGCTTGCTCGCGTTCGGCCTTCATCCGTTCCGGACTGAAGACGCCATCGTCAAGCAGGGGCGCGACGTGCCGCGGCACGCCGTCGTGGACGCGCGGGGAGGAATCCGGAGCAGGTACTGCTGACGGTGGTGTGTCCATGGCTATCCTTTGCACCGCCGCCCTGGCAAACAGGTGGGTGCAGTAGCGAGACTAGCACGCGTCACGCGCAGTGTCGAGCCATGCCTGCCGCGGATAACGTTTCCGCAACAAAGCCGGTCAGCGGCCCTGCCCCATACCGCGCCGGCGCAAGCCGAAATCATGGCCGACCACCAGCAAGGTGCTGGCCACCAGGCTGGACAGTCCCACGATCAGCTGGATCAGCTTATCGTCAGGCAATATCCACAAGGACGAAGCGGGCGTCTCGCAACCCGTGGCCGCGCTGATCAGGGGAGACACCCAGGCCGCGTCCGGCGTCACGTCGAGCACGACGGCGCCGTCGGCGCTCGTCTGCATATAGATGTCGCCCCCCTCGGCCAGGGTAAAGCAGATGCCCACGCCCGTTTCCGTGGCGCGGATATTGTCCTGCATGCTGCGGTTATGTTCCTCGATCCACACTTCCACGTCGTACGGCGTCTCCAGGTGCTCCCACGGACGGGGGCGGAAACGGGGACGTTCGTCCGCGCCGGCGGGGATATCGGGGATATCGGGGATGTTGCTGTCTGCTGCGCCTTGCATGCTCGTGACCTTTTCTGCGGTGATGTTCTGCGGTGATGCGCGGGAGCGTTGGCCCGCCAGACGCCATTATCCCTCGTTCGCAGGCAATATGCGATTACGCGCATCAACACATCAGAAAAACTGATAGCTATTAACTTTTAACATCAGCATGACTGACTTAAAATACGCGCCATCTCTTCTTTACAGGCTTTACATGCAAGGCATCAAACGCAAAATCGTCTACGTCACCGCCTTTGAAATCATTGGCATGGCCATTTCCACGGCCTGGCTGACCCTGCTTTCGGGCGAGTCGCCCACCAGCACGGGCCCGCTGGCCATCATGATCACCACCATCGCCGTGATCTGGAACCTGCTCTACAACACGGCGTTCGAATACTGGGAAATCCGGCAAGTATCGCGCACGCGCACCGTCTGGCGCCGCATCCTGCATGCGATCGGCTTCCAGATCACGCTCGTCATCTACCTGATCCCGCTGATCGCCTGGTGGCTCGATATCAGCCTGTGGCAAGCCTTCGTGCTGGACTTCGCGCTGATGCTGATCATCCCCTGCTACAGCTTCATCTTCAACTACTTCTTCGACGGCCTGTTCGGCGTGCCCCTGTCGGCGCAGCAGCCGAAGGAAGAGCCCAGCGACGTTCAGGCCGCTTCGCTGAGCAACTGAAGAAAGGACCGCGCCGCCATGCCCAGCGGCCGGTCCTTCATCCACACCAGGTGGATGGGCACGACCAGGCCATTACCCGTATTCTTGAACGCCACGCGGCGCACGCGCCCCGCCGCCAGCGAGTCCTGGATGGCCGAGGCGGCGAAGTTGCCCCAGCCCAGCCCCGCTTCCACCATCGCCAGCGCCATCGGCAAGCTGTCCGTGCGCCAGTAGGACAGCCCCACCACGGGGCGCGCATCGGCCAGGTCGAGTTCCCGGCTGGCGACGATGATCTGGCGCAAATTCACCAATTCCTCGATATACAGGGGCCGGCCCGCCGCGTCGGGCGGATGCTGGGTGGAGATAATCGCCAGCAAGGCATCGCTGCCCACCAGCTGGAACTGTTCCTCGTGATTAATGCGCCCGCCGGCAAAGGCCATGCAGGCGCTGATGCGGCCCCGGTGCAGCATGTCGAGCACATCGTCCTGCGGCGCCGTCAGCACCTCGATGTCGAGCAGCGGATGGCGCTGCGACAGCGCGCGCACGGCAGCGAGAAAAGGCGCATGGTCGAGTTCGGCCGCGACACCCAGCGAAATGCGGCTTTCCAGCCCCTGCGACAATTCCTGCACGTGCAGGTGCAACTGCTTCAGCTGCTCGGCGATCAGGCGCGCGTGGGGCAGCAGCGCCATCGCGGCCGGCGTGGGCACGGCTTCGCGCGCGCCCCGGTCGAACAGGGCGATGCCCAGTTCCGCCTCGATATTGGCCATCGCCATGCTGACGGCCGACGGCGCCCGGCGCAAGGCGCGCGCGGCGGCCGAGAACGAGCCGCCGTCGACGACGGCCAGGAACAGTTCGATGTTATGGCTGGACAGTTTCATGGGAAGGGGAAATGGGAAGCGTGGGAAGCTGGAAACGGGCGACGCGTTCCTGCCGCCGGCGATAGAATGGCAGAAATCTCGATAGCAGGAGGGGCCATGACTCGTCCACTTCCCTACCGCCGCGGCGGCTATGTCTCGGAGTTTACCCGCTTTATCGACGGCTATCTGCGCGAGCATCCCGAAGCGCAAACCAGCCAGCGCCTGGGCTGGCGCATTTACTGGGAACGCCCCGTGAATTTCGATGAATGGCGGCGCACCAGCACCGATAGCGTGCCGGAGCCGCCGTATCACTACGATTAGAAAGCCTTAGCCTTTCCAGACGCGCTGCAATCCCGTATCCGCATGGATCCAGCCGCCACGGGGTCCCGAGCGGTAATAGAAGCCCACGCCGCCCTGCTTGAAGCTGCGCACCAGCGAACCGAGCACTTCCGCGTTCAGATTCGCCACGCGGATATCGGCGGCGCGGCCCGAGATGTGCAGCGACTGGCGCGCGGCCGGCACGCCCGCTTCGCGCAGCTTGCCATTCGATTCGGCCGTGCGGTAGCCCGACAGGATCTCCAGCGGCTGCTCGATGCCGTAGCGGGCCACGAACGCTTGCGTGCCCCACAGGGTTTCCAGCAGTTTCGGGTCGATGGGCGCCGTCTTCTTGCCGTTCACGTCGCGCAGCAGGTGGCACAGTTCCTGGTAGGCCGAATCGATGACTTCGCCATCTTTCCAGTACAGCAATTTCGCCTTTTCATTGCTGGCCGGGCGCACCACTTCCAGGGTGCGGGGCTTGAGCCAGAATTCCAGGTCCAGCGCCTGCGCATCGAAGATGTCGGGTGGCGGTTCCAGTTCCGTGATCGCCTGGCGCGACTGCGCGGTGATCGAGCGGTCGACGCTGGCCAGCTGCGTCGGCTGGGGCAGCACGCCCGTGCGCGGCGCGCGCGGCTTGGCGCTGGCCGAAGCCGCGGCGGGAGCGGCCGTGCGCGAGGCGCAGCCGATGAGAGGGGTAGCTACCAGGCCCAGCGCGGCCAGGCCCATACCGTGGTGTAGAAAATTTCTGCGCGATGCCATAGTCAGTCCAATGTAACGATGGGAATACTATAGCGTATTGTGCTGCGAAGAAAAACCCTCAATGCCTATCGTGCCGCCCTCATTTCGACTTCCGGCGCCCTAGGCAGTGGCGGCAACGTCCCGATTTGCCTGCGCCAGCGCCGTCAGGGGCTTGTCCAATAAATATCCCTGGGCCACGATGGGCAAGCCCGTGATGGCGGCGATGCGCTGCAGCGCGGCCAGCGCGGCCGGCGTGTCGAGGCGCTTGAAGATGACGCGGATCTTCGCCGCATGGCACACGCTGACGAAGCTCGCGACGGCCTGCTCGTCGCTGAGGTTACCCGCGTCGAGCTTGAACGCGTGCGGGTGCAAACGTTCCAGCATGCCCGCCGCCTCCTGCACGCTGGCCACGTTGATGGCCAGGCGGAAACCGTTGCGCCGGTAATTGTCGGCCACGTAGTTGAGCAGCCAGCCCTGATTCGGCGTGACCGTCGGCAATTGCAGCACGATGCGCTCGATGGGCAAGCCCAGCGCGTCGAGGATGCGCTGGAAGGCGTGGCCATGATTGCTGCTGACGGCGCTGAGCAAGCGGTCATGCACGTTCAGGTACAGGTCCGACTGCTCCGCTTCGCCCTGGCGGAAGAAATTAATGGCGTGCAGCATGCGGCACAGCCGGTCCAGCTCCACCGATTCGTCGTCGCTGGCCGCGTGGTCCAGCAAGCGCCACAGCGACAAGCCCTCGTCCGCCTTCGACACGCTGCGCGCCAGCCCCTCGAACGCCACCAGCTTGCCGCTGTCGAGTTCGCGCAGCGGCTGGAAGGCGCTGGTCATGGTGCAATTGAAAAAGCGCCCCAGCGCCCTGCCCTCCCCGTCGAGCCAGACGCTGGTGCCGGCCTGGGTTTGGTGCGACAGGCGGGCCAGGTAGTTTTTCAGGACGGGAAATGGCATACGTGCTCCTTCGTAAGGCTGCGCCAGGCTGTCCTCGCGGGAAAAGCGGCGCCAAAGCGTGCAGACTAAGGCAAGGCGAACCAAAGGAGAACGAATGGTTTCGCCATTTGATATGCGTCCAGCACATAAGGGATGCCACGGCCAGCGCATAACGATAGTCGGAAACATTCGTTCCAGCGGCCTGCCCCGGCCTTTACTGTGGGCGTGTACCGATACCATCAGGAAGGGCCACCATGTGCCAGTTACTCGCAATGAACAGCAGCAAGCCGGCCGCGCTGGGATTTTCCTTTGCCGGCTTTGCCGAGCGGGGCGGCCGCACGGACGAGCACCGCGACGGCTGGGGCATCGCCTATCATTCCAGTAGCGGCTGCACCTTGCTGACGGATCATCTGGCCGCCATCGATTCCCCGCTGGCCGCCACGGTGCAGCGGCATCCCGTGAAAGCGAAGAACATCGTCGCGCACATCCGCAAGGCCACGCAGGGCCGCATCGCGCCGGAAAACACCCACCCGTTCGCCCGCGAGCTGTGGGGCAAGACCTGGTCCTTCGCCCACAACGGCGACCTCAAGACGTGGCGCGCGCCCGTCAATGCCCACTACCAGGCCAGCGGCGACACGGACAGCGAACAGGCGTTCTGCCACCTGCTGGCCCGTCTGCGCACGCGGTTTCCCGCCGGTGAACCCGCGCGCGCCGACTTGCGCGCCGCCATCGCCGAGGTGGCGCGCGAGATTGCCGCGCACGGCAGCTTCAATTTCATCCTGTCGGACGGCGAGCTGCTGTTTGCCCACTGTTCCACGCATCTGCACTACGTGATCCGCGAATACCCGTTTTCCGTGGCGCACCTGATCGATTGCGAGCGCAGCATCGATTTTCGCCAGCACAACCACCTGGACGACCGCATCGCCGTCATCGCCACGCATCCGCTGACGCAGGACGAAGACTGGCTGGCGTTCGCGCCCGGCGAACTGAAACTGTTTGCCGGCGGCACCTTGCTGCCGGCAAACGATGCCGCGCCGCAAGGCGTGTATATCCAGATCAGCTACTGAAGGGAAACTAAAGGGAAATATTCAAATGGAGGGAAAGGCCCGCCGCCGGATGGGCGGGCTGAAATGCTGGCGGGCCGTCAGGCCGAATTGCAGTTGCAGAAGCGCTTGCGCTTGGGGTCGCCGCTGGCGATGCCTGCGGGGTCAATCTGTTTCCAGCAAAAAATCGTTTCCACGCCATACGGCGAACGCACATTGCCCGCCTCGATATAGCCCTGCTTGACGAAAAAGGCCTGGCTGCTGGCCGTGCTGTGCAGTTGCAGGGCCTTGATGCCCCACTCGCGCGCCTGCGCTTCCAGCTGCTCCACCAACGCCTTGCCGGCGCCGCGGCCTTGCGCTTCGGGCAGCAGATAGCACAGGGCCAGCTTGCCGGCGCGCGTCAGCAAGCCGACGCCGACGACGGCACCCTGCTCGACTGCGACCAGCGAAAAATTGGTGGGCGACGCGAACCAGCACGCCACCATCTGCGGTGTTTTATTGCCCAGCCAGGCTTCCAGGATGGCCGGATCGTCCCGATGATCGAGGCTGCAGCATTCGACGATGGAGCGTCGTAATACGTTGCACGCCTCGAAAGCGTCGGTCGATGTTGCAATACGAATTTCAAGACTCATGTACGCTCACAAAATATTCCAGTTGCCGATGCAGGCGGCTTTACCCCTGTATCGTGCGATTCGACTATACACCAAGCGGCGCAATCGGGTTTTTTGCCGCGCGCCACGCGCCGGTTTTGCCTATGGCGCCATGCCTGCAGACTAAGTGCTGATGCGCGCCTTGCCCACGAATGTTTCCAAAAAACGATATCTGTTTTTTAGCGCAAACGGGAATCGGATCTAAGCATATTACGAAAAATTCGTTTCTTTTCCGGCCGGAATTTTAGACTATGACTGTCTATTCTCACAACAAGAGTTCAACATGCCCCATTCCAACGCCGTATCGACTGCCGCAGCGACACTCACCCAACGCTCGCGCCGCTGGTTCCTGGCCAGCGCCCTGGCCGCGTCCGCTGCCGCCATGAGCCTGCCCATGAGCGTGTCCGCCGCCGAACCCGTGGTCTTGCTGAACGCCTCGTACGACGTGATGCGCGAACTGTTCAAGGATGTGAATCCCGCGTTTATTGCTGATTGGAAAGCCAAAACGGGCGAAACCATCACCATCAAGCAGTCGCACGGCGGTTCGAGCAAGCAGGCGCGCTCCGTGGCCGACGGCCTGGAAGCGTCCGTCGTGACCATGAATCAGGCCAATGACATCGATATCCTCGTTGACCGCGGCCTCGTGGTGGCCGACTGGGCCAGGAAATTCCCGAACAATGCGGCGCCGTTCTATTCCACCATGGTATATCTGGTGCGCAAAGGCAACCCGAAACACATCAAGGATTGGGACGATCTGGCCAAGCCCGGCATCAAGGTCATCGTGCCGAACCCGAAAACCTCGGGCAACGGCCGCTACACCTACCTGGCGGCGTGGGGCTATGCCGTGAAAAAAGGCGGCAGCGAAGCGCAGGCGCGCGATCTGGTGACCAAGCTGTTCAAGAACGTGCCCGTGCTCGACGGCGGCGGCCGCGGCGCCACCACCACCTTCACGCAGCGCGAAATCGGCGACGTGCTGGTGACGTTTGAAAATGAAGTGCAGCTGGTGCGCGCCGAATTCGGCGACAACTTCGAAGTGGTGTATCCAAGCATCTCCATCCTGGCCGAGTCGCCCGTGGCCGTCGTCGACAAGGTGGTCGACCGCCGCGGCATCCGCAAGGAAGCCACGGCCTACCTGCAATACCTGTACTCGGAAGCGGGTCAGGAACTGGTCGCCAAGCACTACCTGCGCCCCCGTTCGGCCGCGGTCGCGAAGAAATACGCGGCCAGCTTCAAGCCGATCACCCTGTTCACCATCGATGACGTGTTTGGCGGCTGGAAACAGGCACAAAAGAAACACTTTGACGATGGCGGCGAGTTCGACAAGATCTATCAGAAGTAATCTGATCTGCATCAACGAGAAACCGGGACTTGTCCCGGTTTTTTTATGGCCTTCCCCATCAGCAGCCGCCCGGCAAAACGCAGCGATGAGCATATGCGTGCCTTCTTGCCTTCTTTCCCCGCCTAACCACGCTACCTCCTTCAGATGAAGGATGCGCATGCGCGTCAAGGCCAGCATCATGGCAGCAAGTGCGGCGGCATCCAGTGCGGCCGCCAGCCGGTGATTGCTACCCACCCACGTTCAAGGAGCCATATCATGCCTGCCACCGCTTCCGCCCATACCGTGTCGATTCCCGTGCCGACTCACATTCCCCATGCCTTCCGGCGCCTGGCCGTGGGCAGCGCCATCCTGCTGTCGCTCTCGGCCTGCGCCAATTTGCATACCATCAACCGCACGACGGAACTGCCTCTACATGGAAAAGCCATCCACCTGGACGCCCCTCAGCGCCTGGTCTACTCAAACGCTCAAGGGCACACTTGCGCGGAGCCGACGCCAGACGCCCTGCAAGCCTATATCTCGTCGGCTGGCGCCGGCGTGAACAGTGGTCAGAACGCCGCGTCCATTTCAACGGCCCTGAGCGCCAATGCCGCCAGCGTCGGCTTGCATTCCCAGTCGATCACCCTGATGCGCGAACATCTGTTCCGTATCTGCGAATACGCGCAAAACAAGTCGATCAATCCTGCCGACACCATGCTGCTGATGGAACGCTCGCAAGACCTGACGATGGGCGTGCTCGCCATCGAACAGCTGACGGGCGCCGTCGTGGCGCGCCAGGCAGCATTGACGGGGCAAGGCCAGTCCGCCGCATCGGCTGGCGTCCTTGCAACCCAGGCCCAGCTTGACAAGGCGGAGGAACGACTCGCAGAACGCGAAGCTGACCTCGATGATGTCCGCGATGCGCGCATTGCCCAAGCCAGCGCAAGCGAGCAGGCACAACAGGCGCTGCAGGAAGCAGCCAAGACAGAACCCAAAAAAACCGCCGCTGAAATCAAGGCCCTGCAGGATACGGCGAGTTCCGCACAGCTGAAATTGGCCCAACTCGACGCGCGCCTGGCCGCCGCCCAGCAGGCCGTCGACAAGGCCGAAAGCGAAAGAGATACCCTGGAGAAAAAACTCGACGCGGCATTGGCCGACAGCAGCGCATCGGCAGCGGGAACGGCACAGTTCAGCGGCGGCCGAGGCCGCAGCAATGTGTCGCCCGCCACGGCGCGCCATCTGGCCAGGGCCAGCGTCGAGATCGTGAAAGCCGTGCTGGAGAAGGGTCACATGACCGACAACTGCATCAATTTCATGAGTGCCATACGAGAACAGCAGCCGGAGCGCAGCGACGCGCCATTTCAGGCCATGACTGCGCTGTGCACAAAGGTATTCGAGGCCGCCATCAAAAAAAACCTGGCGAACCCGGATCAACAAACATTGATGATGACACAATAAAAACAGCGTGCATTGGAACACTTTCGCATATCGATATGCGCATCGATTCGTGGTCAAAAGCGTGCGCGCGCCGTACTCTGGCCCTGTCGCGCCATACGGCGTATAACGGGCACAAAGGAAACATCATGGCTATCTCGGAAGTGAATGTACGCAACCAGTTTCGCGGCAAGATCAAGGAAATCATCTTTGGGCCCGTGGTGTCCGAAGTGGACGTGGAAACGCCGCACGGCATCGTCACTTCGGTGATCACCTCGCGCTCGATCAAGGACCTGGACCTGAAAGTGGGCAGCGAGGTCATCGCGCTGGTCAAGTCGACGGAAGTGTCGATCGCCAAGATCCAGTAAGCGTTGCCCGCCCCCACTGACTTCAGGGCTTGATATACGCATAGCCTTCCTGCCACTGCAAGCGGCTCAGCTCGGCCACGCCCGAGGGCACGATGACGGCTTCGGGCAGCACGCGCTGGCGGTCGATGTTGCGTCCTTGCAAGGTGTTATTACAGACGCGAAAGCTCACGCCCCGCTGGACCAGCTCGCGCACCACCGCGTCATACGGCGTGCCGTTCTTGTCGGTGGCGCCGTCGAGCAGGAAATCGATGCCGGGGCCGTGCGCGACGAGCACGATGGTGGCTTTGGGGCTGGCGTCGAGGTGGTTGCGGATATTTTTCAGCGCAGCCGTGGCATTGCTGGCGTCATTGACGTGGTACACCACCTTTTCCTCCTTCTGCGCGGCCGTGGCGGCGGTGCAGGAGAGCAAGGCGAGGAGGATGGCGGTGAACCAGCGGCGCAAGATTGTCATGAGATGTCCATTCAGTGTCAGATTAAAAACATTGGCATCATATCAATCCCTGAACAAATAGGTAAACGTGCGGCTGACGGGCAGCTTTTCCGTGCTGCCCCGCACCAGCACCTGCATGCGCTCGGCGTCGATGCGTTCGGCCGCCTCGATGGCTTTCACGTTGACCATGGTGCCGCGGTGGATTTGCCAGAACTGTTCCGGATCAAGGCCGCCCAATAAATCCTTCAGCGGCGTGCGCACCAGCGCTTCTGAGCCGGCCAGCACCACGCGCGTGTACTTGGTGTCGGCCTGGAAGAACAGCACGTCGTCGATGTCGATCAGGCGGATCTGCCTGCCCACGCTGGCCCTGATCCATTTCAGCTTGTCGCGCGGCGGCGCCGGCAAGGCGGCGCGCAGCGACTGCAGCAAATGGGCCATGTCGGCCGGCTGGGCGCCCAGCTTGTCGCGCAGGCGGGCCAGCGCCCGCTGCAGCCGCTCGGCCTGCACGGGTTTCAGCAGGTAATCGACGGCGCCCGCGTCGAACGCGTCGACGGCGTACTGGTCGTAGGCCGTGACGAACACCACGTGGGCCCGCTTGCCGATGCGCTCGGCCACTTCCAGACCCGACAGGCCCGGCATGCGGATGTCGAGGAAGACCACGTCCGGCTCATGTTCGAGGAAACCGTCCCAGGCATCGTTGCCGTTTTCCGCCACCAGCACGACCTGTGCCTCGGGCCAGGCTTGCGCCAGCAGCATTTGCAGGCGCTCGCGCATCAGGGGTTCGTCTTCGGCGATCAGGATGGTGGGATTCATGCGGTGGCTTCTTTCAGGCTGGATGCAATTTTGATGGGCAACACTATGTCAGCGATCACGCCGCCCTCTTCGCCGTTGCGCAGGCTCAAGCTGGCGGAGGGAGCGGACAGCAACAGCCGGCTGCGCACGTTTTCCAGGCCCAGGCCGCCTCCGGGCACGCTGCCCTCGCCGCTTTCCGGCAAGCCCATGCCCGTGTCCCGCACGCGCAGGCGCAGCATGCCGTCCACCCGCAGCGCCGACAGGCTGATCTCGCCGCCGCGCAACGATGGTTCAATACCATGCTTGATGGCATTTTCCGCCAGGGTCAGCAAGATCATGCTCGGTATCGTCGCGTGCGCCAGCTCGGCCGGCAAGTCCAGCGCGCAGCGCAGGCGCGAGCCCATGCGCGCCTGCATCACGCGCAGGTAGGCGGCCACCATGTCGAACTCGCTTTGCAAGGACACTTGCTCGCTGCGCATCTCCGCCAGGCTGGCGCGCAGGAAGGCGATCAGGTCGGCCGTCAGCGCCGCTGCCCTGGGCGCACCCTGCTCGGCCAGCTGCTGCACGGCGCCCAGGGTATTGAACAGGAAATGCGGCTCGATCTGCGCGCGCAGCAGGCGCAGCTGCGATTCGCTCAGTTCGCGCGCCAGGCGGTCGCGCTCGGCATCCTGCTGCAACTGCAGGGTCAGCGCTTCGTACTGGCGGTTGCGCCAGGTGGTCACGATCGCCAGCGGCACCATGTAGAACAAACCGGCCACCAGCAGGGCAACGCCGCCCACGCGCAGCAAGCGCTCGAAAGCCATGGCCATGGAACCGGTATCGCTCAAGCCGGCCAGCAGCACGCCGGCCGCCACCCCAGCCGCGCAGGTCGAGACGATCAGCAGGAGTTTCTTGAACTTGTAACGCACGGAACTGCGGTAATTGAACCAGACGCCCACCAGGCCCCACGCCAGCGCAAAACCCAGGCCGTTGCTGAAGACCAGGGCCTTGAGCAGTTCGAACCTGGCCGGCAGCAGCAGGTGCAGGACGACGCCGATGGCGCTGAACAGCAGCATCAGCTTGAACGCGGCGATGTAAAAACCGGCGCCACGGTACTTGAGCAGGAAATCGTGCAATTGCTGGCGCTCGATCGGCGTCAGCTTGACCAGCTTCATGGCGACGTAGCGGCGCACCCGTCCCTGCACCTGCGTCGCCATTTCGGGGTGTTTCAGCACCCGCAGCGATTCCTCATCGATGCTGCGGTACCAGTCCGTATATTTTTTTAACATGATGCGTTCTCCGTAGTCCGTGATGCAGGCATGAACGCAGTCTACGGCGCCCCGCTTGCGGGGCCTAGCGCGGGGCGACGAAGCACGAAGGGGTAGGCATGAACGACGAAGCGCGGCGCCTGCCGCATCAAGGCTGCCAATCTTGCTGAAATCATACGAAGTTTCCAGGATGAAATCAATAATTGCGCAACAATTTTCACTACGGCAAGAATAGACCCATTTATTTGCCAAATTGGCCGCAACGCCGCCTGTCGCGGGCTTGTACCGTAGACATCGCTTGATCTTTAATGGTATTGTTTAAGCTTGGCAAATATTGCCTCCGAGATACACATGCCGCGTCCCCGCGCGGCCCTGTTCCGGATTTGCGCGCAGCGCCCACGATGGCGCCCCAAAACTGCTTTTCCACATACGATCCCATGCTCAAAAAAATGTTCGCCGCGGTGCTGATGACGCTTTCGACAGCGGCCATCGCCGTGCCCTTCGGTTCCCAGTCGATACTGGTGGTCGAAGACGGCACAGGCAAAGTCTTGCTTGAAAAAAATTCCAACGTGGTGGTGCCCATCGCCTCGCTGACCAAACTCATGACAGCCATGGTCGTGCTCGACTCCAAGGCGAATATGCAGGAAGAGATCAGCATCGACCGCGAGGACGTCGATACCCTGAAACACAGCACCTCGCGCGTGCCCGTGGGCGCCACCCTGAGCCGCCACGACGTGCTGCAGCTGGCACTGATGTCGTCCGACAACCGCGCCGCCGCCTCGCTGGCGCGCACCTTCCCCGGCGGCCCGACGGCGTTTGCCGTGGCCGTCAACGCCAAGATCAAGGCCCTGGGCATGCGCCAGACCGTGATCGAAGAGCCGACGGGCTTGTCGCCGAATAACCAGTCGACGGCGGCCGACCTGGTCAAGATGGCCGTGGCGGCCTCGCGCTACCCGGAAATCAGCCGCATCACCACCGATTCGAAGGACGTCATCCAGATCAAGGGCCGCGACGTGGAATACCACAACACGAACCGCCTGGTGGGCGCCAAGGGCTGGGATATCGGTCTGTCGAAGACGGGCTACACGAATGAAGCGGGCCGCTGCCTGATCATGCGCATCAAATCGGCCGGCAAGTTCGCCACCATGATCCTGCTCAACGCGCGCGCCAATTCCGTGCGCGCCATGGACGCCGTCAACATCCGCCGCATGCTTGCGGCCGAGAACGGCATCGAAGAGCCGAAAGTGATGCGCGCTTCCGTCAGCCGGCACAAGAAGGCGCCGGCCAAGCCATCGAAGCGCCGCCGCGCCCGCTAAGCACGGCTGAATGCCGGGGTCGGACCCGACGGGTCTGACCCCATAACTATTTCCCCTGCCGGTTGGTCATCACCACGCCGGCAATCGTCACCGCCCCGCCCACCAGCATCGAGGCGAGCACCGGCTCGCCCAGGAGCGCCGCCGCCAGCACGATGCCGAACACGGGCACGAGGTTGTTGAACACGGCCGTGCGCGACGATCCCAGCGCCTTCACGCCCTCGTAATACCAGACAAAACCGATCACCGTGCCGAACACGCCCAGGTAGCCGATGGCGGCCCACACTTGCCAGCCGAAGCTGTGCCATGGCACCGTGGGAAACTCCACCACCGCCCCCACCAGCAAAAAGGCCAGGCCCCACATCGACGCATACGTGGTGGCGGCAATCGGACTCAGTCCCTTCAGCGCGACGCGGCCGATCAGGGTATAGGCGGCCCAGCTGGAAATGCCGCAGAACATGAACACTTCGCCCATGCCGATGCCGCCGCCCGTGCCGTGCAGCACGCCGGCCAGGTCGCCGCGCGTGATGACGATGGCCGTGCCGCAAAACGCCAGCATGATGCCCAGCCATTTGAACGATCCCAGCCGCTCGCGGAACAGCATGGCCGAGGCCAGCGCCGTGACGATGGGGTTCAAGGCCACGAACAGGGCCGTGCGCCCCGCCGGCATGCGCGACAGTGCCGCCAGGAAGCACAGGTTATATAAAAAGATGCCCGTCAGGCCCAGCGCCGCCGTCGTCGCCAGTTGCTTGCGGTCCAGGCGCGGCAAGCCCCCTTCCAGTTTCCATGCCAGCACGACCAGCAGCAGCACGGCCACGCCGAAGCGCCCGCTGGCGGCCGTCATGGGCGGCATCTGCTGCGCCAGCACGCGGCCCGCGATAAAGGTGCCGCCCCAGAACAGGGCGACGAAAATCAGTTTGAGGTAGACGAGCGGCGATTGCGCGGCAGGCAAGGCGGCAGAGGGCAAGGCGGATGAAGACATGGGATTTCCTGTGAGGCCGCTTGCGCGGCGGGTGGTGTACATGCTGTACACTTATATATTAATACTAATATAAACTCATGAAATAATGAGCAAATACTCATAGAGCAGGAAAACCACAGATGACCTTCACGCAACTGGAAATCTTTACCCTGGTGGCCGAACTGCACGGCTTTTCCGCCGCCGCCGCGCAGCTGGGCATCAGCCAGTCGGCCGTCTCGCATGCCTTGAAAGCGCTGGAAAAGGAGATGCGCGTGGACCTGATCGTGCGCCACCAGGCGTCGGCCGAGCTGACGGACGTGGGCCGCCAGCTGCTGGTGCGCGCGCGCGAAATCCTCGGCCTGTCGGAAGCCATGCGCCAGGAAGCAGCCGACGTGCTGGGCCAGCGCCAGGGCAGCCTGCGCATCGGCTCCTTCGGCCCTACTTCGTCCTTGAACCTGCTGCCGGCCATCACGGCGCAATTCCGCCTGCGCTATCCGGGCATCGCCCTGCGCATCGACGAAGGCGCCGACCATGAAGTGGTGCAGTGGATACGCGAACGCCGCGTGGATGTGGGCTTCGTCGTGCTGCCCGACGAGCGTTTCGACACGGCGCCGCTGGTGGAAGACCAGATGATGGCGCTGGTGCCGCGCAGCCACCCGCTGGCCAGCGAAACCACCATCACCCTGGCGCAGCTGTGCGAAGGGCCGTTCATCATGTCCGAGGCGGGCTGCGCCTGCCTGATCGAACCCCTGTTCGCCAACGCGGGGCTGCAGCCGAATGTCCCCTACCGCATCAGCCAGGTCATCACCATCCTCGACATGGTCAGCCGCGGCGACGGCGTCTCCATCGTCGCCGAACTGGCCCTGCCGCAGCGCTTGCGGGAACAATATCCGGAACTGGTGGCCCGGCCCTTGAGTCCGCCCGTCAGCCGCAAGGTGGGCCTGGCCGTGCGCGACCGGCGCCAGAACACGCCGGCCACCAACGCTTTTTTCGAGGTGGCCAAGCAGATGGCGCCGACCCTGGCGCCCCGGCGTACTTAAAGTTTAAAACGTCTCCCACTCGTCGCTGCGCTCCTGCTTGGCGACGGGCGTTTTTGCGGCGGGACGGCTGGCGATGCGCGGCGCGATGGGCGCGCGCACCACGGGCCTGGCTGGCTGCTGCTGCTGCTGCGGCGGCGGCGCTTGCCCGTCATCGAGCTTGAACACACCCACCACCTGCGCCAGGGTGCCGGCCTGGTCCTGCAGGCTTTCCGCCGCGGCGGCCGCCTCCTCCACCAGGGCCGCGTTCTGCTGCGTCACCTGGTCCATTTGCGCGATCGCCTGGTTCACCTGTTCGATGCCCGAGCTTTGTTCCTGGCTGGCGGCCGTGATTTCGCCCATGATGTCGGTTACGCGGCGCACGCTGTCGACGATTTCCTGCATCGTCGCCCCCGCCTCGTCGACCAGGCGCGCGCCCGAGTCGACCTTGCCCACCGAATCGTCGATCAGCAGCTTGATTTCCTTCGCCGCGCCAGCGGAGCGTTGCGCCAGGCTGCGCACTTCCGTCGCCACCACGGCAAAGCCGCGTCCTTGTTCTCCGGCGCGCGCCGCTTCCACGGCCGCATTCAGGGCCAGGATATTCGTCTGGAAGGCGATGCCGTCGATGACGCTGATGATGTCGACGATCTTCTTCGATGAATCGTTGATCGAAGCCATGGTGTCGACCACCTGCGCCACCACTTGCCCGCCCTTGCTGGCCACGCCGGACGCCGATTGCGCCATCTGATTGGCCTGGCGCGCATTGTCCGCGTTCTGCTTGACGGTGGACGTCAGCTCCTCCATCGAGGCGGCCGTTTCTTCCAGCGAGCTCGCCTGCTGTTCCGTGCGCGACGACAGGTCCTGGTTGCCGGCGGCGATTTCCATCGACGAGACCTTGACCGATTCGCTGGCCGTGCGGATCTTCACCAGCACGGCGGCGATCTTGTCGATGAAGCGGTTGAAGGCGCCGGCGATCTGCGCCAGTTCATCCACGCCGGAAGCGTCGAGGCGGCGCGTCAAATCGCCCTCGCCCGAGGCGATGTCGTCGAGCGCGTCGCGCACCAGTTCCAGGCGCTTGAGCATCTTGAACACCAGCAGCGACAGCAGCACCGCCGCCGCGCCAGCCAGCAGCACGGCCGTGACGGTGGCCGTCGTCAGCATCGTCTGCAAGGCTTGCATGGCTTCCTGCTGGTCCAGCACCACGGCCAGCAGCCAGTCGGTGCCCGCCACGCGCGTGACGTACAGCTTGCCGTCGCGCTCATTGAGGCGCACGGCCTCGCTCGCGCGCGTGCTTTCCAGCCGGTTCACCTGCGCGGCCGACAGCGCCGCGTCGAGTTTGGCCACCGGCTGCAGGCTCAGGTCCTTGTTGGCATGCGCGATGATGGTGCCGCTCTGGTCGACCAGGAAGGCAAAGCTGTGCGGCGTCGGCTTGATCGCCACCACGTTGGCGATCACCGTATCGAGCAGCACGTCGGCGCCCGCCACGCCCAGCAGCGCCTCTTTCGGGCCGACGGGCGCCGTAAACGACACCACCAGCTTGTGGCTGGCCGCATCCACGTATGGCGGCGTGAGCATCGGCACGCCCGCCTTGACGGTGTCCGTGTACCAGGCGCGCGCCGTCGGGTCGAAATCGGCCGGGCGGCCCGGATGGGTAAATACGGAGCGCTTGTCCGCGTAGCCGATGAACACTTCCGCAAAATCGCCGGCCTTTTCCGCGATCTGGAAGGCACGCAGCGGATCGGGCGTCTCGGCCGACATGACGACGGAGGCCATGACCTTCTTCTTGCCATCGACCCATTGCGCCAGCACGGCCGACTGGCTTTGCAGCAGCTGCTGCATCTGCTGGTCGGACGAGGCCAGCATGCTGCTGCGCGTGGTGACGTAATTGGCGGCCGACAAGGCCAGCATGGACAGGACGACGATGGCCACGCAAATGAGCACCAGCCGCGTGCGAAGGGAAGACAACATGATGGACTCCTCGTTTCGATTTTATTGGCGTGAAACAGTGCTTTTGCACTACTTCACCTACGCAAGCATTCTCACATAAAAAACGGAACAATTATCGTCAATATTCGGAATACGACACATATATTTCCGTAAGGAAACGCGTCGAACCCCATCAAGCCATCAGCCGATCAATCCTCTCAAGCCGCTGGCGCGCTGCGTGCGGCGCAGGATCGCGTCGAACAGCACGGCCTGCGTGGGCGAGACCAGGGTAAAGAAGTCGCGCGCGCGCGTGATGCCCGTGTAGACCAGTTCGCGCGCCAGCATGGCGCCGCCTTCCTGCGGCAGCACCAGCACCGTGTGGCGGAATTCCGAGCCCTGCGATTTATGCACGGTCATGGCGAACGCCGTTTCCACGTGGCGCAAGCGCGTGGCCAGCACGCTGCGCACATTGTCCCCTTCCAGGAAGTACACGCGCAGGGAACCGGGCCGCGCAGGGTCGCGCAGGGTCAGGCCGATGTCGCCATTGAACACGCCCGTGCCGTAATCGTTGCGCGTGACCATCACGGGACGGCCCACATACCACTCGCTGCGGCGTATCAGCCCTTCCTTTTCCAGCCGCAGCTCGATGGCCGTGTTCAAGCCCGCCACGCCCCACTCGCCTTCGCGCACGGCGCACAGGATGCGGAACGCTTCAAAAGCGTGCAGCACGGCGCGCACCCAGTCGTCATGCTGCGCATAAGCTTCGCCGCCAGCATTCACCAGCGCCAGGTAGGGCTGGTAGCCGCCCGGCGCATCAAGACGTCCGCGCAAGGCCAGGCGCAGCACGTCTTCCTGCTGCGCCGGCACGCTCCACGCCAGCTGGCCGCCGCTGTCGGCGGCGAAGCACGCCTTGGCCAGGTCCGGCCTGCCGGCATTCACGGCCAGCGCCAGCTCGCCGATCGGGCCGCTGAAACGGTGGCTATGGCGCAGCATCACCGTCTGCTGCGCCAGCGCGCCGGCGCTCCCCGCAAACTGCGCGGGAATGGCCACGCCGCTGGCCGCCTGCGCATACGCGATGGTGTCCCCCGTGTAGCCGCCCGTCTGCGCGTCGTGGCACAAGTCGCCCAGCACGGCGCCCGCCTCCACCGATGCCAGCTGGTCCTTGTCACCCAGCAGGATCAATATCGCCGTGGGCGGCAAGGCGTCGAGTACGGAGGCCATCATTTCCAGGTGCACCATCGACGCTTCATCGACGATCAACACGTCCACGTCGAGCGGATTGCCCGCGTGGTGGGCAAAGGCGCGCGTATCGGGCCGCGCGCCCAGCAAGCTATGCAAGGTGCGCGCCGCGCCCATGCGCCGCGCCAGTTCCAGCAACGGCAAGGCTTTCCCGACCTTTTCCGCCAGGCCGCTCAAGGCCTTGTCGATCGACTGTTTTAATCGCGCGGCGGCCTTGCCCGTCGGCGCGGCCAGCGCGATGCGCAGCTGCTCCGGTTGCGGCGAGACGGCAAACAGCAAGGTCAGCAAACTGGCCACCGTATAGGTCTTGCCCGTCCCCGGGCCGCCCGTGATGATGGCCGCCTTGCCGCGCAAGGCGACGGCGCACGCCACCTTTTGCCAGTCCGGCCCACCGTCCTGCGTGGGCTGGTCGAACAGGATGTCGAGCCATTGCCGCACCTGCGCCAGCGGCGGATTGGTCAAAGCCTGCGCGCGCATGGCGATCTTTTCACCGACCAGTGTCTCGTCGCGCCAGTAGCGGCGCAGGTACAAACGGTCGCCGTCGAGCACCAGCGGCTGTTTCACGTCTGGCGCACCCACCCGCCACACCTGCGGCGCGCCGGCCAGCAGCACATGCCAGCCGGCGGCGCTGTCCGGCAGCGGGCCGGCAACGGCCAGCACGGCGTGCCACAATTCCTCGCTCCAGCCCAGCAGCTGCGACGGTTCGCCCGCCAGGTCGGCCAGCATCAAACAGCTGTGGCCCCGCCCTTCCAGCTCGGACAGCACCACGCAGGCCACGGCGACGGCGGGCGCATGCGGCGCCTCCCCGTCCAGGCTGGCGATGAAGCGGGCGAAGGCGGCACTCAGGCGGCGCAGATGGCCGTCCCCGGCGACGCCGTCGACGTGGCTGAACAAGGCATTCATTTGCTCACTATGCTGCATGATGTTCCGCTTCTTCTGACAACAGTTGATCGAGGCCGTCCAGCAGTTCCAGCTGCGGCGCCAGCCAGTAGCAGCCGTGCGTGTCCGCATTCGCTATGCCGCGCAGGAACAGGAAGATGGCGCCGCCCAGGTGTTCGGCCGGGTCGTAGGTATCGCCAAGCCGGCTTTTCAGCAGCCGGTGCAGGGCCAGCATGTAGATGGCGCCCTGGATATCGTAGCGGTGCTGCGCCATGCCGGCCGCCAGCGCCTGCGTGTGATAGGCGGCGTCGTTGGGTCCCAGCGCGTTCGACTTGTAGTCGAGCACCCAGTAGCGCCCCTCCCGTTCGATGACCAGGTCGGCAAAGCCTTTCAGCATGCCGTGCAGCTGGCGCCGTGGCAGCGCGGGGCGCGGCGCGCCATCGAGCAGCAGCCGCGTGCACAGTCTGTCCAGCGCCTCGGTGGACAAATGCTCGCTGGGGAACCAGAACTCCATCTCGGAGAGGGTACTGTCCAGCTGCGACAGCGAGGCATCGAGCAGCGGCAGCGGCGTGACGGCGATTTCCCTGAGCCAGGCGATGGCGTCTTCCTGGCGGTGACCCCAGCCAGCCCGTTCGCAGCGCGCGGCCAGGCGGGTGTCGAAATTGGCATCGTGGACGCCGTCAAAGCCTTCGCTGCCCATCCACTCGAGCTGCTCGTGCAGGAAATTGCCGGGCACGGAACCGCGCGGGAAACGGTGCCAGGGCGCGTCGCCCGTTGGCGTCGGCGCGGCCACGGCCACGGCCGTGCCATCTTCCAGCAAGGTCTCTTCCAGCGCCCGCTGCGGCACGTGCGCGGCCGCCACGGCGCCGATCTGGCGCGTCAGCGAGGTAAAACTGCCCACCGACCAGTCGCGCTCGAACTCGCCCGCGAACACGGGCGCGGGGCGCAGCTCGGGCCGGCGCTCGATGCGATCGAGCACCGTGCAGGCGCCGGGTTGCGTCAGGGCAGTCACATAGATGGCGTCGCAGCTGCCCGCCACCTGCTGCCAGCGCAGCAGCAGCTGCTCCGCCGGCAGCTTGTCGCCGCCCGTCAGCAGGTAGCCGAGCGCCGACTCGTGCAGGGTGTTCTCGCCCGCCTTGCGCGCCGCCTGGGCGGCCACGCCCAGCCACAGGAAGTGGCGCGCGCGCGTCAGGGCCACGTACAGCAGGCGCAAGTCTTCCTCGATGCGCGCCTCTTCCACAAAGGCCATGGCCTCGTCGGACAGCGACAGGTCGAGGCGGCGCTCGCCTTTTTCATCCGCATACTCGAAGAAGCTGCGGTTGCGTTTGTCCACCTTGCGCGCCGTGACGGCGAACGGCAGATACACGAGCGGGTATTCGAGGCCCTTGGACTTGTGCACGGTGATGACCTTGACCAGCTCCGCGTCGCTTTCCAGGCGCAGCACGCGCTCGTCGCCGTTTTCGCCTTCGCCGGCGATCTGCTCGGCCAGCCAGCGTATCAGCGCCTGTTCGCCATCAAGCTGGCGGCTGGCCGATTGCAGCAGTTCGGCCAGGTGCAGCAGATTCGTCAGGCGCCGTTCGCCGCCCGTCTGCTGCAGCAGCATGGCGGGCAGCTGCAGTTCGTGGATGAAGCGGCGCAGCATGGCCAGCACGCCCTGGCGCTGCCAGATCAGGTGCAATGCCTTCAATTGTTCGACCCGGCGTTCCCATTCCAGCTCGTCGCTCGACAGGCGCGCCAGCTCGCCCAGTGACAGGCCGATGGTGCGCGTGGCAAAGGCGGCGCGCGCCAGCCCCCCGTCGAGCGGGTTGGCCAGCGCCGCCAGCCAGCGCAGCACGTCCTGCGCCTCCTCGCTGTCGACGACGGAATCCTTGTCGGACAGGTAGACGCTGGCGACCCGGCGGCGCGCCAGCGCGCGGCGGATGGCCGCCGCTTCCTTGCGGTCGCGCACGAGGACGGCGACGTCGGCCGGCTGCAGGCGGATAAAACCGTCGGGGCCGTCGAAACCCGCTTGCGCATCGCCCAGCATGGCGACGATGTGCTCCGCGCAGTGCTGCGCGAAATACTCGCGGTAGCCGTCGCCGCGCAGCCCTTCATCGCTGGCGCAGGCGGCCAGCAGGGCCGGCAGCGGGCCGCCCGCGTTCACCAGGTACTCGTCGCGCCCCTTGGCGTCGACGGCCTCGAACGGCAGCGGATTCTCGCCGTTTTTGCGGTAGCGGAAGGCGCCAGCCGGCACCTCGTCGCGCTCGGCGTGCAGGAACAGCTGGTTGACGGCCGCCACCAGCGGCGCCGTCGAGCGGTAGTTGGTGCCCAGCTGATAGTGGCGGCCCGCAGTGGCGCGCCGCGCCGCCAGGTAGCTCTGGATGTCGGCGCCGCGAAAACCGTAGATCGACTGCTTCGGATCGCCGATCAGGAACAGGCCCAGCGCAGGATCGTTGTCGGCGATGCGGTACAACAAATTGAAGATCTGGTACTGCGCGGGCGCCGTATCCTGGAATTCATCGACCATCGCCAGCGGATACTGGTCGACGATGCGCTGGCGCAGCGCCGCGCCATTTTCGCCGGCCAGCGCGTCGTGCAGGCGCTGCAGCATATCGGCAAAGCCGAACTGGCGCGACTGGCGCTTCAACTGATCCATGCGCCGCGCGATGGCCGCCGCCGCATGCAGGTGCAGCTTATGCGCCAGCGGCGTGATGGCCGCCAGGGCGATCCCCAGCGCTTCCGTATGCTCGAAGCACTCGGGCACCTGGGCCGTGAAACTCTTGGCAAACGCATCCTCGATGCCGAACGGCGTCAGGCGCTCCCAGGCCTTGGCCGTGATGGCGGGCAGCAGCAGGAGCGGATCCTGCGCCCAGCGGCGCAAGCCGTCGAACCACTTCGCCAGGTTCTCCGGCTTCATCTTGACGCCGTTAAAACACTTGGGATTGACGGCGCGGTGGTCGTTGATCCAGGCGGCCATCTGGTCCACGCGCTCGACCCAGCCCGCCTTCAGGGTGGCCAGCTGCGCGGCCAGCGCCCGCTGTTCGCGCGCGATCAGGGTGGACAACGGTTCTTCGTCCGCCATGCCCATGATGTCGGCGCGGCGCGCCAGCTCGCGCGCGCCCTTCTTCAGCGCTGCCACGTCGGGCCAGCAGGCCAGCAGCACGTCGAGCGCCTGCGGCGGCAAGGGGTAGACTTGCTGGCGCCAGTAATCGTGGGCGGCATCCTCGAACAGGGCTTGCTCGTCGCTGACCAGTTCCTCGTCGAACAGGCTGCCGCTGTCGAACGCGTGCTCGCGCAGCATGCGCTGGCACCAGGCGTCGATGGTGAAGATGGCCGCTTCATCCATCGTCTCGGCGGCCAGCATCAGCCGGTGCGCGGCCTTTTGCCGTTCGCTCTCGTCCGGACAGGACTCGAGCAGGGCGTCGAGGAACGGGTCGCTGCCGCCGGATTCGTGGCGAAAATACGCGGCCGCCTCGATCAGGCGCTCGCGCACGCGGTTCGACAATTCGCGCGTGGCCGCGCGCGTAAACGTCATCACGAGGATGTCGGCCGGCAGCAGCGGGCGCGTAAAGCGGCTGTCGTCGTCGCCGTGTCCCAGCACGAGGCGCACGTACAGCGCGGCGATGGTCCAGGTCTTGCCGGTGCCGGCCGAGGCCTCGATCAGGCGCGAGCCGTGCAGCGGAAACGCCAGGGGGTTGAGCAGGTGGCTCGTCATGGTTCTTCTCCCGCGCCATCATCGGGCGCGCTGATCGGGTCGATCGTGATGTGTTGCTGCAGCCAGTCGGCCAGCGGGCCATACAGCTCGCGCGAGCAGTCTTCCCACGCTTCCTCCGCGGCCAGCGCGGAAAACTCGGGCCACAGGCGCGCCAGGCACAGCTCTTCGCGCTCGCCCGACATCTCGAAGCCGCCATCGTAGACGGCGCGCGGGTCGCCCTGCTGCACCAGCGCCAGCCCCGTCTTGCACGCCGTGGGCAGCGGATGGTTCATGCCTTCGCGCCACAGCGCCAGCAGGGTGGCCAGCGCGTCGCGCGAACCGGCCGGATCGAGCGGCGCCATGCTGACGATGGCGTCGCGCGCCACCAGGTAGCCGATGACGGGAAAGCCGAGGGCGGCGGCGGCCAGCTGGCGCAGCCACATCAGCATCAGCTTGTCGCCGCGCGCCAGGCCGTTCTTGTCCGTCACCTTCGAGGAAATCTGCATCAGCCAGGCCGTCTCCTGCCCGTTGCTGCACAATCTGTCGAGCCAGTCGTCGATCTGCACCTCGCCGAAGGGCAAGTTGATGGCGCGCTTGTCGGCCGCCAGCGGGAACGAGGCGCGCAAGGACAGCCACGCGCTACGCACGGGCACCAGCGCCTCGACCAGCTGCGCCTGCACCTGCCGGCCGATCAGGCCGATGGGCAGCACGCCTTCGCGCGCCAGGCGTGCCGCGCGCGCCTCCAGGCTGGCGCGCACGTCGCCGATATCTTCCACGGCGCCGCCGTCGTCCAGCATGGTGTCTTCCAGCAGGTAGCGCTCGAGCGCATTCAGGCCGAACGGCTCCTCATCCTCGCCCAGCATGGCCGCGTCGGCGAAATACACGCTCAAGCGGCGGCGAAAGAAGTACTTGACGGGCTGGCGCAAGAAGCTGGCCAGCTCGCCCAGCTTCAGACGCGTGCCGGGATCGAGTTCGTAAGGCCCCAGCGGCAGCGCGGCGGCCTGCGCATCGGCATCGGTATGGACTACGCGCCATTCGCGCGCATAGGTCAGCAAGCCATCGGCCTCGAAATAGCGGCGGCTGAACGGCTGCAGCGCGTGCTCGGTGGTCAGCGATGCCAGGTGCCGGTCCAGCGACCAGCCGGCGGCCAGGTAATCGCGCAGCTGCGACACCAGCACGGACGGCGGCTGCTCGGAATTGTCGCGCACATTGCGCCCCACCCAGCTCACGTACAGCTTGTCGCGCGCGGCCAGCAAGGCTTCGAGCATCAGGTAGCGGTCGTCGTCGCGGCGCGAGCGGTCGCCCGGGCGCGCCATGCCGGGCAGCGCCAGCAAGTCGAAATCGGCCTTCTGCGCGCGGCGCGGGAAGTCGCCATCGTTCATGCCCAGCAGGCAGACCACGCGAAACGGCACGGCGCGCATCGGCATCAGGGTGCAGAAGGTCACGCCGCCGGAGACGAATTGGTGGTTCAGGGTCGGCTCATCCAGCGCGCCCAGCCATGCGACGCGCAGCACGGACAGCGGCACCTGCTCGACAAAGCCCGCATGCTCGCAGGTTTCCAGCCAGCCCTGCAAGGCGCCCTCGAGCTGCGCCAGGGTCAGGCGGTCGCCCTCGTCGTCGGCATCGAAAAAGGCCGCCAGCAGCGCGCGCGCCTGCGCGCCCCACTCGGCGGGCGTGCAGGCGCCGGCCAGCACGGTGCGCCAGTGCAGCAGCGCCTCGACCAGCTGCGCCAGCGAGCCGGCCAGCGCCGCATCGAGGCCGCCCACTTCCGCATACGGCTCGATGCCGCCAAAGCTGGCGCCAATGCCGCTGGCGTAACCGAGCAGCATGCGCCGCACGCCGAAGATCCACGCATTCTGTTCCCCGGCCGCGCCCAGTCCCAGGCCGCTGCGGTGATGCTGGTCCAGGCCCCAGCGCACGCCGGCTCCCTCGATCCAGGCGCCCAGCGTGACCAGGTCGTCCGGCTGCAGGCCAAAGCGGGCCGCCAGCGCGGGCACGTCGAGCAGGTCGCGCACCTCGCTCTGGCGGCAGCGCTGCTGCGGCAGCTGCAGCAGCCACTCGAGCGCGACGAGCAGCGGATTGACGCTGCGGTCCTTCACGTCGCCGATCTCGAACGGGATGAAACGCTCGTCGCTGCGCCGGTACTGGCCGAAGACGGCGTGGATGGCGGCCGTAAAGGTATCGATGTCGGGCACCATCACGACCACGTCGCGCGGACGCAAGCCCGTCTCGGCGCTGTGCGCGAACATGGCCAGCAGCTGGTCGTGCAGCACTTCCACTTCGCGCTGCACGCTGTGCGCCACGTGAAATTCGATCGAGCGGTCGCCGGCGCCGGGCGGCGTTTGCTCATGTTCGGCCAGCGGGCGCAGTTCGCGGATGGCCACCTGCACCTGCTGCAGCAGCGTTTCGCCCGTTTCCTCGCCAAACAGGTCGATGCGCAGGCTGTCGTCGCGCCCCTCGGCTTGCGCGTGTTCGTCGAATTCGTCGAGCATGCGGATGAAATCGCGCCCTTGCCTGCCCCAGCTGGCCAGCAGCGGATGGCTGTGCGCATGCAGTTCTTCCAGCGGAATGTGCGCCAGGTCGGTGCCGTTGCGCTGGCGCTGGCGCTTGTTTTCCGCGCGCAGCAAGTCGCGCCCGTCGATGATGTCGCCCCAGTAGAACTGGCATGGATTGGGCACGGCCAGCAGCACCTGCGTGTGGCGCGCCAGCGCGGCGAGCGCCTGCAAGGTCTGGTACGGCAAGGCCGACACGCCGAACAGCACCACCCTGCGCGGCAGCTTGCCAGCCGGCGCATCGCCGGCGGCGATCGCCGCCAGGAAGGCGTCGTGGATGTCGGCGCGGCCCGTGTCGCGCTCGAACGGTTCGACGTCCTGGCCCACGGCGCGCCACAACTGCGCCTGCCAGCGCTGGTCCTCCTTCAAGACGATGGACTCGCCGCGCGCCGTGCGCAACTGGTCGCGCCCGGCCGCCCAGTCGGCCAGCCAGTCGGCGCGGTAGACCTGGTACTGGTCGAACAGGTCGGCCAGGCGCTCGGCCAGCTGCAGCCGGCGTTCGCTATCGCCATCGGCCAGGAAGTAGCGCAGCGGCGCAAACACGGGGTCGGCCAGCAGCGACGGCAACAGCCGCATCAAACGCCAGGTCAGCGGGGACTTATCGAACGGCGACACGCGCGGGACGCGCTCGCGGCCCAGCATGCCCCGGTAGCTTTCCCACAGCAGGCGCGCCGGCAAGGCGATGCGCGTGGCGGCGCACACCCCCATCTCCTCGGCCAGCGCGATCTTCAGCCATTCGGCCACGCCGTTCGACTGCACCAGGAAGATGTCGGTTTCCAGCGGCGCCAGCGGGTGGCTGCGCAGCCACTGGAAGACGGCGGCGCGCAGCTGCTCCAGCTGGTTGCCGTGCAGGATGAGTAGGCCGGGCGTGACGGGTGTTTGCATGCTGATCCGATGGGTTGCCGCGCCTCCGGCCGGGTGGCTGGAGACGTCAAAGGCATATTATCGCCGCTGCTTGCGTCAAGGGGCGTCGCTGGCGGCAAATTCCATGGAAATTTGTTCCGCCACCTGCGTCAGCGCCGGCCCGAGCGCCGTCAGCAAGCCGCGCGCCTGCTGCAGGTCGCCGCCCAGGCGCAAGCCCTCGATCGACGTGCACAGGCCCGCGAAGGCATGGGCACCCACGGCCAGCGCCGACGATTTGCTGCGGTGTCCCAGGTCGGCCAGGCGCCCCAGGTCTTCCAGCGCCAGGGCTTGCTCCATTTCGGCGATGCCGTCGCGCGCCGTATCGAGAAACAGCTGGGTGTACTTGCGCATCTTCACGGCATCATTGCTGAAGGTGAGCGCCAGGGTGGCCAGGTCGAGGATGGCCGTGTCGCGCAACTCCGGCGCGGCGCCCGCCGGCGGCGCCTTCGTCAGCGCCGCCAGCCTGTCGCGGCTGATGCCGCCGATGCCGCCACGCAGCCGGAACCATTTCGCCAGCAGGTGAAACAGCAGGTTCGGGGCGATCGGCTTGGTCACGAATTCATCCATGCCAGCCGCCAGGCAGCGGGCGCGGTCTTCGCTGCCCGCGTTGGCCGTCATGGCGATCACCAGCAGGCCGGCAAGCCGCGGGTCGGCACGGATGCGGCGCGTCGCCTCGAAGCCGTCCATCTCCGGCATCTGCACGTCCATCAGCACGCAGTCGTAGCGCTGGCGTGCCAGCAATTCCAGCGCCTCGCGGCCATTGCAGGCGACGCAGACGGTGGCGCCCGCGTCTTCCAGCAGCTCGCAGCCCACCTGCTGGCTGAAGATGTTGTCTTCCACCAGCAGGATGGAGGCGCCGCGGATCACCCCCAGTACTTCCGGCTCGACTTCGGCGATGCGCTCGTCGGCCCCCTGCGCGCTTTTTTCCAGACGCGCCGTGAACCAGAAGGTGCTGCCCAGGCCCGGCTGGCTGTACACGCCCACCTTGCCGCCCATGAGTTCCACCAGCTGCTTGCTGATCACCAGCCCCAGGCCGCTGCCGCCATACTTGCGCGTGGTCGACGGGTCGGCCTGGTGGAAGGAGCGGAACAGCTGCGCCACCTCTTCCTGGTTCATGCCGATGCCCCGGTCCTGCACTTCGAAGCGCAGCATGGCGTGGCTGGCGCGCTCCTCGGACTGGCGCACGCGCACGAAGATGCTGCCATTGTCGGAAAACTTGATGGCGTTGCTGGTCAGGTTCAGCAAGACCTGCTCCAGGCGCAGCGGGTCGCCGCGCCAGCGCTGCGGCAGCTCCGGCGCGATATCGAACTGCAGCGCCAGGCCCTTGACGGCGGCCGCGTCGCCCAGCTGGCTGGCGATGTTCGCCAGCAGGGTGTCGAGACGGAAGTCCAGCACCTCCAGCTCCAGCTTGCCCGCCTCGATCTTGGAAAAATCGAGGATGTCGTTGATCAGGCCCAGCAAGTGCTGGCCCGAATGGAAGATTTTCTGCAGGTAGTCGCGCTGGCGCGCGTCGGCCACCGATTTCAGGGCCAGGTGCGCCATGCCGATGATGCTGTTCATCGGCGTGCGGATTTCATGGCTCATGTTCGACAGGAAGTCGCTCTTGGCCTGGCTGGCCGCGTCGGCCTGCTCCTTCAGACGGTGCAGTTCCGTCACGTCGGTGGACAGGCCGATCAGGCCCGTGACGGGACCGGGCAGGCCCAGCGGCACCTTCACGCTCCACAGGTGATGCACCTGGCCCTGCGCATCGACGAAGCGCTCCTCGCCGACGAACTTGGCGCCGCTGTCGAAGACCTGGCGCTCGGTCAGCTGCGCAGCGGCGGCCGCATCGCCGAGCATCAGCTCGCCGTCCTGGCGGCCGATCAGCTGCTCCGCCGGACGGCCCAGTATCTTCGCCGTGCGCGCATTCACATAGCGGTAGCGCAGGTCGGCATCCTTCATGTAGACGTAGGCGTCGACGCTGTCGAGCACCGTATCGAGCAGGGTGCGCTGCGCCACCGCGTTGCGGCGCGACCGGTACAGGGTAAAGATATAGCCATAAATAAGCAGCGTGCCGGCCACGCCCACGCCCAGCGCCAGCCATGGAAAATAGCGGTCGAAGGGGCTGTACAGCTCCGCCTTGCGCACGCGGAAATGGGCTTTCCACAGGCCGCCCTGGTAAGCGACGGGCAGCACCTGGTCGAAATAGTCGGCATCGCTGCCAGGTTGTGGCGGCGGCGCCGCCAGGTCGCCGTCATCGTTGAACAGCAGGCGGTCCTGCGGCGTGATGGCCAGGCCCCCGCCGGCCGGCAACGGGTCGGCCGCGCTGTACAGGGTCAGGTGCAGCGGTTCCAGGGCGCTGCGTTCGAGCGCGCTGTGCACCAGCTGCGCCACGCCGAAGCCGATGCCCACGGAGCCCTGGTAGGCGGCGCGGCGCTCGGCCACGCTGCCCTGCGGCATGCCGTTGCGGTACACGGGCAGGCGCATGCCCAGGCCGATATGCGCGGGCGGCCCCTTGATCATGATCACCTGCCCCGACGCGCTGACCTCGCCGCTGTCGCGCGCCTGCGCCAGGGACTGCGCCACCAGCGGGTTGGCGCCGATATCGACGCCCATGCGTTCGCCCAGCAGGGAATCGGGTTCAAGGTAAGTGAGCACCGTGTATTCCGCCCGCTCGCCGGGCGGACGGATGGTGAAAGCGGGATAGCCGCGCGGCGCCAGGCTGGTGTCGCGGCGCACGTCGGCGACATAGGCCGCGCGTTGCGCCTGCGTCAGCGCCACCGCATAGTTGACCGATTCGATGGCCGGGAACTGGCGCGCGATATCGAGGCCGGTCACGTAATCGTGGAACTGGCGGCGCGTCAGATGCTCGCTGGTGCGGAACAGGGCTTCGAGGCCGCGCAGCAGGTCGGAATAGCTTTTTACGCGTGTGATCAGGCTATGCTGGGCGCCATGCGTGAGATTGTCGAAACGCTGTTCGGCGTCGTCATTGACCGTGCGCGCCGCGCCCGCGTACAGGGCGCCGCCCACCGCCAACGCCAGCAGCAGGCCCCCTGCCCAGATTCTGACGCCTGATCCCGCCCCGCCCTTGCTCAAAGTGTGCATTGTCGATCGCTTATTCCGGTTTCCTCGAATGTGCGGCGCTCCGGCCACCCAGCAAGCACGAGGATACTATCAAAGCTCATGCCCGTCGCGCTTGTGGAAGAAAAAAAGCGCGCAGGATGGTTGTACTGGAAAACACCGCACGCCTAGGCCCCCTGCAGCGCCCTGGCCAGGAAGTCGCAAAAGGCGCGCACCTTTTCCTGCACGTGGCGCCCATCGGGCATCAGGGCATACACGCCGCGTCTGGCCATGCCGTGCGACGGCAGCACACGCACCAGGGCGCCGCTGGCCAGCAGCGGCGCGGCGACGAACGACGGCAGCGCGCCCACGCCGATGCCCGCCACCAGCATATCGGCCAGCAGCAGGCTGTTGTCTGCGGAAAAGCGCACGGGCAGGACGATGCTGCTCGCCCCTTCCGGCCCGGCCAGCTGCCAGACGCCGGGACTGTCGGCCAGGCGGTAAGCGAGGCAATCGTGGCCGTGCAAGTCCTGCGCCTGGCGCGGCGTGCCGCGCCGCGCC
>NZ_JBWBYV010000043.1:0-18664 GCF_056174685.1 Janthinobacterium sp. BHSEK
GACAAGGGCGGGTCCCTGAAATTGAAAAATCAGCGCGCAGCCTTTTCTTTCCGCCTGTTGCGCCGCGCCTTGCAACTCCTGCGACAGCGTCACATGGCCAAAAACGCCTTGCAGCAGGCGCTGCTGCACGATCGCCTCGGCGGCTGACAGGTCCGTCACATGAAACAGATACGGGTGTTGCAGGCGAACGGCGTCAGGTTGTCCTCCCTGCAAATCAAACTGACGGGACTTTGCCTGCGTACTTTGCGAACGGATCCGCGCCTCAAAGCCAAGCTGCGGCACAGCCGGTTTTTTCTTGCACCAGTCAAACACACCCATCTTCATCCTTTCAGTATCATCCAGGCAGCGCCGGGGCTGCCAACCCATGACAGATATATACCATTAATGCAGCCGCGTCCGCTAGCGCCCCTGCCAGTAGCGCGGCCGGCTGGCCCGATACTGCGTTACATCAATATTGTCGCCAAACTCCAGCACCACCGCCCCCGTCACATCCGTGCGCAGCCGGGCAATGCCCATGTCGCCATAGCGCGCATACACTTGCGCCTTCGGATGCTTATAGCGGTTCCGGTGTCCCACCTGGAAGATCGCCAGACTCGGATGCACGATCTGCAAAAACGCCGGTGTCGATGAGGTGCCGCTGCCGTGGTGGGGCGCCAGCAGCACGTCGGCCGCCAGCTCGCCATCGGCCGAGCGCGCCAGCAGCTGCGCCTCTTGCGCCGCTTCGATGTCGCCGGCCAGCAAGATGGCATGCTTGCCGGCCGTGATCTTCACGGTGCAGCTGCGGGCGTTCGGTTTTAAGCTGATGTCCGTGTGGCTGGCGGCCAGCGGGTGCAGCATGGCAAAGTGCACGCCTTCCCAGCTCCAGCGCTGGCCCGCCATGCAGTGCAGATAGGGGCGCTGCGATGCCCGCCGCGCCTCGACTGCCGGGTGACCATCGAACAGCGACGAGGCCAGCCAGCCCACTTGCACGTTCTCCAGCAGAGATATGGCGCCGCCCGCGTGATCGAGGTCGCTGTGGGAAATGATGACGCCGTCGAGCGTAGCGATGCCGCGCGCCCGCAGATACGGCACGATGACACGGCTGGCGCCGTCGGAATCGAGGCCGTAGGCGGGCCCCGTATCGTACAGCAGGCGGTGGCCATGCGTTTCCACCAGCACGGCCATGCCTTGTCCCACATCAAAGGCCGTGATCCACATCTGGCCCGGTGGCGGGCTCGACGGCAAGGCCGTCAGTAGGGGCAGCCAGCCCAGCATGCCGGCCCAGCGCTGCGGCCATCCCCGTGGCGCCAAGAGCCAGGCCGTGCCGAACAATGCCCAGCAAAAACTCCACCATGGCGGCGCGGGCGCCGTCCAGACGGCAAAGCGGCGCGCGCCCAGCCAGTCCAGCACCTGCGCCAACATCTGCACGATGGCGTGCGCCAGCAACAGCAAGCCGTCGGACAGGGGGGAAGGCAGCAGGCTGCCCGCCAGCGACAAGGGCGTGACGATCAGGCTGATGACGGGAATGGCCAGCGCATTCGCCACAGGGCTGACCAGCGACACTTGCGAAAACAGCAGCATCGTCAACGGCACCAGTCCCACCGTCACCACATACTGCGTGTGCGCGCCCAGCGCCACGGCCGCGCGCAGGCGGCGCCAGCGGCTGGCGTTCTGCGGCAAGGGCGCCGTGGTGCGGTCCGCCGTCGCGTACAGCATGGCGGCGACGGCGCCGAACGACAGCCAGAATCCGGGCCACAGCACGGCCCAGGGATCGAGCAGCACGACCACGCCCAGCGCCAGGCACAGCACGTGAACGATGCTGGTAATGCGCCCCAGCCACAGTGCCAGCGCCACCACCAGCAACATATATAAAGTGCGCTGCGCGGGCACGCCGAAGCCGGCCAGCAGCACATACACCAATGCCGCCAGCGCGCCGGCCAGCGCCGCCACCTTTTGCGCCGGCAGCAGCAAGGGCAGTTGCCGGTCCGTGAAAAACGAACGCCGCCACAGCGCACCCGCGCCCAGGGCGAACAGACCCGCGATCATGGTGATGTGCAGGCCGGAAATCGAAATCAAGTGGCTCACGCCCGTGCGGTTGAACACCTGCCAGTCCGACTGGGGAATGGCGCGCTGATCGCCCACCACCAGCGCCACGATCACGCCCGCGTATTGCTTGCCATCTAAACTGTGCGCGATGCGCGCGCGCAAGGCCGCGCGGCTGGCCTCCACCACATTGCCGAAGCCGGGCACGAAGGCCGCCAGGCGCACGTTGGGCGTGTCGGCGCGCGGCTGCGGCCGTACATAACCGGTGGCGCGCACGCCCTGCTCCAGCAGCCACGCTTCGTAATCGAAGCCCATGGGATTCGCGTTGCCATGCGGGCGCTGCAGGCGCACCGTCAGCCGCCAGCGCTCGCCCGGCTGCACGTCGCCCACTTCGTTCGTCACTGCATCGCGAAAACCTGCGTACCAGGACAGGGCGATCAGGGGCGGCACCTGCGCATTGAATGCCTTCTCCACGGCAAAATTGAAGCGCACGCCCTGCTCGAAGCGGTACGGCAAGCTGGCCACCGTGCCCTTGACGATGATGTCCTGCCCCTCGTCGGCCAGCGCCAGCTGCGGCGCCAGCGCGGCCTGGGCCAGCCAGGCCGCCCAGTAAAAACCCAGTCCCACGCCAGCGGCAAGCGCAATAGCGGAACGCCAGCGCGCTTGACGCCACAGCGCCAGACTAGCCAGCCCTCCTACCCCAACGATCACCAATAACCACACGCCCGCGTGCTGCGGCAAGCTTGCCTGCGTCTGCAGCCAGGCGGCGCCAGCGGCAAAGCCGAGTATCAGGGTGCGCATGGGAAGACAGGATCAAGGCAAAATCCGCTCGCTGCGAAAGGGACTCAGATACTGTGACCGTTTTCCACGCCTTGCCGTCTGATCTGGCGCAATGGTGGCGTGGATAAGAATGCTCATGCACGCCATCCGTCGTTGCCGTTGCCGACACTTTCCCCATGCTAAGATGGCCATCCGGCGCCCAGACGCCACGACCTGGCGGACCTTGCATGACCCCACTGACAGCGGCAGAAACTTATTTGCAGGACTTTCATCAGCGACAGGTCGGCGTGACCAGCGCCGCGTTTGCCGATCTGCCGGCCCGCACCGCCTCCGGCACGTACGCCTCTTCCTATGCCGTGCTGACCAGTCTTGTACCGGCCGTGGACAGGCCTTTGAGCGTGCTCGACCTGGCTTGCGGCGACGGTCATCTGCTGGGCTTGCTGGCAGCCAGGCAGCAATCTCAATTGCAGTTGCTCGGCATCGACATGAGCGAGGCCGAACTGGCCGCCGCGCGCGCCACCCTCCCCGCCTCCGTGCGGCTGCGGCAGGGACGCGCCCAGGCGCTGGACCTGCCATCGGCCAGCGTCGATTATCTCGTCTCGCACATGGCGCTGATGCTGATGGACGATATCGAACAGGTCGTGCGCGAAATGCGCCGCGTGCTGCGCCCCGGCGGCCAGTTTGCGGCCATCGTCGGCCGGACTTTCTTGCTGGGCGAAGTCAACGACGTATTCATGCGCTTGTTCAAGCCGATTGCCAGCACCGAACTGCCGCCGCTGCGCTTCGGCGACCGGCGCGCGGGATCGGAAGCGGGCTGGCGCGAACTGCTCGACGGCGCTTTCACGCATGTCGCGTTCGACGACATCGACGTGCCCTGGTCGCCCACGCCGGGCGAACTGTGGGCCGCCCTGAGCGACACCTATGACATCGACCGCCTGGACGATGACGCCAGGCGGCGTCTGCGCGGCGCGTTCCTGGATGCCGTGGCGCCGCTGCAAGCCGGCGACGGATTGATCGCCACCGGCTGGGGGCTACGCGCCGTGCGCGCACGGGCAGCTTGAAC
This sequence comes from Janthinobacterium sp. BHSEK, assembly GCF_056174685.1. Lineage (NCBI taxonomy): Bacteria > Pseudomonadati > Pseudomonadota > Betaproteobacteria > Burkholderiales > Oxalobacteraceae > Janthinobacterium > Janthinobacterium sp. BHSEK. The sequence continues at coordinate 3,866 of NZ_JBWBYV010000043.1, forward strand.
TGCCATCGGCGCCATGGCTTGCTGGCGTCAGCGGTAACAGGCTACGATAATGGCTGCCGCAGCGCGCAGTATTCCTCCCGTCAATTGCAGGATTGCAGGCAGGCGGACCGCTCGGCGCCGCACTCGGCTTGAGAGGTACCGGCGGCGATGCAAGCCCGCCATTCGGCAGCGCAGGCGCTATAGCAATTGGCAAAGGCTGGCGTCGCAGTCACAGCCAAACCGAGGCCTGACGCAAAAAGAAATGCAGCGAGCTTTTTATTCATGGAGTTCTCCCAAAGTCGGATGGCTGACGAATCCCCGCGCGCGCCATCCTCTGGCGCAGGGCCACATACACAGGTATGTCGGGTGTCATCGCGCGCTGGCCGTGCGTCAGCGCGAAATGGAAAATCCTGCGGCCTCCAACGTATCTTGGAGCACCGTCAAATCAAAGCCGTGCATATCAACGCGGCACGCCCCAGCCGATAGCCAGTCCGGCATCCAGAATAATGCCGTACGTCGCCGTCAATTTCAGATATTTTGAAAAGATACCAAAATATCCCTGCAAAATCTGAACCCATGATCAGCTCGCCATTATTAATTGTCAAGACAATTCAATTCATTGCGCGCCATCGGCCAATTCCTCACACAATGAAAAATACAGGCGCGATACGAATATCATCGCCGTGGCTATCGATAAAAACATACTCTTTGTTATTATCGGCGCCACGGCAATTGAAATTTTAATGTTAAATTCAAAAATCTAACAAAATTAATAAAAATATATTAATGAAAATTTCAGCCGAATAAAAAGGTCGCAGGAAAAAAACCGCTAGGCGCAAAGCACCGGATATCGGATTCCCATTCCGCGTTCAAGCAAGATGATTGGCAAGCAGGTGGAAGCGCCGCCCTCCATGTTTGCCAGTTGCTTATCCGCCTCAAGGAATCATCGTCCTACAGATCAGCGCTCGTGCGGCAGCCGCACCGTGCGCCGGGGAAAAATCTTTACCCTGCGCACGGTATAATCGGCCTCGCTTACTTCAACACCCAGGCACGACATGACTTCCTCCGCACTTCCTCCCGACACTTCCACCGACATTTCCGACAGCACCGAAGACAATAACGACGCCACCCTGGTCGCGGAACTGGGGGAGCTGGCCGAGCATATCCGCCTGGTCAAGATGGAAGGCCGCGTCTTCGTGCGCTTTTCCGGCGTCGTCAAGGCCGGTCACCTGGTGGTGCCGTATGCGCTGGTGCCAAGCCAGGGCGTGCTGGCGCGGCCGGCCAAATGGCGCAAGATGGACCGCGAGACCAAGCTGGCGCTGGTGCGCGAACGGGCCAGCGCGGCCGTCTTCGAGGAACTGCGCCAGCATGTGATGGATTTTGTCGCCGATATCGCGGGCCTGAGCGAGGATGTAGATACGGACCCGATGGTCTTCCTGCACACGCTGGCCGACATGCAGACGTCCGAGCCGGCCGGCATGGTGTTCGACCGCATCCGCCAGCGCTTCAACCACGCCATCGAGCGCCAGCAGGAAGAGCAGCACGCGGCACGCACACGCCAGAGCATCAACCTGGCAGAGTATCCCGCCTCGTTCGAGATGGCGCGCCGCCTGCCGCGCCGCTTCATCGCGCTGCTCGGACCCACGAATTCCGGCAAGACGCACCGCGCCATGGAGGCACTGGTCAAGGCGAAAAGCGGCATCTACCTGGCGCCATTGCGATTGCTGGCCCTGGAAAACTACGAACGCCTGCAGGAAGCCGCGCCGCACGGCAAACCGCTGGCCGTGAGCCTGATCACGGGCGAGGAACGCAGGGTCGTCGACGGCGCCACGCACGTGGCCAGCACGGTGGAAATGCTGGACACGAAGAACGTCGTCGAAGTGGCCGTCATCGATGAAATCCAGATGCTGGCCGACCCGGACCGGGGCGCCGCGTGGACGGCGGCCGTCTGCGGCGCGCCAGCTCACACCGTCTACCTGGTGGGGGCGCCGGAAGCGCGGCGCGCCATCGAAGCGCTGGCCGAGCGCCTGGACTGCCCGCTGGAAGTACATGTATTGAAACGCATGGCGCCCCTGTCGATGGAGCCGACGGCCGTGCGCAAGGTGCGCAACCTGCGCCGCGGCGACGCCGTCATCGCCTTTTCGCGCCGCGAAGTGCTGATGTGGCGCGACATGATCACGGAGACGGGGCTGTCCGTGGCCACCGTCTACGGCAACCTGTCGCCCGAGGTGCGGCGCGCGCAGGCGCAGCGCTTCCGCGACGGCACGGCCGACATCGTCGTCGGCACGGATGCCCTGGCGATGGGCCTGAACATGCCGATCGCGCGCATCGTCATGACCACCTGCGTCAAATACAATGGCCGCGAAGAGGAAGAGATTTCGGCCGCGCTGGCGCGCCAGATCGCCGGGCGCGCGGGCCGCTATGGCGTGCACGAGGAAGGCCTGGTGGCCGGCTACGACAACGAGACGCATGAAGTGATGCGCGCGCTGCTGAAGGAAAAGCTGCATCCGCTGAACACCAGCGGCTTTGCCGTGGCGCCCTCGCTCGAACACCTGCACCGCATTTCGTCCGTGACGGGCGAGCTGTCGCTGTCGAAACTGCTGCGCCGCTTCATCCACAATATCGACGTGCCGGACGGCTTCTTCTTCCCGCGCATCACGGAAGACCAGAAGGAGCGCGCCGTCTGGCTCGACACCCTGCCCCTGTCCGTGGCCGACAAATTTACTTTGTCGCTGGTGCCGATCTCGAGCAAGGTGCCGTCCTTGCAGACGGCGTGGGAGCACTGGGCGAAGAATCTGTCGCAGGGAAAAACCAGCACCTTGCGCCAGCACGCGTACGGCGGCGGCACGCAAAACCTGCAGCAGGTGGAAGACACCTGCCGCTACTATTCCGCGTATGCCTGGCTCAGCTACCGCCTGCCTGAATTCTTCCCCGATATCGCGGTGGCGCAAAACCTGTCGCGCGATGCATCCGAGCGCGTCGATTCCATCCTGCGCGCGCACAACACGGCCTCGCGCGGACGGTCGAAGAAGTTCAAATAGGCGTCAGCTGACTGGCCAGAACCAGACCTCGCCGCAATCCCAGTAGCACTCGCTGCCGCACACCTTCACGCCGGTGGACGGCAGCAGGATGTCGATATGCCCGCCCGCGCCACCCAGATAGCCGGGGATGCGGAAGAAGGCGACGACGCCCTGGCGCTGACCGATGCCCGGGATGGCAGCCTCCCTGGCGAATTTTTCGGGCGCGCCGAACATCGAGGGACTGGCCAGCATGTGCGCCAGCTTGGCCTGTCCCGGCTCGATCAGCGCGCCCTTGAACGGCCCCTTGCGGATGGCCATGCGGCCCTTGACCTGGATGCCGGCCTTGATCAGCGCCAGGCTGACGCGGATGGCGCAGGTGTTGGCAAAGCTGTCCTTGCCGATCAAGTCTTCCCAGCCGATTTCGCCGAAAAGTGCCGCCTGGTCGACGGCGGCCACGCTCGGGTAATGCTCGCGCAGCGCGATGAATGCAGGTTTCATGGCAGCCTCCCATCGTCCCTGCCCGGCAGGGAACATCAGGCCGATTGTAGGAGGATGCGGCGGCCCCGCACTGAGCGAGATCAAGCGTAAACCGACGGCACCCGTGATGCCAACAATGACGTCGGATTACGCGCGGCATTGCCACGCCAATCCGACCTACTTGAGCATGTAGGTCGGCTTAGGCCAAAGGCCGTAAGCCGACGACACCCGTAACGCCAGCGAGGACGTCGGATGAAGGCCGCTTACGGTTTGCCCGGCGCCGCATAATGCAGCTTGAGCACCAGACCATTATGGTCATCGGCCATATAGATATCGCCATCCTGGCCCTGCTTCACGTCGACGGGCGCGCCCCTGCCCTGCTTACCCTTGCGCTCCCAGTTGCCGATCAACTCGACGGACTTGCCCAGCGGCGCGCCGGCCTTGTCGGGCAGCAGCGCCACCAGGCGGTGGCCGTTGCTGCGGTAGCCATGGTAGCCGATGATCAGGCTGTTCTTGTACAGCGCCGGGTAGCGGCTGGCCGTGTAAAACGTCATGCCCAGCGGCGCGGCGTGGCCGGGCAGCAGGCGCTCGGGCGCTGCAAACTGGGCGTCGCAAGCCGTCTTCGGATATTCGGGACTGGCGACATTGTCGTCGTAGCAGTACGGCCAGCCGTAATGCCGGTCGGCCTTGATCAGATTCAGTTCCTCATGCGGCAGATTCTCGTCGCTTTTCAGCTGCGGCATGGCGGCCTGGATGGCGTCGCGCGCGTTTTCCGCCTGCCACAGTTCGCCCGTCGCAGGATGGAAGGCCAGCGCCATCGAATTGCGCAAACCGCGCGCATGCGTGCGCCAGCTCGTCACCGCGCCGGCCGGCCAGGCCATCGTGTATTCGCGGATGGCGCCCAGCGCTTCCGGGCCTTCCGCCGAAGGGCAGGCCTTGGCCGGATCGGGCGCCTTGCCATCGTTCTCGCAATGGTCGGTGCTCGATCCCACGTTCACATACAGGTCGCCCTTGGGACTGAAACGCATGTTCGTCAACAGGTGCAAGCCCAGGCCCGGCAGGCGCGGCGTCTTGGCCGTGCCACCGATGATGTCGGTGAGGGCGTGGGCCGGATCGCGCAGGTCGAAGCGGAAGATGCGTCCCACCTCGCCCACGTAGACCATGCCGTCCGGCCCCTGCACGATGCCGTTCGGGCGGTCGAGCTTGTCGAGCAGCAGCTTGCGTTCGTAGCCCGGGCCGGCCGCCTTGCGCTGCAACAGCCACAATTTACCCTGCTTCGGCGCCCATCCCGTCATGTCCGTGACGAGGATGTCACCATTCGTCAGCGGCAGCACGCCACGGGGAAATTTCAGGCCGTCGGCCAGCACGGCCACGCAAAAGCCGGCCGGCGTGGCGACGTCGAGGCGCGGCATGCCGTCGCACTGGGCGCCGGCCGCCGCCATGGCGGGCGCCAACACGGTAGACATGCAGGCTGCCAGGGCGCCCGCAAGCATTTTCTTGTTCATGATTTCACTCCATCAGGGGTAATCGAGGCAGCACGGCGCGCGCATTGGCGCTGGTTTGCGCCGCCACGTCGGCAAGTTCCAGGCCGCGCAGTTCGGCCAGCACGGCGCCGATGCGGGGCAATTCTTCGGGACTGTTGCGGCCCGGGTGGATCCAGGCGGGAGAAATGTCGGGCGCGTCCGTCTCCAGCACGATGGCGTCCAAAGGCAGTTCGCTCGCCATGCGGCGTATCTGCAAGGCCCGCGTAAAGGTCATGGCGCCGCCGAAACCGAGCTTGAAACCGAGGGCGATATAGCCCTGCGCCTGCTGGAAGCTGCCATTGAACGCATGCGCGATGCCGCCGTTCGGGCGGATCTGGCGCGCGTGCTTGAGGACAATGTCCTGCGAGCGGCGCACATGGGCCAGCACGGGCAGGTCGAAGTCGCGGGCGATTCTCAGCTGCTCGCGCAAAAAATGCTCCTGCTTGGCGCGCATGGCCGGTTCGCACAGCATGGGAAGGAAGAAATCGAGGCCGATCTCGCCGATGGCCACAAAATTCGGGTCATGCATGGCCAGCGCCACGGCTTCGCGCAGGGCGATCAAATCGTCTTCCGTGGCCTGCGGCACGTAGATCGGGTGGATACCGAGCGCATAGCAGGCGTTGGGCGACGTTGCCGCCAGATCGCGCACGATGGCGAAATTGGCCCGTTCGACGGCGGGAACGACGATCATGCCCACGCCCTGCTGCTGCGCGCGCGCCGCCACCTGCGGCGATTCGCTGCCGAATTCATGCGCGTCGAGGTGGCAGTGCGTGTCGATCCACAGCATGGCGGTTCCTTAGTATTGGTACGGCTGCAGCCCTTCGTCCGTCAGGCGCAGCACGCGGTCGCAGCGCTTGGCCAGTTCGATATCGTGCGTGACGATGACGAAGGCCGTGCCCAGGGTGCGCGACAGTTCCAGCATCAGGTCGAAAATCTGTTCGGCCGTGGCGTGATCGAGGTTGCCCGTCGGTTCATCGGCCAGCACGCAGGCAGGCTGCGTGACGAGGGCGCGGGCCAGGGCCACGCGCTGGCGCTCGCCGCCCGACAATTCGCCCGGCGTGTGCGTGACGCGCTTGGCCAGGTTCACGCGCGTGAGGATCTGCTGCGCCAGCTCGGTGGCCGGAGCGCGCTTCATGCGCCGTATCATCAGCGGCATGGCGACGTTGTCCAGCGCCGAGAACTCGGGCAGCAGGTGGTGGAACTGGTAGACGAAGCCCAGCGAGGCATTGCGCAAGTCGCCGCGCGCCTTTTCGCTGAGGGTGGCGAAATCCCTGCCCAGCAGGGTCACCTTGCCGCTGGTGGGCGTATCGAGCCCGCCCAGCAGGTGCAGCAGGGTCGATTTGCCCGAGCCGGAGGCGCCGACGATGGCGACGCGCTCGCCGCGGTGGACGTCGATGTCGATGCCGGCCAGCACCTGCACCTTGTAGCTGCCCTGCGTGAAAGTCTTGCCCAGGCCACGGCAGCTAAGGACGGCGGAATCGGCGGAAGCGCCGTTGGAGGCAGGTTTATTCAGATCGGTCATGGTCGTATTCAGTGGTTTATTCATAGCGCAGGGCTTCCGCAGGTTTCACGCGGGCAGCCCACCAGCTTGGGTACAGGGTCGCCAAAAAGGCGAGGATCACGGCCAGCACGCCGATCTTGGTGACGTCGGGCCAGCGCAGGTCGGACGGCACGGTGCTGATGAAATAGATGTCCTTGGAGAGGAACTGCACGCCCAGCAAATGCTCGATGAAGGGCACGATGACGTCGATGTTCATGGCCACCAGCACGCCGCCGCCCACGCCCAAAATCGTGCCCAGGATGCCCACCAGCGCGCCCTGGATCATGAAAATCTTCATGATGGAACGGGGCGAGGCGCCCAGCGTCCTCAAAATCGCGATATCGGCCTGCTTGTCCGTCACCGTCATCACCAGGGTCGACACGAGGTTGAAGGCTGCCACGGCGATGATCAGGGTCAGGATGATGAACATCATGCGCTTTTCCGTCTGCACGGCGGCGAACCAGTTGGCGTTCAGCTTGGACCAGTCGCGCAGCCACAGGTCGCCCGGCATGGATTTTTTCAATTCGGCCGCCACTTGCGGCGCCTGGTTCATGTCGGCCAGGCGCAAACGCAGGCCGGACGGGCCGTCGAGGCGCAGCAGGCGCTGGCCGTCCTCGATATTGATGAAGGCCAGGCCGGCGTCGAATTCATTGTGGCCCGCCTGGAAGATGCCGCTGACGGTAAAGCTGCGCATGCGCGGCAGCACGCCGGCCGGCGTGACCTGGCCCTGCGCCAGCATCAAGGTCACTTTTTCGCCGAGGTTGACGCGCAGGGCGCGCGCCAGTTCGATACCCAGCACGATATTGAAGGTGCCAGGCTGCAGCGCCTTGAAGCTGCCCATGCGCGTCTGGCCGGCCACGTCGGACACGTTCGGCTCTTCCTCGGGCAGCACGCCGCGCACGATGGCGGGGCGCAGCGCGTCGTCGCGCAGCAGCATGCCCTGCGTCTCCACGAACGGCGCGGCGCCTTTTACTGCCGGATTCTTGAAGGCTTGCGCCGCTTCCGCGCGCCAGTCAGGCATGCTGCCGCTGTTGTCGAACACTTCCACGTGGGCCAGCACGGACAGCATGCGGTCCGTCACTTCCTTCTGGAAGCCGTTCATCACGGACAGCACGACGATCAGCGCCGCCACGCCCAAGCCGATGCCGGCCATGGAAATGAGCGAGATGAAGGAGATAAAACTGTTGCGGCCACTGCGCTTGCCGGCCCGCGTGTAGCGCAGGCCGACCAGCCATTCGAAGGGCAAATTCTTGAAAATACTCATTATTCAGGCGGTCTTTATCGTTTCTTGATGTGTTATTCGTAGCGCAGCGCCTCGGCCGGCTTGACGCGCGCGGCGCGCCAGCTCGGGTAGATGGTGGCCACCAGCGCCAGGCCAAAGGCGATCAGGCCGATCTGCGCCACGTCCAGCCAGTGCACGTCCGACGGCACGGCGCTGATCTGGTAGATTTCCTTGGAGATGAAGTGCAGGCCGAAGATGCCTTCGATGAAGGGCACGATAACGCCCACGTTCAGCGCCAGCACGACGCCGCCGATGACGCCCAGGGCGCTCCCCAGCAAGCCTACCAGCGCGCCCTGGATCATGAATATCTTCATGATGGAGAACGGCGAGGCGCCCAGGGTGCGCAAAATGGCGATGTCGGCCTGCTTGTCGGTGACCGACATCACCAGGGTCGAGACGAGGTTGAACGCGGCCACGGCGATAATCATGCTGAGGATGATGAACATCATGTTCTTCTGGCTTTGCACCAGCGCATACCAGCTGGCACTGGCGCGCGACCAGTCGCGCATCCACAGCTGGCCCGGCATCGAGGCCTTCAGTTCGCGCGCCACCTGGGGCGCCTTGTTCATGTCGTGCAGGCGCAGACGCAGGCCGGACGGACCGTCAAGCTGCAGCAGCTGCTCCGCATCCTGCATGTTCACAAACGCCAGGCTGCCGTCAAGTTCATTGTGGCCAGCCTCGAAGATGCCGGCCACCTTCAGCGCCCGCATGCGCGGCATGACGATGCCGTTGGCCGGATCGCCCGCCCTGGGCTCGCGCTCGAGCATCAGGGTGACGTTCTGCCCCACTTTCACGTCCAGCGCCTTGGCCAGGTCGATGCCCAGCACGATGTTGTACGAGCCGGGCGTGAGATCATTGAAACTGCCCTGCTTCATCTGGGCGGCCACGCTCGAGACGGTGGCTTCCTGCTGCGGCAGCACGCCGCGCACGACGGACGGGCGCATGGTTTCGTCATTGAGCAGCATGCCCTGGGTTTCCACGAAGGGCGACACGGCTTTCACTTGCGGATTGGCGTAGGCGGCGCGTTCCTGCGCCTGCCAGTTGGGCATGGAGCCGCTGGTGTCGAACACCTCGACGTGGGCCAGCACCGACATCAGCCGGTCGGTGACTTCCTTCTGGAAGCCGTTCATGACGGAGAGGACGACGATCAGGGCGGCCACGCCCAGGCCGATGCCGGCCACGGAAATGAGGGAGATGAAGGAAATGAAGCTGTTGCGGCCACTGCGTTTCCCGGCGCGCGTATAGCGCACGCCGACCTGCCACTCAAAAGGAAATTGTTTGATGATGCTCATGCGCTCCCGCGACAACGATGATATGCGAGCGCGCAGTGTGCCACACAATGGGCATTTCATGCACCAAGTCTGCGTGAAACAGCGCACAGCTAGCCTACTTTGCCTCCTGCGCCAGGCCGAAAACCCGCAACAGCTGCCCCGCCAGCGCATATTGCCGCATCTGCGCCAGGGTCAGACGGTGCAGCTGGTCGATGCGCCGCTGCTGTATCGTGAAGTAGCCATCACGCGTCTGGATGACCTGCTGCAGGTTGCGCCGGCCCGCCTCGTACTGAACGGTCCCGCCGCGCACGACAAAGGCCATCTTCCTTTCCTGCTCGTCGAGCAGGGCCAGGGTGCGCTGCGCATTGGCGATGCGCGGCAGCATGCTGGCCAGGTCGGCGCGCGTGCCCTGCTCGGCGCGTGCCACGTCCGCCTCGGCCGCCTGGGCGCGGCTGATGCTCTCGTCGCGCTGCGCCAGGCTGCCGCCGCCGAGCGGGATTTCCCAGGAGACGCCCACCGACCAGCCCCGCTGCTGGATGGTCGACGGCGGCGGCGTGGTCTTGTTATTGAGCAGATGGCTGACATTCAGATCGATTTTGGGGGCCAGGGTGGCCGCCACGCCACGCACGCGCAGCTGGGCCGCCGCCGCACGCTCGCGCGCGGCGCGCAACTGCGCCTGCTGCGTGTCGGCATTCTCCAGCGCCTGCGCCGGCAGCGGCGCGAAGGCGAAATCGGCAAACTGCGCCACCGGCTCGAAGGCCAGCGCCTCGAGCTTGATGCGCGCCGCCTGCTGGTCCGTCAGCAAGCCGTCGTGCACCAGTTCCGCGTCCAGCTGCGAACTTTGCGCCAGTTCGCGGTCCACTTCCGACGATTTGCCCAGCTCCGCCTGGCGCGTCACCTGCCGCACCAGCTGCGTCACGTCGTGCAGGCGTTCCTGCGACTGCTGCAGGCTGCGTTCCAGGCGCCGCATGTCGAAATACGCCTCGGCCAGCTTTTCCGCGCTTTCCGCGCGCGCCCGCTCCACATCGAAGGCGGCGCCCGCCATCTCGCGCTCGGCCGCATCGAGTTCGGCGCGGTCGGCGCCGCCGTTGTACACGTTCCAGCGCACGCTCGCTTCCACCTGGTGCGTGCGGCGCTCGACCTCCAGGGTGCCATCGAGGTCCTTGCTGCGTCCCCGCGTCGCCTGCAGCGCCGCAGTGGGAAACAGCCGCGAACGGGCCTGCCTGTAGCGCGCTTCGGTGGCGGCCAGCGCCGCCTGCGCCGCAATCACCTGCGGATCGCGCGGCACGGCGCGCGCCAGCAAGGCGGGCAAGCCGCGCGCGGACTGCGCCTGGAAGGTGGCCGGCGACGCGGACTGGGCCACCGCGTTTGCGCAGGCCAATGCCATGCAAAGTAAAAAGGCACGCATCACCGCTCCTGCAGGGAAGACTGCAAGCCGCGCAGCACGGGCTTGAACACATATTGCAGCACCGAGCGGCGCCCCGTCAGGATGCCCACGTCGACGGGCATGCCGGGCGTCACCGGCAGCACCTTGCCGTGCGCCGTCAGCTGGCTGCGGTCGGTACTCAGCTGCACCTCGAAGTACGGTTCGTTGCGTTCGTCGGGAATCGCGTCCGCCCCCACGCGCACCACCTGCGCCTGCATGCGGCCGTAGGTGGTGGCGTCGTACGCCAGCACATTCGCCGACGCGCTCTGTCCCACATGGATAAAACCGATGTCCGACGGTTTCACGCGCACGGAGATCAGCATTTCCGAATCGGCCGGCACGATTTCCAGGATAGGTTTACCCGGCTGCGCCACGCCGCCGACGGTTGCCACCAGCACGCGGTTGACGATGCCGTCGACGGGTGCCGTCACGTCGCGCCGGCTGACCTGGTCCTGCTGACCTTTCACGGTGCTGGCCAGGGCGCCGGCCTTGGTTTCATACTCGCTGCGCTGCGCGCCCCACTGGCCGCGCATGCGCGCTTCCACTTCGCCAGCCTGCGCCTGCGCCTCGGCCAAGGTGGCCGTCAGGCGCGGCACGGAGGCGCGCAGGCTGTCGAGTTCCGTGCGCTGCTGCTGCACGCGCTGCTGCGCATTCAGGTAGTCGCCGCGCGAACCGGCCCCCTCTTTGAAGAGCCTCTCCTCGATGGACAGGCTTTCCAGGGCGATTTTCAAGCCCGTGTCCATCTGGGCGATGCGGCTGTGCGCCTCGGCCAGCTCGCCGCGGCGGCGCGTCACGCCCTCGCGCGCGGCCGCCGTGGCCGACGCGAATTCGCGCTGGCCGTCGCGCCACAACTGCATTTCCTTGGCGATCAGCTCGGGCGCCTCTTTCTGCCATTCCGGCGCGAACTGGGGCGTGCCGCCGGACAGCAGCGCATCGAGGCGCGCCCGGCCCGCCAGCGCCGCCAGGCGATTCTGCACGCTGGCGCCCAGGTTGGCCTCGTACTGGGCCGTGTCCAGGCGCAGCAGCAAGTCGCCGCGGCGCACGCGCTGGCCCGGTTTCACCAGCATTTCACGCACGATGCCCCCTTCCAGGCTTTGCACTTCCTGCAGGTGCGATGGCGGCGTGATGGCGCCCCGGCCATTCACGGAGACGTCGAGCTGGGCGAAGGTGGCCCAGGCCAGCACCAGCACCAGCAGCACGGACGTCAAGGCCAGCATGTGGATGACGATGCGCTGCGGCTCCCTTTCCGGGTCCGGGTGGGCCGCCGGCAGAGAGCGGGCGTTCGGGGCGTTCACGGCGCTCATGCTGTGGCTCCCTGTTCCGCCGCGGGCCTGGCCGCCTGGCTGTTCAATACGCGCATGACGTCGTCGCGCGGGCCGTCGGCGACGATGCGCCCCTTGTCGAAGACGATCAGGCGGTCCACCAGCGCCAGCATGGCCATGCGGTGCGTCACCAGCACGATGGTGGTCTCTTTTAAGGTACGCAGCCGGCCGATCAAGCGCTGCTCGGTGGCCGGGTCGAACATGCTGCTCGGCTCATCGAGCAGCAGCATCGGCGGTTTCACCAGCAAGGCGCGGGCCATGGCCACGGCTTGCCGCTGGCCGCCGGACAGGCGTTCGCCCCGCTCGCCCACTTCCGTCGCCACGCCGTTGGGCAGCTGGGTGATGATGTCGTCAAGGCAGGCCAGGCGGATGGCGTCGAGCAGGCTGGCGTCGTCGGGCTGGCTGCGTCCCAGTTCGATGTTTTCGCGCAGGGTGCCGTGGAACAGGGTCACGTCCTGCGGCACGTAGCCGATCTGGCGGCGCAGGCTCAAGGGGTCCAGCTGGGTGCTGGCCAGGTCGTCGAACAGCACGCTGCCGCTTTGCGGGCCGTACTGGTTCAGCAGCAAGCGCAGCAAGGTGCTCTTGCCGGAACCGAGCTTGCCGATCACGCCGACCCGTTCGCCGGGGCGGATGTGCAGGTTGAGCTTATCGAGCAGCGGCGGCGAATTCGGGTAGGCAAAGCCCACGTCGCGAAATTCGATGCGCCCGGACAGGGGCGGCGCCTGCAGGCTGGCCGCGTCGTCGTCGGTGGGCGCTTCCATGATTTTATTGAGTGCGTGATACGACAGCTTGGTCTGCTCCCAGCGCATGATCAGGCCCGCGATCTGGCTCACGGGCGCCAGGGCGCGGCCCGTCAGCATGCTCACGGCGATGATCTGGCCCAGGGTCAGCAGATGCTCGCCCATCAGCAAGGCGCCCGTGGCCACCACGGCCACGCCGGACAGGGCCAGCACGGCCGTGTTGATGTAATTGACCCGGCTGACGATTTCGCGCGTCTCGACGCTGTTGGCGGCGATGGCCACCGTCAGGCTTTCCCATTTGCGCCGGCTCCACGCTTCGGCGCCCAGCGCCTTGATGGTGTCGAGGCCATTCATGGTTTCAAACAGGTGCGCCGTGCGCTGCGCGCTTTCCTGCATCGAGGCGGCCACGTGGCGCGCCAGGGCCGCGCGCGAGGCGAAGGCCACCAGCAGCAGAATCGGGATGACGGCCAGGGGCACGAGCACGAGCCAGCCGCCGACCAGGGCGATCACCAGCAGGAACAGCAGCAGGAACGGCAAGTCGCCCAGGGTCGTCAGGGTCGTGGAGGCGAAGAATTCGCGCACGGATTCGAAATCGCGCACGGTATTGGCCAAAGTCCCCCCGGAAGCGGGCCGGCTGGCCGCGCGCAGGCGCAAGCACTGGGCGAAGATGTTCGACGACAGCGCCACGTCCATGCGGCGCGACGCCGTTTCCACCAGCTCGCCGCGCAGCAGGCGCAGGGCCAGCTCGAAGCCCGTCAGCACCACGACGGCGATCGTCAGCACCCACAGGCTGGACGTGGCATTGTTCGGGATCACGCGGTCATACACGGCCATCGCATAGAACGGCACCAGCGCGCCGATGACATTGAGCACCAAGGTGCCCAGCAGGGCCCAGCGGAAGACCCAGCGGTTACGGTTGAAGACATCCCAGAACCAGCGCCCCGCCGCCGGCATACTGTAAAGCAAGCTGCGCTGGTCGAAAAACATGACGGGCCGCACGGCCACCCAGCGGCCATCGGGCACTTCCCGCGCCAGCGCGGCCGCGTCGAGCCAGGCACTGCCGACGATGCCGGGCACATGGCATTCATATTTACCATCGGCAATGGCCAGTATCACCAGCGCCTGCCCTTCCCCGTTGAGCAGCAAGGCCGGCATTTCCGTGGCGCGGCGCGGCTTGCCTATCGGCAACGCGGTGCCGGCCAGGGTGGCGTGCGCCAGCGCCTGGTCGAGAAAGCCGGCGGCGGCCGGGCCGGCCTGAGCCGCCACGCTGGCGCGCAGGCGCTCGGCCTGCACGGTCACGCCGAAAAAGCGCGCCAGGAAGACGATGGCGTCGGCGATGGCATCGGTGGACATGCCGGCGGACGCGGTGGAAGTGTCAAGGGGTGGGGTCATGATGGGTTCACAATAAAACGCTGCGGCGCGCCGGTCGGGCGCGCCGCAGCGGGAACGCCATCGCTTGCGCGATGCGCGATGAGCGGTGATTAATGAGTAATGATCAAGTCAGCGCGGAGGCGCCCTTGCGGCGGCGCGCCATGAAGCCCAGCAGACCCAGGCCCGCGACCAGCATCGCCCAGGTTTGCGCTTCCGGCACCGGCGACACGGCCAGCAGGGTTTGCGAAGCCGGGTTGACGCTCGTCAAGCTCGTGTAGTTGTACAGGTTCTGGATGGCGCCATTGCCCGTGGCCACGCCCAGCATGGTATTGGCCTGGCTGACGACGGCATTGCTCAGGCTTTTGAAGCGCAAGTCGCCCGTCAGCAGGTTCGTGTTGTCGTTATTCAATTCCCACAGGGCCAGCTGAAAGGCGGCGGCGCTGTTGGCGCTGGTCGACACGGTCGCGACGGACGAGGCGTAGTAGCCCTCATACAGGCGCTTGACGGCATCGCTGGCGGCGAAGGCGCCGCTGCTGTAGCTGTTCGAACTGTTGCTTACGGCCACATGGGGATCGAGGCAAAACGCCAGGAAGGTGTTGCTGTCGTATTTGACTTCCCACAAGGTCGGCGAGATGGCGCTGCCCGAGCCGAAGGCGCCGCCGGCAGCCGTAAACAGGCTGACGCTGTGCGAGTCGACGACTTGCAGGTTGGAGGCGGCCAGGGCGCTGCCGCTGGCGAGGGCGAAAGCGGCTGCGGCGATGGCGCCGCGAACGATCAGGTGCATGGATTGTTTCATCGTGGTTTCCCTATTTCTATTATCAAGTGTGGAAAAAAGCGTGGAAAGCGCC
>NZ_JBWBYV010000044.1:0-166554 GCF_056174685.1 Janthinobacterium sp. BHSEK
GCGGCGGTACACCGCGTAATCCGACACTGCAAAGCCAACAATGGTGTCGGATTACGCTGCGCCTCGGCGGCGCCGCTAATCCGACCTACGCCTTGTTACCTGCTCTTGTCCGGAAACACCGGACGTGCCGGCCGCACGGGCGGATTCTTCGCCAGTTCGGCCTGGATCACCTCGATCGCCTTTTCCAGCTGGGGATCGCGGCCGGCGATGACGTCGGCCGGCGTTTGCTCGACTTCGATATCGGGCGGCACGCCTTCGTTTTCCACGCCCCAGCCGTTTTCGCGCGTCCAGAACGCCAGGTTCGGCGCCGTGATCGTGCCGCCATCCATCAGCACGGGGAAGCCGAGGATGCCCACCAGGCCGCCCCACGTCGCCTTGCCGATCAGCGGGCCCATGTTGTTCTTGCGGAACATCCACGGCAGCAGGTCGCCGCCCGAGCCGGCCGTCTCGTCGATCAGCATGGCGCGCGGCCCCTGGATCGAAGCGGACGGGGTCTTCATGTCGGCGCCGTAGCGCATGGTCCACCAGGCGATTTCCTTCTTCTGCAGGATCTCGATGTAGTAATCGGCCACGCTGCCGCCGCCATTGAAACGCTCGTCGACGATGATGGCCTGCTTGTCCGCCTGCGGGAAGAAATAGCGCTTGAAGTAGGTGTGGCCCAGGCCCGCCGTATTCGGCACGTACACGTACGCCACCTTGCCATTGGTGGCCGCATTGACCTTGCGCATATTACCTTCGATCCAGTCGCGGTTGCGCAAGGCATCCTCGGTCGGCACGGGCACCACGGTGATCGTGCGCGCGCCCTTGCCGTCGGCCGATGGTCCCACGGTCAGGTCGATGGCCTTGCCGGCCGTGTTCTCGAAGGCGCTGTAGATATTCGTCGGCGGCGCCAGCGGGCGGCTGTCGACGGCCAGCAGGTATTCGCCCGCCTTCACGTTCAGGCCCGGCTCCGTCAGCGGCGCGCGCAGGGCCGGATTCCAGTTCAAGCCGCCATACACCTTCTTGAAGCGGTAATGGCCGTCGCTGACCTCGTAATCGGCGCCCAAGAGTCCCCCCGGCACCTTCTTCGCCTCGATGAAATCGTCGCCGCCACCGCCGCGGTGGTGGCCAACGGCCAGTTCGCTGCACATCCACTGGATCAGGCGGTTCAGGTCCGCGCGGCTGGACAACTCGGGCAGGAAGACGGCGTACTTGTCGCGCATGGCCTTCCAGTCCACGCCATGCATGCCAGGGTCATAGAAATAATCGCGATTGATGCGCCACACTTCATTGAAAATCTGCGCCCACTCGGCGCGCGGATCGGCTTTCACTTCGATGGCGTCGACCTTGATCTTGCCTTCGCCCGGCGCCAGCAGCTTGCCCGTGGCGCTCCCCATGGCCCAGTTGTCCTTCTGGCGGTACAGCAGCTTCTTGCCATCGGCCGATACTTCGAAATCATCGGCTTCCGCCACCACGGTTTCCGCCTTGCGCTCCTTCAGATCGAAGCGCTGCACGGCCTTCTTGCCGTCGCTTTCGCGCAGCAGGAAGATCTGCCCGGCGGCGCCGGCGGTCAGGCTGGAAAACTGCGCGGCCGGCAGCGGCAGGTCGACGATGCGCGTGGCGATGCCGTCGAAATCGATGTGGATCGGCGCCACGGGGACCACTGCCACTTTCGGGTCGTCGCGGCCCGTCTTCGGATCGATCTTCGGCTCGCTCTTCGGCTCCGCTTCCGCCTTCGCCGTGTCTTTCCTGCTCTCCGCGCTGGCGGCCTTTTCCTCGTCGCTTTCCTTGATCAGCGGCGACGGCAGGTCGCGCCGCAGCACGGCCATCCACACGGTGCGCGTCACCAGGTTGTCTTCGTTCTGCTGCGAGAACCAGTTGTTGCTGGGGCCCGCATTCGTCGACGCAAAGAAGTACAGGTATTTGCCGCTCTTGTCAAACACGGGCTGGGCCACGTCGGACAGGCCATCGGTCACGGGCATGGACTTGTTCTGCTCGACGGAATAGATGTAGGCGCTGCGCGTGTAGGTGGGCGAATTGAGCGTGTAGGCCAGCCAGCGCGAATCGGGCGCCCACGCGGCGCGCATGCTCTTGTCGACGCCATACATCGGCTCCGTGGCGATTTTTTGCACCTTGCCGTTGCCGATGTCGATCACGTACATGCTCCAGCCATTGTCGGCAAACGCGATCTTCCTGCTGTCGGGCGACCAGACGGCGTTGTCATAGAAGCCGCTGCCATTCAGCTTGAACTTGCGCACGGCGCCCTTGCCGTCCTGCGCGCGCACATGCAGCTCGTATTCGCCCGACTCGTCCGAGAAATACGCGACCGAGCGGCCATCGGGCGACCAGATCGGCGTGCGCTCGTGGGCGCCGGCCGTCTGCGTCAGGTTGCGCACGTCGCCCTTGTCGGCGGGGATGGTGACGATCTCGCCCCGGTATTCGAAGGCGATGCGCGCGCCAGACGGCGAAATCGAGGCGTCGCGGATGTATTTCGCATTCTTCACCCAGCGGGCGCGCGTCTGTCCCAGGTCGCTGGCCACGCCGATGGTCAGCTTGCGCGCCTGGCCGCTGGCGATGTCAAACGAGTGCAGATAGCCGGCCTGCTCGTAGACGATGGTGCCGTTCGCGGCCGACGCGTTCAGCACGGGGAAATCCTTGTGCCGCGTCAACTGGCGCACGGCTTTCGTCTTGACGTCGTAGGCAAACAGGTTGAATTCGCCGTTGCGGTCGGAGCGGAAGTACACGGTGTCCTTGATCCACATGGGGTCGACGTCGTTCGAGCGCGTGGTCGGCTGGGGGATTTTTTCGATCGACTTGTCGCTGGACGAAAACAGCCACAGCCAGGAATTGGTGCCGCCCCGGTAGCGCTTCCACTGCTTGAAGGCGGGCATCAGGGGGTTGTAGGCGATGCGCTTGCCATCGGGCGAATACGTGGCGCGCGACGCGTTGGGGATTTCCAGCTGCGTTTCCACGCCGCCCGCCACGGGCACCGTAAACAGCTTCTGGAAGCGGTTGTTGAAGGCGGCGCGGGGCGAAGTGAACATCACGGCCTGGCCATCGGGCGTGAACGCTTGCGCCAGATCAACACCAGGATGGAAAGTCAGACGGCGCGGCACGCCGCCCGCCGCCGCGATCACATACACGTCGACATTGCCGTCGATGTTCGCGCTGTACGCGATCAGGCTGCCGTCAGGCGAAAAGACGGGATTCGATTTGTCGCCCAGGTCGGACGTCAGGCGCCGCGCGCCGCCGCCATCGAGGTTCGACAGCCACAGGTCGCCCGCATAGATGAAGGCGATGTGGCGGCTGGAAACGGCCGGTTCACTCAGCATGCGAGTGTCCTGCGTATTGGGCAAGGCCAGGGCCGGGTGGCTCAGCAGCAGTGCGCTGACGGCCGCGATGGCGGTCAGGATGCGTGTCTTATTCAATCGATGTCTCGCTTATGAAGTGAAGGGAACAGGGAAGAAACAGGAAAGTCCGAGGCCGGATGCGAATGAGCAAGGACTTAATATTGCATCAGACCAACAAGAACTATACACCCGGCAGCCGCGCGGAACACGGTAAAATACGGCACTTATTTCGCGCGCCGCCAGCCCTTCCCGGCAGTCCGCATACCTACTCAAAGCGCCCCATGTCTGAAAAATTCCTGTATTCCCTTGCCCGCCCGCTGCTGTTTTCGATGGATGCCGAAGCGGCCCACCATTTCACCCTGCCCGCCCTGAAACGCGCCAGCGCGCTGGGCCTGACGAAGCTGGCCGGCAAGCCGGCTGCTGATCCGCGCACGGTGATGGGCATCACCTTCCCGAACCCGGTCGGCCTGGCCGCCGGCCTGGACAAGGATGGCGCCTACATCGACGCGCTGGCCGACCTGGGTTTCGGCTCGATCGAAGTGGGCACCGTCACGCCGCGCGCGCAGGCGGGCAATCCGCAACCGCGCATGTTCCGCCTGCCGCAGGCGCAGGGCATCATCAACCGCATGGGTTTCAACAATGGCGGCGTGGACGCGTTTGTTGCCAACGTGCAGGCGTCGAAGTTTTACCAGGAACGCGCCGGCGTGCTGGGCCTGAACATCGGCAAGAACGCCGACACGCCGATCGAGCGGGCGGCCGACGACTATCTGCTGTGCCTGGAAAAAGTCTACCCCTACGCCAGCTATGTGACGGTAAACATCTCGTCGCCGAACACGAAGAATTTGCGCCAGCTGCAGGGCGCGTCGGAACTCGACGCCCTGCTGTCGCAACTGAAGGACGCGCAGGCGCGCCTGGCGGACAAGCACAAGCGCTACGTGCCGCTGGCCCTGAAGATCGCCCCGGACATGGATGGCGAGCAGGTGAAAAGCATCGCCGAGTCGCTCACGCGCCACAAGATCGACGGCGTCATCGCCACCAACACGACTCTGTCGCGCAGCGCCGTCGAACGCATGCCGCACGGCGCGGAAGCGGGCGGCCTGTCGGGCGCGCCTGTGTTCGAGCTGTCGAACAATGTCATCCGTTTGCTGAAGGCGGAACTGGGCGACGCGCTGCCCATCATCGGCGTGGGCGGCATCATGCAGGGCAAGGATGCTTTGGCCAAGTTCGAGGCGGGCGCGCAACTGGTGCAGCTGTACAGCGGCCTGATTTACGCCGGTCCCGCGTTGATCAAGGATTGCGCGCGCGCGCTGCGCGGCAAACAGCCGGCATGATAGACAAGGTCAGACTCGGTTCCAGCAGCCTGGAAGTGAGCCGGATCTGCCTGGGCACGATGACCTTCGGCGAGCAGAATAGCGAAGCCGAAGCGCACAGCCAGCTCGATTACGCGCTCGAGCGGGGCATCAACTTCGTCGACACGGCGGAGATGTATCCGGTGATGGCCAGCGCGCAAACGCAGGGCAGCACGGAACGCTACATCGGCAGCTGGCTGAAGAAAAGCGGCAAGCGCAGTCAGATCGTCCTGGCCAGCAAGGTGGCCGGGCCGAACTCGCGCATGCACTGGATACGCAAGGGCAAGACGGACCACGACGCGGTCAACATCCGCGCCGCCGTCGAGGACAGCCTGCGCCGGCTGCAGACGGAGCACATCGACCTGTATCAATTGCACTGGCCCAGCCGCAATCTGCCCATCTTCGGCGCCAGCGTGTACAACCCGCGCAAGGAACACGCGTCGGTCGCCATCGAAGAGACGCTGGCCGTGCTGGGCAAGCTGGTCGAGGAAGGCAAGATCGGCCACATCGGCGTGTCGAATGAATCGTCGTGGGGCGTGTGCGAATACATCAAGCAGGCCGAGCTGAAAGGCTTGCCGCGCATCGTGTCGATCCAGAACCTGTACAACCTGACGGCGCGCCATTTCGAGACGAGCCTGCTCGACGAAACCTGCCACCGCGAAAACGTCGGCTTGCTGGCCTACAGCCCGCTGGCGTTCGGCCAGCTGACGGCGAAATACCTCGACGATCCGCAAGCCAAGGGCCGCCTGACGATCTTCCCGCCCGGCTGGAGTCCCCGCTACGTGCGCCCCGCCACCATCGCGGCAGCCGGCCAGTATGCGGCGCTGGCCCGCGCGCACGGCCTGACGCCGGCGCAGCTGGCACTCGCCTGGTGCTACTCGCGCTGGTTCGTCGCCTCGACCATCATCGGCGCCACCAGCGTGGCGCAGTTGCAGCAAAATATCGATGCGCATGACATCGAATTGTCGCCGGAACTGGTGGCGGCCGTCGACGCCATCCACGCCATCCTGCCCAATCCGGGACAGTAAGGCCCGCCGTCTGGCGGCGCATGCCGTCGCCAGGTTTCCCGCCCTCATCGCAGATAGTCGTATTTATACAACAGCCGGCAATTTACTGCTGTGCAGCATTGCGGCCTTGCCTTGCCCGGTCGTATGCTGGAAACGAGGCCATATGCGCTACGCGCACCATGTTGACGTCTTTCAGATATTTATTGCATATCGATAGACAGAACGATTCGTAAGCACGCCGCGTGCCCACTGTTAATCTGATTGCGTCACCGGACCGCCATGGTCCGCGCAACCACAACCGAAGAGATATCGTCGATGAGTTCAAGCAACGCCCGCTCCCAGCTTCCCGCCCTCCCCGTAAAAACCGTCATCGCCGCCAGCCTGGTCGCCTGCTTCAGCCTGCCGATGCAGGCGCAAGCGCAGCAAGAGCTGCCGGCCGAAGGCGAATTGCAATCGGTGGTGGTCACCGGCACCTTCGCCAAGAACCGCCGCACCATCGATTCCGAATCGCCGATCGACATCCTCACTTCGCGCGACCTGCAAAGCACGGGATCGGGCGAACTGGCCACCGTGCTGGCGCGCCTGCTGCCGTCGCTGAACTTCGCCCGCGCCACGGGCGCCGACGCCAGCGACGCCGTGCGTCCGGCCCAGTTGCGCGGCCTGTCGCCCGACCAGACCCTGGTACTGGTGAACGGCAAGCGCCGCTATACCTCGGCCGTCGTCAACGTCAATGGTTCGCTGGGCCGCGGCTCGGCGCCCGTCGATCTGAACGCCATCCCCTTGGCCGCCATCGACCACGTGGAAGTGCTGCGCGATGGCGCCGCGGCCCAGTACGGCTCCGACGCGATCGCCGGCGTGATCAACATCATCCTGAAAAAAGGCGCGGCCGGCGGCGATGTCGAAGTGGGCTATGGCCAGACGCAGGAACGCGACGGCAAGCAAAAATCCATCAAGGGTTCGGCCGGCTTCGCCCTGGGCGAGGACGGCTGGGTGCGCGTCTCGGCCGAAGTGGCGGAACGCGACCCGACCAACCGCGCCGGCGCCGACTTCCGCAATCCGCTGGAGCCGCGCTACGGCAAGGTCAACCAGCGCTATGGCGACCCGGAAAGCAAGCCGGCAACGATTTTCCTCAACAGCGAATACCGCATCAACGACAATATTGACTGGTATGCCTTCGGCAACTACGGCAAGCGCGACACGTCGGCCGCCGCCACCTGGCGCACGGCGCTGATCCAGGATTCCAACACCAAGGTGTATTCGCAGCGCACGCCGATCTTCCCGGAAGGCTTTTTGCCGCTGCAAAACAGCACCCTGACGGACCAGTCCTTGGTGACGGGCTTGCGCGGCGAAGCGGCAGGCTGGCGCTGGGATGCCAGCCTCAATTACGGCAGCAACAAGTTCGAACTGGACCTGGACAATACGGTCAACCAGTCGCTGGGCGCCAACAGCCCCACGCATTTCTATGCCGGCTCACTGAAGAACGAGCAGACCGTGTTCAACCTCGATGCGGCACGCGAATTCCCCGTCGCGTTCTTTTCCGGTCCGCTGACGGTGGCCGTGGGCGCCGAGGCGCGCCATGAAAAGTACACGATCGGCGCCGGCGATGAAGCGTCGTACACGGGCGGCGGTTCGCAAGGCTTTGCCGGCTTCCGTCCCGTCAACGCGGGCAGCCACTCGCGCCACAACGAGTCGATCTATGTGAACCTGGAAGCGGAAGCGACGAAGAAACTGTCGGGCGGCGTGGCGTTGCGCCATGAGCGCTACAGCGATTTCGGCAGCACCACCTCGGCCAAGGGCTCGGCCCGCTATGCGTTCACCGATGCGCTGTCCCTGCGCGGCACCGTGTCGAGCGGCTTCCGCGCGCCATCCTTGGCGCAGCAGTACTACACCATCACCACCACCAACTTCCAGGTCATCAACGGCAACAATACGGCCATCGAGACGGGCACCTTCGCCGTGAATACGCCGCAGGCGCGCGCCCTCGGAGCGCAAGACCTGAAGCCGGAAAAGGCCCGCAACTACAGCCTGGGCCTGCAGTTCCAGCCCAGCCGCAACTTCACCACGACGGTCGACGCCTACCGCATCGACATCGACAACCGCATCCTGTTCTCGGCCAACCTGGCGCTGAACGACAAGCTCAAGGCCCAGCTGGCGACGCAAGGCTCGACCGTGGGCGCGGCGCGCTACTTCACCAACGCCGTCGATACGCGCACGCAAGGCGTGGACATCGTCAGCACCTACCGCATCGACCTGCAGGACAAGGACCGCCTGGACCTCACCGTGGCGTACAACCACAACAAGAGCACGGTACGGAAAATCGCCGACAATCCGGCCATCCTGACGGCCAACAACCTGAAACTGATCGACCGCCAAAGCATCGACCGCATCACGGTGGCGTCGCCGAAGGACAAGTTCAGCCTGGCCGCCGACTACGGCTTCGGCATCTGGAATGCGCACGGCGTCGTGACGCGCTACGGCAGCTTCACCGTGCCGCAAAACGACGTCAAGCTGGACCAGACGTATGACCCGCAATGGGTGCTGGACGTCTCCGGTTCCGTGAAACTGGGCAAGAACTGGCGTCTGGTGGCCGGCATCGACAACGTCACCAACCGCTATCCGGCGCAAGTGACGAGCGCGGGCAACCTGAACGTCAACGGTACCCAGCCGTACAGCATCTTCGCGCCGAACGGCTTCAACGGCCGCTATTACTACGCCAAGGCTGGCTATAGCTGGTAAATCCCCCCCTGCCATGCAAAAAGCCCGGAACGCATCGCGTTTCCGGGCTTTTTTTCATGCTTTAGCACAAGCGCCCGCAGGCGCCTCAGGCTCAGGCGCGGCGGCGGCGCGCGACAAAACCGACCAGGCCCAGGCCCAGCATCAGCATGCCGTAGGTCGCTGGCTCAGGCACGGCCGATACCGAACTGTAGGCGCGGAAATTGCTCAGGCCGCGCGGCAGGTTGGCAATGCTGAAAACCGTATTCGCGGCCAGCGGCGTGTCCCAGTGGAACAGCAGTTCGCCACGGCCATAATGCACGGCCAGGTAGTCGAAGCTGGAGTTGACGGTGAACGAACCGGACTTGCCGCTTTCCAGGTCGCCCTGGGCGGCAAAGACCAGCGAGCCGGTACCGCTGGAAGGCAGACCAAACTTGCTGCTGACCAAGCTCTGGATGGCGGCCGCGCTTTGCGCGCCGGACGGGTTGGCGCCGTCATAGACCCAGACCGAGTCCGCTGCCACGCTGCCGTAGGTGACGGTCTTGCCGCCCACCGAGAAGCCGCTCATGGCGGGATCGGTGATTTCCACCCAGCTTGCGGCCTGGGCCAATGGCGCCAGGAAAGCCGAAACGCTCAGGCACAGACCCAGCAGCGCATGTTTAGTCGTATTCATAATTTCCCCTATTGATAAATTTCAAAAATTACAACGTTAATTATATTTTTGTTATATTTCTTTGCGATTGGACAAAAGATATCATTCAAGAAACCAAAGTGCAATAAAAGAAACAAATTTTACCATTGGCATTTTCAATCGGCCCCATCAGTTTCTTACCGAGAACGGCTATCACGGGGCGTGCTACCATCCTTGCCGCGACCGGACGCCGCTTCAGGAAGCAAGATTGTTGTAGATCGGCACATCCCAAGCGGTGGTGTAGCCCTGCGGCAACCAGCATGAAGGAAGGCGTGGTCATCCTGACACGCAATCGGCTACCATGGGTTCACTCTTCTTGATATCGGATAACCATGCCCAGCTGGCACCTGGCCGACGCAGCCGACCTGGCGGCGCGCGCCCCCTCCACCATCTATAAATCGCCGCCCGAGGCCATCGCCCACAACACGCAACCATGCATGGCGGTGGACGAATGACGACAGATGAACTGAAGGAATTTTGCGCGGCCCTGCCCGGCGCGCAAGCCGTACTGTACGGTGCGCCGTCGAACATCCTCGTGTATGAGGTAAGCGGCAAGAAGTTTGCCTATTTCAAGACCAGCGCGCCGGAACAATGGCGCTTCAGCCTGCGCGTCAGCGCCGGGCGCTTCATCGAACTGACGGACATGCCGGGCGTGAAACCGGCCCGCTACATGGGCCGCTTTCACTGGATCACCATCGTCGACGTGGCGCGCTTCCCGGCCGATTACCTGGCGGAACTGGTGCAGGATAGCCATGCGCGCGCCGTGGCCAGCCTGACCCGCGCACAGCGGGCCGCGCTGGCTTAAAGAGCGTCCTCGCCCGCCATGGCGCGGTCGATGTCTTCGCGCGTCAGGTCCGGCGCCAGCTGCAGGATGAACTCGTAGGCGTAGGCGCGCAGGTAGGCGCCGCGGCGCACGGCCAGGCGCGTCGTATTGGTGGCGAACAGGTGCGATGCTTCCACGGCCCGCAACCCCTTGTCGCGGCCATGGTCGAAGGCCATTGAGGCGACGATGCCCACGCCCAGCCCCAGCGCCACGTATTGCTTGATGACGTCGGAATCCATGGCCGTGAGGATGATGTCGGTCGTCACGCCCGCCTTGGCGAACGCATCGTCGATATGGCCGCGGCCCGTAAAACCCTTGTCGTAGGTAATCAAGGGATATTTCGCCAGGTCTTCCAGGCGGATCGGCGAGTGTTCGAGCAGCGGGTGGCCGTCCGGCACGACGATCAGATGGCTCCAGCGGTAGCACGGGAACGACACGAGGTCGGGGAACTGGCTCAGGCCTTCCGTGGCGATGCCGATATCGGTCTTGCCCGAGAGCACCCATTCCGCGATATGTTCCGGTGCGCTTTGCTGCAGCGCGATGCGCACCTCGGGGAAGGCGGCGCGAAAGCCCTGTACCACTTTCGGCAGCGCATAGCGCGCCTGCGTGTGCGTGGCCGCCACGGATAAGGTGCCGCTGGTCTGGCCGCTGTATTCGAGGCTGGCCTGCTGCAGGTTTTCCGCCTCGATCAGCAGGCGGTCGACGATTTTCAAAATGCCCTTGCCCGGTTCCGTCAAGCCCGTCAAGCGCTTGCCGTTGCGCTCGAAAATCACCACGCCCAGCTCGTCCTCGAGTTCGCGGATCTGCCGGCTTACGCCCGGCTGCGACGTGAACAGCGCGTTGGCCACTTCCGTCAGGTTATAGCCGCGGCGGGCCGCTTCGCGGATCGAACGCAGTTGTTGAAAGTTCATATTGGTTCCAGCCTTTTAGGTTCTTGTCGGTTCAACGAACACGTGGAGGCGTTTCGGGCGGACAACCAGCGTTTCGCCTTCCTTCAGCTGCAGATGGGTAAAACGCTCGTTCGACATCACCGCTTCGATCAGCTCGCTGTTATCGACGCGCTGCAAATCCAGCTGGGCCAGCGGGCCGATCGCATGGGCGCGGCTCAGCTTGACCACGATGCCTTCCGCGCCCTGCGTGTAGCGGTCGATTTCCAGGTCGTGCGGACGCACATAGGCCGTGCCCTTGCTGTCGCTCACGCCCGCGTAATCGGGCACTTCGAAGCTGGCGTCGCCGGTCGCCATCACGCCGTCATGCACGCGGCCGTGGAACAGGTTGACGTTGCCCAGGAAGCCATACACGAACGGCGAGGCCGGGTGGTTGTAGACTTGCTCAGGCGAACCCAATTGCTCGACCGTGCCTTTGTTCATCAACACGACCTGGTCGGCCACTTCCAGCGCCTCTTCCTGGTCATGCGTCACAAAAATGCTGGTGACGTGCAGATCGTCATGCAGGCGGCGCAGCCAGCGGCGCAATTCCTTGCGCACCTTGGCGTCGAGCGCGCCGAACGGCTCGTCGAGCAGCAGCACGCGCGGTTCGACCGCCAGGGCTCGCGCCAGGGCGATGCGCTGGCGTTGTCCGCCCGACAGTTGCGGCGGATAGCGGTCGGCCAGCCAGTCCAGCTGCACCAGCTCCAGCAAATCTTTCACTTTACGGCGGATCTGGTCTTCCGACGGGCGCTCGCTGCGCGACTTCACGCGCAAGCCAAAGGCCACGTTCTCGAACACGGTCATGTGCTTGAACAGGGCGTAATGCTGGAAGACGAAACCGACTTGCCGCTCGCGCACGTGACGGTTCGACGCGTCTTCCGCATCGAGCAGCACCTGGCCGCTGTCCGGATGTTCCAGACCGGCTATGATGCGCAGCAAAGTCGTCTTGCCGCAACCCGACGGGCCCAGCAGGGCCGTCAGTTCGCCGGCGGGAAAGTCCAGCGAGATATTGTCGAGGGCGACGAAATCGCCGAAACGCTTGTGGATGTTTTTAACTGCGATGGTCATATCAGTGCTCCGTGGAACGTAAGGCGGAATCGTCGGCGTCGCTCTCGTTCAAACGCCACTCAATAAAGGCTTTCAGGGCCAGAGTCACCAGCGCCAGCAGGGCCAGCAGGGAGGCGACGGCAAACGCGGCGGCGAAGTTGTACTCGTTGTACAGAATCTCCACCTGCAGCGGCATGGTGTTGGTTTCGCCGCGGATGTGGCCGGACACGACGGACACGGCGCCGAACTCGCCCATGGCGCGGGCGTTGCACAGGATCACGCCATACAGCAGACCCCATTTGATATTTGGCAAAGTCACGCGGCGGAATGTGTTCCAGCCCGAGGCGCCCAGCACGATGGCGGCCTCTTCCTCTTCGCTGCCCTGCGACTGCATCAGCGGGATCAGTTCGCGCGCCACGAACGGGAAGGTAATGAAGATCGTCGCCAGCACGATGCCGGGCACGGCAAACAGGATCTTGATGTCGTGCGCCTGCAGCCACGGGCCGAACCAGCCCTGGGCGCCGAACATCAGCACATAGATCAGGCCGGAAATCACGGGCGAGACGGAAAACGGCAGGTCGATCAGGGTCAGCAGGATGCTCTTGCCGCGGAAGTCGAACTTGGCGATGCACCAGGATGCCGCCACGCCGAAGACCAGGTTCAGCGGCACGGCGATGGCCGCCGTGATCAGGGTCAACTTGATGGCGGAAATCGCGTCCGGATCGATGATGGCGGCGATATACGCTTCCCAGCCCTTCTTGAACGCTTCGGCAAACACGGCCACCAGGGGCACGATGAGGAACGCCGTCAGGAACAGCAAGGCGATGGTGATCAATACCGTGCGCACCCACAGCGGTTCCAGCACGACGGGGCCGACATTCGGCTCGAAGCGGCGCGCTGTCGGCAGTGCATTGTCCACGCCAGCGGCGGCAGTCGTATTCGTACTCATGATTTCTTCGCCTTTCCGCGCGCCCATGCTTGCAGCAGGTTAATCGTCAACAACAGCAGGAAGGACACCACCAGCATCACCACGGCGATGGCCGTGGCGCCTGCGTAATCGTATTGCTCCAGCTTGGTAATAATGAACAGCGGCGTGATTTCCGACACCATCGGCATGTTGCCGGCGATAAAGATCACGGAACCGTACTCGCCCGTGGCGCGGGCGAAGGCCAGCGCAAATCCCGTCAGTAACGATGGCAAGATCGTGGGGAAGATGACGCGGATAAACGTTTGCAAGGAATTGGCGCCCAGGCTGGCGGCCGCTTCTTCGAGTTCCTTTTCCGCGTCTTCCAGCACCGGCTGCACGGTGCGCACGACAAACGGCAAGCCGATGAAGGTCAGCGCCACCACCACGCCCAGCGGCGTGAACGCCACCTTGATGCCCAGCACGCCTTCGATGAACTGGCCGAACCAGCCGTTCGACGAATACAGGGCCGTCAGGGTGATGCCGGCCACGGCCGTCGGCAAGGCGAACGGCAAGTCGACGAGCGCGTCGATGATGCGCTTGCCGGGAAACTTGTAGCGCACCAGCACCCAGGCCAGGATGCCGCCAAACACCACGTTCAGCAGGGCGGCGATCAGCGAGGCGCCGAACGTCAATCGGTATGACGCCATCACGCGCTCGGACGTGACGGCGCTGAAGAAGGCGTCCCATGTCATGGTGAAGGTTTTCAGGAATACCGACGACAAGGGAATGAGGACGATCAAGGCCAGGTAAAAGAGCGTGAAGCCCAGTGACAGCTTAAACCCCGGCATGACCCGAAACGGCGCTCCGCGCGCCTTGGGCGGCGCTAGTGTTGCTTCAGACATGGAAACCCCTTCTTATTACATTTTTGAGTTATAGGGCGCAATAATCACATGCAATCGTTATAAAAAGAACTAACCATTTCTCATTTGCTTAGATGGATTTTGCATACTTGCCAGCAGAATCTGCAGGCGAAAAAAAACGCACCGGCGAGGTGCGTTTTTGTGGAAACAAGAGTGCCGAATAAAACGTTCAGGGCTAGGCGCGTTGCCGAAGACAGTACGAATGTACGGCGAGGCAATGCAACAACGCCATGGACGTTTTTTCGGTGCTCTTACTTGTTCGGCTGCGGCGTCAAGCGCAAGTATGGCTTGGCGGCCGTAAAGCCCTTCGGATATTTCTGCTTGATCACCTCCGGGTCTTGCACGGTCAAGGGAATGATGACGTCGTCGCCATCCTTCCAGTTGCCGGGCGTGGCCACCGTGTAACCGTCCGTCAGCTGCAGGGCGTCGATGACGCGCAGGATTTCATTGAAGTTGCGGCCCGTGCTGAGCGGATACGTGAGGATCAGCCGCACTTTCTTGTTCGGGTCGATGATAAAGACGGAGCGCACGGTGGCCGTGACGGACTGTTCAGGGTGGATCATGTCGTACAGCACCGACACTTTCTTGTCGACGTCAGCGATGATGGGGAAGCCCACCACCGTGTTTTGCGTCTCTTCGATATCCTTGATCCAGCTCTTGTGCGACTCGGCCGCGTCCACGGACAGGGCGATGGCCTTCACGTTGCGCTTGTCGAATTCCGGCTTGAGCTTGGCCGTCAGGCCCAGCTCCGTCGTGCACACGGGCGTAAAGTCGGCCGGGTGGGAAAACAGCACCACCCAGGAATTGCCCGCCCATTCGTGGAACTTGAGCGGGCCGATCGAGCTGTCTTGTTCAAAATCAGGGGCGACATCGCCCAGGCGTAAAGTCATCGTGATCTCCTTGAGAGGTTGTGTGGCAGGATGTTCGTCGTATCAGGCTGCCTGACGGTGGCGCTTGTCGCTTTGCGCCAGATCAAACAGCGTTTGCAGTTGCGCCTGGCCGTAGACCCAATCGCCAAGGCGCGACTCCGCGTTGATATGGCCCAACGCACCGCCATCAATATACTTGCAATTCCAGCGCCGCGCCCACTGCGCCGCGTGTTCGGCCGTCATCCACGGGTCCGTCTGGCTGGCGATCAGGATGCCGGGGCAAGGCAGCCGCTTTTGCGGCAATGCCTTCGCCACGCCAAACTTGTCGGGGTCGGCCGGCCCCACCAGCAGCACGCCGGCCACGCCCTGCGGGTCGCGCGCCAGGCTGTGCGCCGCCGTCAGGCAGCCGAAGCTGTGGGCGACGATCAGGGTAGGACGCGCATCCTGCCGCCGCACCTGGTCCAGGCGCGCCGACCAGGCGGCCAGGTCAGGCGCGTTCCAGTCATCCTGCTCGACCCGCTCGAATTGCGGATACAGGCGCTGCCAGCGGCTCTGCCAATGCTCGGGACCGCTGTTATGCAAGCCCGGCACGATCAGTACCCGGTAGTCGGAAAAGCTGCGCAGCGCCATGATGGTTCCTTTTAGTAACGGTCTGGCAATCGTGCCATCCGGTATTACTTAGGCTGGTAGATCTGGTCGAAGATGCCGCCGTCGGCAAAGTGCGCCTTCTGTGCCGCCGTCCAACCGCCGGCCACTTGCTCGATGGTGAACAGGTTGACCTTGGCGAACTGAGACGCGTATTTCTTCGCCGCCTTGTCCGTTGCCGGACGGTAGTAATTCTTGGCGATGATGTCTTGCGCTTCGTCCGTGTACAGGTAGTTCAGGTAAGCCTCGGCCACCTTGCGCGTACCATGCTTGTCGGCAAACTTGTCGACGACGGCGACGGGCGGCTCGGCCAGGATGCTGACGGACGGCGTGACGATGTCGAACTTGGTCGGGCCCAGTTCCTTGACGGCGAGATACGCCTCGTTTTCCCAGGCGATCAGCACGTCGCCGATACCGCGTTCGACGAAGGTAGTGGTGGCGCCGCGCGCGCCGGAATCGAGCACGGGCACGTTTTTATACAGTTTGCCGAGGAAATCCTTGGCCTTCGCTTCGTTGCCGCCCGGCTGGCGCAAGGCGTAGCCCCAGGCTGCCAAATGGTTCCAGCGGGCGCCGCCCGAGGTTTTCGGATTCGGCGTGATGACGGACACGCCCGACTTGATCAGGTCGTTCCAATCCTTGATGCCTTTCGGGTTGCCCTTGCGCACCAGGAAGACGATGGTCGAGGTGTAAGGCGAGCTGTTGTGCGTCAAGCGTTTTTGCCAGTCGGCGGCCAGCAGCTTGTGCTCGGCCAGGGCGTCGATGTCGTAGGCCAGGGCCAGCGTGACGACGTCCGCTTCCAGGCCGTCGATGACGGCGCGCGCCTGCTTGCCGGAGCCGCCGTGCGATTGCTTGATCTTGACGTTGTCGCCCGTCTTGCCTTTCCATTCCTTGGCAAACGCCGTATTCACATCCTGGTACAGCTCGCGCGTCGGGTCGTACGACACATTGAGCAGGGTGATATCGGCAGCCTGCGCCGTTTGCAGAATGGCAAACGCGCTGAGGGCGGCGGCAATGATGATTTTTTTCGACAGCATCTAAGATCCCCGTATGGTTGAACTTTCAGAGCCACCAGATTACGGCGCAACGGCCGCAAAGAGAACGAAGCGTTTCGCCGTTCGATATGCGATTTTCGCATATCGAGGCCGCGCAACGGGGATTTAGTGCTTAATAAAAACGGTTGAACAGCACCACAGACCACGTGGCGAAAGCCAGGATACACGTGAGCAGCACGGCGGCGCTGCCGAAGTCCTTGGCGTTTTTCGACAGCGGATGGCGCTCGAGCGAAATGCGGTCGACCACGGCTTCGATTGCCGAATTGATCAGTTCGACGATCAGCACCAGCAGCAGCACGCCGATCAGCACCAGTTTTTCAAAGGCGGAAATGCGCAACAGCAAAGCGATCACGGTGCCGACGACGAATAAACCGAGTTCCTGGCGGAACGCGTGTTCGTGGCGCCAGGCCGCTTTCAAGCCGTCGAGCGAATAGAAAAAGGCGGAAAAAATCCGTTTCAAGCCGCTTTTGCTCTTGAATTCATTTACAGGTTGCATAGTTTTCCATGATTCAAAGTCCATCCAGCCGCCAATTATGACGGCCAACATGAGAATTGTGACAATTTATTCGCTGAATATCTCGGAACATTTCACTATTTTTTCACATCATGGTATAAAGATGCATGAATACTGCATTGCACCAAATCCATCATGAAAATTGAACCGGTCGCAGCCCCGAAGACGACGATCCAGGTGATCGAACGCATGGTCGCCCTGCTCGATGCCCTGGCCAAATATTCCGACCCGGTCAGCCTGAAGGAATTGTCGAAAGTATCCGGCCTGCATCCCTCGACGGCGCACCGCATCCTCAACGACATGGTGCTGACGCGCTTCGTCGACCGCATCGAACCGGGCACCTACCGCCTGGGCATGCGCCTGCTGGAACTGGGCAATGTGGTGAAAAGCCGCCTCAGCGTGCGCGAAGCGGCGCTCGATTTCATGCGCCAGCTGCACAAGAAAACCCAGCAGACCATCAACCTGTCCGTGCGCCAGGGCGACGAAATCGTCTACATCGACCGCGCCTTTTCCGAGCGCTCAGGCATGCAGGTGGTGCGCGCCATCGGCGGCCGCGGCCCGCTGCACCTGACCTCGACGGGCAAGCTGTTCCTCTCCGTCGACGAACCGAAAGCCATCCGCGCGTATGCCACGCGCACGGGCTTGGCCGGGCACAACAAGAATTCCATCACGGATCTGCAAAAGCTCGAGCGCGAGCTGAGCCTGGTGCGCGAGCGCGGCTATGCGCGCGACAATGAAGAGCTGGAACTGGGCGTGCGTTGCATGGCCGCCGGCATCCGCGACGACTCGGGCAAGCTGATCGCCGGCCTGTCCATTTCCGCCCCCGCCGACCGCCTGCAGGATGAGTGGCTGGTGGACCTGGTGGAAACGGCGAACCAGATTTCTGTCACATTAGGTTATATCCCGCAAGACTGACTTCCGCATAAAAATGTTCAGGGCAAGGCGCACTAACGAAGACAGTACGACGAGTACGGCGAGTTAGTGCAACGCCGCCATGGACATTTTTAGCCGCCGGGCAAGCTCATGTTGGCAGGTTTTAAAGCTTCCAGCCACTTGCGCATGCGCCCCGCATCGGCCGTACGCGACTGTTTCCCCTTGGAATCGAGGAAGACCATGATCACGGCCCGTCCTTCGATGACGGCCTGCATCATCAGACAACGTCCCGCCTCATTGATGAAGCCCGTCTTTTGCAAGCCGATTTCCCAGCCCGGATTGGCCACCAGGTGATTCGTATTGCCAAATTGCATGGGTTGGCCGCTGGCTTCGACGATGGCTTTCGGGTCCGTCGAGTATTCGCGCAGCAGCGGATGGCGGAAGGCGGCCATGGCCAGCTTGCCCAGGTCGCGCGCGCTGGCCACATTCATTTTCGACAAGCCGCTGGAATCGACGTAATGCGTATCCATCATGCCCAGCTGGCGCGCCTTGCTGTTCATGGCGTCGACAAACGCCGGCAAGCCGCCCGGATAATTGCGGCCCAGCGCCGAGGCGGCGCGGTTTTCCGAGCTCATCAGGGCGATGTGCAGCATATTTGCGCGCGTCAATTGCGAACCCACTTTCAGGCGTGAGCTGCTGAACTTGGCGCGGTCGACGTCCTCGTCCGTAATCGTCAGCACTTCATCCATGTCCTGGCGCGCTTCGACCACGACCAGGCCCGTCATCATCTTGGTGATGGAGGCGATGGGCAGGGCGACATTGGAATTCTTTTCAAACAGCACTTCCGAATTGGCCTGGTCCAGCACCAGCGCCACGCTGGACTTGAGGTCGAGCGGATCGCGCGTCAGGTTCAGGCCGGCCAGGTCGCCCATGGTGGGCATCGGTGCGGCCATGGGCACGGCCACGCTGCTGACTTTTTGATAGATGACCTTGCGTTTGCCGCGCACCATGACGACCCGGCGCACGCTCTTTTCGCGCGGCGCGGCCGTCGCGCCCTTGCGCAGCACGACCTTGACTTTCTTGGTGTTGTGTTTCTTCGCGGCTGAGGATTTGCCGTTCGCATCCCTGGCGTGCACGGCCGCAGCCGGCGCCAGTGCAAACAGCAGGGAAGCCAGGACACCCAGCGCCAGTTTAAACTTAGCCATTCGATAATTCCCCGTGAAGCTGTTGCCTTATTGCAGTGTAGCGAAATGCAGAGTAATCGCAAGCCCATTTAACAGTTGGGACAGTATTTATTGCAGCAATGAAATACAAAACGTTAGCGATCCGCAAACAAGCTCATCCTTAAGCGGCTGTTTGCCGGTGCCCATCGCTGGTAATGTCTATTTGTCCATGAATTTAACAAAGCCGGCCAGCGGCTCGCGTTCCGTGCTCAGGCGGTTCTCGATCTTGTCCGGGTCGGCATAGCCGAGGGCCATGCCGCACACCAGCATTTCGCTGGCCGGTATGTCCAGCTCGTCGCGGATGATGTCATGGTAGTGGATGAAGGCCGCTTGCGGGCAGGTATCGAGGCCCCGCGCGCGCGCCGCCAGCATGATATTTTGCAAGAACATGCCGTAATCGAGCCAGGAACCCTGTTCCAGCACCCGCTCGATGGTAAAGATCAGGCCCACGGGCGCATCGAAGAACTGGAAGTTGCGTCCATGCTGGGCCGCCATGCCGGCCGTGTCGCCCCGCTCCAAACCCAGCAGCTGATACAGGTCCAGGCCGATCTTGCGGCGGCGTTCGATGAACGGCGCCGTCCACTGGCGCGGGTAATAGGTATACGACGCCGTGCGCGCGGGCGCATCGGGCGCCTTCGGCGCATCATAGGCGGCCAGGATGCGGCGCGACAGGCGCTGGCGCGCCTCGCCCGACAGCACATACACTTTCCACGGCTGCATGTTGGCGCCCGACGGCGCGCGCGCCGCCACTTCCAGGATGCGCGCGATATCGTCCTGCGCCACCGGCGTGGGTAAAAAGGCGCGGATCGAACGGCGCGACAGGATGACGGCGTCCACGGCTTGCTGCGCCGACGGTGTTTCCAATGCTTGCTTGCTCACTGCCCTGCTCCCTGCTATTTCTTGACGACGAATACCACGCCGACCACGGCCACCAGCATGCCGGCGATGCCCAGCATATTAAACGCTTCGCCAAACATCAGCCAGGCCATCACGGCCGTCGTGGGCGGCGTCAGGTACAGCAAGCCCGTCACTTTCGTCGCGTCGCTGCGGCGGATCAGGGCGAACAGCAGGAAGATGGCGCCGATGGACAGCACGAGTACCGACCACAGCAAGGCGCCGATGAAATTCGCCGTCCATTGCACGTTGCTGAAATGCAGGTCCAAGCCTTCGTAATACAAGGCGAATGGCAACACCACGATGATGGAAGCGGCAAACTGCACCACCGTGCCGGTGCGCAAGTCGAACTGGGGACAGTGGCGTTTTTGGTACATGGTGCCGGCCGTCATCGACAGCAGGGCAAATACGCACAGCAGCACGCTTTCCACCGTCAGGCCCACGAGGTTGATCTTCGCATACACGACGAGGGCCACGCCCAGCAAGCCGAAGAACAGGCCCAGCCACTGGCGCGGACGCACGGATTCGCCGATCAGGGGGGCGGCGCAGGCCGTCAGCACGGGCTGCATGCCGACGATCAGGGCCGACAGACCGGCCGGCATGCCCAGCTTGATGGCGCACCAGACGCCGGCCAGGTAGCCGGCCTGCATCAGGATACCGGCCACGGCAATCTGGCGGAACTGCCCCACGGGCCATGGCGCGCGCAACAGCAGCACCAGGGGCAGCAGGATCACCAGCACGCCCAGGAAGCGCAGCAGCAAAAAGGTCAGCGGCGGCGCGTACGGCAGGCCGAACTTGGCGACGATAAAACCTGTGCTCCATAACAACACGAAGAAGGCGGGCAAGGCCATCGGTGTCGCAGTGGTCAGGAAAGTGGCTTTGCCGCTGGCGCCAGCCGCGGCGGGAAGATTGGACATGGTATCAACTCGGGAAACGGGATCGGCACCGGGGCGCTGCGCCAGTGCGGGAGGCAAAGTCTAGCATGCTGCGCCGCGATCGTCCCCGCCCCCCCTGGAAACGCTAGTTTAGGTTCAAACCATTGACACCTAGAAATCAAATATTTCTCTTTAGAAACAACGGCTTTTGATGCAAATCTATTCAATTGTTGCATCGCACAAGAATCGCTTGACTTCGTTTTTTTTCGCCGTAGAATAGGGTTTGTTGCGTTGCACAATTCTTGTTCAGCTTGAAAAATTTAGATTCACCTGCTTTCCCAAACGGTACACGCAGCATCAAATTAACCAGATTTCGATTTTTTGGAGATTTATATGTTTTCAATTCCTGAGCAATTTTCGTCCGCTACCAAAGCCAACCTGGAAGCCCAATTCGCCCTGTTCTCGTCGCTGACGGGCAAAGCCTTCGAAGGCATCGAAAAGATCGTCGAACTGAACCTGACCGCCGCCAAGGCAACGCTGGAAGAATCGACCGCCGCCGCCAAGCAATTGCTGTCGGCAAAAGATCCACAAGAATTCTTCTCGCTGAGCGCTGCTCAAGCGCAACCTAGCGCCGAAAAAGCCATCGCTTACGGCCGTCACCTGGCTGCCATCACGTCGGGCACCCAAGCCGAGTTCAGCAAAGCAGCTGAATCGCAGATCGCTGAAACCAACCGCAAAGTCCTGTCCCTGGTGGAAGAAGTCACCAAGAACGCGCCAGCCGGTTCGGAAAACGCCGTCGCCATCCTGAAAAGCGCCATCGGCAACGCCAATGCAGGCTACGAGCAGTTCTCGAAAACCAGCAAGCAAGCCGTCGAAGCCATCGAAGCGAACCTGACCTCGGCCGTGAACCAGTTCACGCAAGCGGCTGAAAAAGTCGTGCCGCGCGCTGCCGCCAAGTAATTCCTGCGCGACCGCCACGGCGGTCCGTTGTTACCAGCTCCTCCAGGCATCCATCCCGCACTTCCCCGACGGATGCCATTATGCCCCAGCCCAGCTGGGGCATTTTTTATGCGCTTTTACTTTCCCGCCCTTACTCCCCCAGATACGCCGCCTTCACGCGCGGGTCGTCGAGCATGGCCGCCGCGTTGCCGCCCATGGTGACCAGGCCGGAATCCATCACATAGCCGCGGTGCGCCGCCTGCAGGGCCAAACGGGCATTCTGTTCGACCAGCAAGATCGTGATGCCTTCGGACGACACCTTGCGGATCACCTCGAAGATTTTCTCGACCATGATGGGCGACAAGCCCATCGACGGCTCGTCGAGCAGCAGCAGCTTCGGATGGCTCATCAGGGCGCGCGCCATGGCCAGCATCTGCTGCTCGCCGCCCGACAGGGTGCCGGCCATCTGCACCGCCCGCTCCTTCAGGCGGGGAAAGACGTCGAACCACTTGGCAATGTCATCCTCGACACCGGCCTTGTCCGTGCGCGTGTAGGCGCCCATCATGAGGTTTTCACGGATCGACATGCGCGTAAACACGCCCCGCCCTTCCGGCACCATGGCCAGCTTCCGCTCCACCAGGTGAAACGACTTGCTCCCCTTGAGCGATTCGCCCAGGTAACTGATCGTGCCTTCGACTTTGCATGCAGGCAAGGTGCCCGTGATGGCTTTCAGGGTCGTGGTCTTGCCGGCGCCGTTCGCGCCGATCAGGGCGATCAGCTCGCCCTGGTTGACTTCCAGGTCGATGCCTTTCACCGCCTTGATGCCGCCGTAGGCCACGTGCAGGCCCGCCACCTTCAATATATTGCTCATGCGTGCGATCCCCCCAGATAAGCCTCGATGACGGCCGGGTTTTGTTGTATTTCGGCCGGCAAGCCTTCGGCGATGCGCTTGCCATACTCGAGCACCGTGATGCGGTCGCACAGTCCCATCATCAGTTTCACGTCGTGCTCGATCAACAGCACGGTCTTGCCTTCGGCCTTGATTTTCACCAGCAATTCGCGCAAGGCCAGCTTTTCCGTCGCATTCATGCCGGCCGCCGGCTCATCCAGGGCCAGCAGTTGCGGATCGGTGGCTAGCGCGCGGGCGATTTCCAGGCGCCGCTGGTCGCCATACGACAAGAAGCGCGCCGTGCGGCTGGCGAACTGGGCGATGCCGACGAAGTCGAGCAATTCCATCGCCCGCCGGCGGATGGACGCCTCTTCCTCGCGCGCCGCCTTGTGGCGGAAGATGGCGCCGAACACGCCCTGGTGCGAGCGCACGTGGCGTCCCACCATGACGTTTTCCAGCGCCGTCATGTCGCCAAACAGGCGGATGTTCTGGAAGGTCCGCGCAATGCCCGCCTTGGCCACCTTGTGCGGCGCGGACGGCGAATACGGCTTGCCGGCCAGCTCGAAAGTGCCCGTGTCGGGCTGGTACAGGCCCGTGATCACGTTGAAGAAGGTGGTCTTGCCGGCGCCGTTCGGGCCGATCAAGCCGTAGATCTGGCCTTGCCGGATGGTAATGCCCACGTCCGTCAACGCCTGCAAGCCGCCGAAACGCTTGTTCACGCCGGCGATGTTGAGAATGATCTGTTCGCTCATGGTGCGTTCCCTCCCTTAAGCGGACACGACGCCGGTGGATTTATTCGGCTGGTCGACGTCGTGGTCGGGCCGGTCTTCGTGCTTCGGCGAGGGCCACAGGCCGGCGGGACGGTTGAGCATGATCAAGACCATGGCCAGCCCGTACAGCAGCTGGCGCAGCACTTCCGCCTCGATCACCACGTGGCCGAACAGCGCCTGCTGGGCCGGTTCCACCACGTGGCGCAGCACTTCGGGAATGGATGCCAGGATCACGCCGCCCAGGATGACGCCGGGGATGTGGCCGATGCCGCCCAGCACCACCATGGCCAGCACGGCGATCGATTCCGTCAAGGAAAACGATTCCGGCGAGACAAAGCCCTGGAACGAGGCAAACATGGCGCCGGCCACGCCGCCGAACGAGGCGCCCATGGAAAAGGCCAGCAATTTCACGTTGCGCGTATTGATGCCCATGGCCTTGGCGGCGATCTCGTCTTCGCGGATGGCGACCCAGGCGCGGCCCAGGCGCGAATGCTGGAGGCGCTTGGTGACGAACACGACAGCGATGCACAGGAAGAGGAACAAGAAGTAATAAGCGTTCACGGACGGCATGGAAAAACCGGCCACCGTCACCGTGCTGTTGCTGCCCGCCTCGCCCGCCAGGTTGACGCCGAAGATGCGGATCGGGTCGATCAGATTGATGCCTTGCGGCCCGTTCGTGAAATTGATCGGGTCGTTCAAATTGTTCATGAAGATGCGGATGATCTCGCCAAAGCCCAGGGTCACGATGGCCAGATAGTCGCCGCGCAACTTGAGCGTCGGCGCGCCCAGCAGGGCGCCGAACAGGCCCGCCACCGCGGCGGCCAGGGGCACGATGAGCCAGATCGACAAATGGATGCCGTTCTCGCGGATTTCCGGCCCCATCAGCTGCACCAGCGTTTCGCCCAGCACGGGATACTGGTTCACCACCGATTCGAGCAGGATGGCGAACTGGGGCGAGGCCAGCAAGGCCGTCAGGTAGGCGCCCACGGCGTAGAAGGCGATGTAGCCCAGATCGAGCAGGCCGGCGAAGCCGACGACGATGTTCAGGCCCAGGGCCAGCATGATGTACAGCAAGGCCATGTCGATGATGCGCACCCACGAGTTGCCGAACTGGGCGGCAAAAAACGGGAACACCATCAGCAGCGCGGCCAGGCCCAGCATGCCGGCGTAGGCTTTGGTCGGATTTTTCTTAGCGTCGAAATCGAGTAGTGCCATGATTTAATCTCCCAGTGTCACATCAGGCACGGTCGGCCACGCGTTCGCCCATGATGCCGGACGGGCGCAGGGTCAGCACGATGATCAGCACGACGAAGGCAAAGATATCCTGGTAGTGACTGCCCAGGAAGCCGCCCGTGATGTCGCCGATATAGCCGGCGCCCAGGCTCTCGATAATGCCCAGCAAGATACCGCCCAGCATGGCGCCGTAGATATTGCCGATGCCGCCCAACACGGCCGCGCAAAAGGCCTTCAGGCCGGGGATGGCGCCCATGGAAAATTGAATCGAGGCATAGTTGGCGCCCCACATCACGCCCGCCACGGCCGCCAGCGCGGCGCCGATGGCAAAGGTGGCAACGATGACCTTGTCGGAATCGACGCCCATGAGGCCCGCCACGCGGGGGTTTTCCGCCGTGGCGCGCATGGCGCGGCCCATGCGCGTTTTTTCCACCAACAACACCAATCCGCCCATCGACAAGGCGGCCAGGGCCAGCAACAGCACTTGCGTCTGCGAAATCACGGCGCCGCCTATGTTGATGGGGTCGGTCGACAGCAATTGCGGGAAGGGCAAGGGATTGCGCGTCCAGATCATCATGGCGAAGGTTTGCAAGAGGATGGAGACGCCGATGGCGGTAATCAGGGGGGCGAGGCGGGGAGCGTTGCGCAGGCGGCGGTAGGCGACCCGCTCGATGATGATGTTGACCAGAATACAGATGGGAATGGCGCCGAGGATGGCGGTGGCCAGTTTCAGATAGCCGGGCCAGTCCGGCACATAAATGCCCAGCAGCTTGAGAATGCTCAAGCCCACCATGGCGCCGATCATGAGTACGTCGCCGTGGGCGAAGTTGATCAGGTTCAGCACGCCGTACACCATGGTGTAACCGAGGGCGACTAAGGCATACATGCTGCCCAACACCAAGCCGTTGATGATCTGCTGGATGAATGTATCCATGATTGCCCTATCAAATATGCATTTTTCGGGAACAACTTCCACCGGAATATGTCGCTGATACAAAAACGGCACCGGAGGAAGAATTCCTGCAGTGCCATCCCTGGACCGTTCTCACCAGCATGGTGCACGCACTCAAAATGGGCGTGACCTTGCTTAGTCATAACGACAACATATTCAAGCTTGAGGCAATCATAACGATCTTTTGCAAAAACTAAGCTTGGAATAAATCGATCATTTCCGAATTAAATTCGGTTTTGAGGTAACTCCTCATCGATACTCAATCGTCCCGCAGGCTCAGGCGACGTCGCGCTTGATGCCATCGAGGCCTTTCGGCATCGGGAAGGTGACGGCTTCCTGCACGCCGTCGAGGGGCCGCACGCTCTTCACGCCGCACGCTTTCAGGCGGTCGATGACGGCTTGCACCAGCACCTCGGGCGCCGAGGCGCCAGCCGTCACACCCACGCGCAGCTTGCCTTCCAGCCAGGCGGGGTCGATCTGCGAGGCATTGTCGACCATGTAGGCAGGCGTGCCCATCTTCTCGGCCACTTCGCGCAGGCGGTTCGAATTCGAGCTGTTCGGGCTGCCCACGACGATCACCACTTCCACTTGCGGCGCCATGAATTTCACGGCTTCCTGGCGGTTGGTGGTGGCGTAGCAGATGTCGCCTTTTTTCGGCTCGGCGATATTCGGATATTTCGCTTTCAAGGCCGCAATAATGTCGCTGGTGTCGTCAACTGACAACGTTGTTTGCGAAACATAGGCCAGGCGATCCGGATTGGCGACCTGCAATTTCGCCACATCTTCGAGCGTTTCCACCAGATGCATGCCCATATCGGCCTGGCCCATCGTGCCTTCCACCTCGGGATGGCCGTCGTGGCCGATCATGATGATCTCGCGGCCTTCACGGCGCATCTTGCCCACTTCCATGTGCACCTTGGTGACCAGCGGGCAAGTCGCGTCAAAAATGCTCAGGCCGCGCGATTCCGCCTCGGCGCGCACGGCTTTCGACACGCCATGGGCGGAAAACACGAGCGTATTGCCAGCAGGCACGTCATCGAGGTCGTCGATGAAGATGGCGCCCTTGTTGCGCAGATCGGCCACCACATAGGCGTTGTGGACGATTTCATGGCGCACGTAGATCGGTGCGCCAAATTGCTGCAAGGCGCGTTCGACGATTTCGATCGCCCGGTCGACGCCAGCGCAGAAACCGCGGGGCTGGGCCAGTAACAGTTCTTTATCCATCGCTATTCCTTACAGGACCGAAATGAGCTTGACTTCAAAACGCAGCGGCTGGCCCGCCAGCGGATGATTGAAGTCGAACAGGGCGGAGTCCTCGCGCATTTCGCGCAGCACGCCGGCAAAGCGGCCGCCGCCCGGCGCGGCGAAGTCGACCAGGTCGCCGATCTTGTAGTCGGCACCGGGCACGGAGTTTTCGTCCAGGGTCGCGCGCGAGACGGATTGCACCAGCTCGGGATTGCGCTCGCCGAAGCCTTCGCCGGCCGCCAGCTCGAACGTCTGGTGCGTGCCTTCAGGCAAGCCCAGCAAGCGCTGCTCGAGGAACGGCGCCAGCTGGCCCTGTCCCAGCATCAAGGTCGCAGGATTGCCGCTGAAGGTCGTGACAATATCAGTACCGTCAACAGTGGCAAGACGATAATGCAGGGTGAGGTAAGCCGCTTCGGTGACGACTGCTGGTTGCTCGTTGGACATAGTAGTTTTCAAGTAACTGGTGCAAAACGATATTGTAAGCCACACTGAGCCAGCGCGCCCCATGCCATCTCGGCGCGGCCATGCTTTTGTCAAAAAACATGGCCGCGCAACGCATCCGACGTCTGATCAGCGAATCAGACGTTGACGTAGGTCAACCCGCCAGGCGTGCTGGCATGATTGCCGAAGCCCGAACTGTCTTCCAGGTTGCCATCGAGCTTCCAGCGTCCCACGGGCCGGTTCACGATGCCATATTGGCCATAGTCATACACTTCCTTCGGCGTCAGCACGCGGTCGTACAGGATGACGTCCGACAACTGCCAGGCGGGCGCGCCCTGCTCCAGCGCATGCACGTTACGGCCGATCACCAGGGGTGTACCCGTGGCGTTCACGAATGGCTGCGACATCTTATTCCCTTGGTACATGAGAAAATCGTCGACGTACAGGCTGATCGAGCCATCATGCTTGACGGTGTAAGTGCAGCGCAGCCAGCGGTTGGCGATATCCACTTCCACACCGTGGCCATTGTTGTTCGAGCTCACGGCATTTCCCCCCCATAACTGGAGGTAGGTGCTCAGATAGTTCTGCGTAGTAATAAACTTTTGCAGCAGCGCCCAGCCTTTGCTATTCGATTGACGCTTGATGAAAGCATGGTCGATATCCTTGGTCGAGGTTAAAGCCTGCTGCCGGATGCAATACGACAGCGAGAAATCCGCACTCTCGTAGCGCAAGGACGACGGCACGGTGAGCAACAGGCCAGGCTGGAACTGCAAGGTCTTCGTCACGCCGAAGCAGGGCGTGGGCGGCGCCGGCCGCATGGCGTCTTCGCCCCGCAAGGCGTCCCAGACCGCCTTGCGTCCGTTGCTGTAGGCCGGTGTCTCCACCAGGTTCAGACCTTCGTCTTCCATCGGCTTGCCCCCATTCCAGTCCCAATAGCACGCCAGTTGCACGCCCGTACGGCGTATGGCGCTCAGCAACGCGTGCAAGTTGTCTTGCCGCTCGGAATCTTGCAACGCCAGCTCTTGCTTTTTCGACAGGCAAAAGCTGCCAAGGTAATACGGTTTGCCCAAGTTCTTGGCCGCGCGCTGCATCACTTGCAGATAAGCGAGCGAAGACGAAACGAAATCGGATGGCAAATCCGCGCCGGCAGTCAGGCCGCTGCTGACATATTCGTTACCCGGGAACAGGTTTTCGCAAAGACAGTCGACCGGATCCGGATTCAGGAATGGCAGGGTTTCCGAGACGTATTGCTGCAAGGAGCCTTGACGGGGCGAAGTATGGGCAATGCCCGCATTGCCGGACGAAATCATGCGGGCCAGGGCATCGTTGTCGCGCAGCAATTGCGCCGTCTCCTGGATGATTTCGCGGGTGACATTCAGGTCAATCTCGGTCACGGCCATCAGTTCCTGCGCAGCCATCCAGGCGGCGATGCCGGCGTGGTTGCTGTAGCGTTGCGCAAAAGCCTGGGCAAAGGCACGCATGTAGCGGCGTGTTTTCGACTGTGGATTGATCAGTGCGAGCCGCGCGGCTGCGGCCTGCTCGTCTTTGGTAGCGCCCTCAGGGCCCGCTTCCCCCACCAACTGCGGCACGGCGTAGGGATTCCAGAATGGGCAGGCGATGATGCCGATGCCATTGGCCAGCGCGCAATCGAGCAGCGTCTGTACCGCAGCCCAGTATCCGGGCTTGATATTGAGCGCGGTTAGCGTATTGTCGGTTGCGAACTTTGGCTCGCCCACAACATAGCCCCAGTTCCAAGTGCCAGCCTTGCCATTGAAAGGCGCCAGCATCACCTGGATGTACTTGAAGCCATTGGCGGCAAGATACGGCAAATCGGTGCTGTAATCGGGATACATCGGGTCCGGAACGAGCGGTGCGGTGTCACTCCAGTTACGGTGTTCCAGATACGCGTGCGAATTGAGGCCGATGCCGCTGACCTTGCCCGTATTGACGCCGGCGGCGTTGAACTCTTGCATGACTCCATTGATAACTTTGATGTACGGCATGACTACTCCTGTCAAACAAGTGGAAGACATCGAGTTCAGGGCCCTGACTCCCCGCCGCTGCAACTTGCATGGAATGCAACGGCAGGCAAATGATAGCGCTTGAAAATGGCCGGGCCGGGCATCTTGGCTTTTGTTTTTTTACCATGATCTGACAGGAAGACGAGCTAGCGCAGCATGGCCGCCCGGGGAAGGCGCGACAATCGTCGGCAGGCGCCACGACGAGCTGGGCGCGACGGGGAGGCAGCATGGGCATCAAGGATTGGCCGGCCGGCGAACGGCCGCGCGAACGCCTGATCGAGGATGGCGCGCAGTCGCTGTCGGACGCGGAATTGCTGGCTGTGTTCCTGCGCACGGGCGTGCGCGGCAAGAGCGCCGTGGAGCTGGCGCGCGACACGGTCGAGCACTTCGGCTCCTTGCGGGGCCTGTTTGGCGCCAGCCTCGTGAGTTTTTCCGCCGTGCACGGCATGGGCAGCGCCAAGTTCGCCCAGCTGCAAGCCGTGCTGGAGCTGGCGCGGCGCGCCATCATCGAGGACTTGCAGGCCGGGCAAGCCCTCAATTCGCCGCAGGCCGTCAAAGATTATCTGCGCCTGACCCTGGGCCACCTGGCGCATGAAGCATTCCACGTGTTGTTTTTGGACGTCAAGAACCGCCTGATCGCGACCCAGGAAATGTTTCGCGGCACCCTCACCCACACCAGCGTGTATCCGCGCGAAGTGGTGAAACAGGCGCTGCTGCACAACGCGGCCAGCGTCATGCTGGCCCACAATCACCCGTCCGGCACGCCGGAACCGAGCGAA
Organism: Janthinobacterium sp. BHSEK; assembly: GCF_056174685.1. Taxonomy (NCBI): domain Bacteria; kingdom Pseudomonadati; phylum Pseudomonadota; class Betaproteobacteria; order Burkholderiales; family Oxalobacteraceae; genus Janthinobacterium; species Janthinobacterium sp. BHSEK. The sequence goes on from NZ_JBWBYV010000044.1 coordinate 29,929, forward strand.
TCGGATCTATTGCTGACGCGCGCGCTGGTGCAGGCCCTGTCGCTGGTGGACGTGCGCATCCTCGACCATTTCGTCGTGGCCGGACGGCACGTGCATTCGTTCGCGGAACACGGCCAGATCTAGGCCAATACCGCCCTGGCCGCAGTTAACCATGTGTAAACAAGGACATACGTGACAGCAGCGGGACGCTTATCTAACAGTAAACAGCGCTGTTTACCAGTGCTTTCCCCTAGGGAGAAGGGTAAAAGTCAGATTGTTAAATAAATCCAATACAACATGACACAATTGTTTTTCGCAAGTCATTGATAAATCTGCTTATTTTGGATATACTCTCGTTTTTCCAATTTGGAATATCTTTAAGGAGTGCGCCATGGCACGTGTTTGCCAAGTCACTGGGAAGAAGCCGATGGTCGGCAACAATGTTTCCCATGCAAACAACAAAACCAAACGTCGTTTTTTGCCTAACTTGCAGAATCGTCGTATTTTTGTTGAATCTGAAAACCGCTGGGTCTCCCTGCGTTTGTCCAACGCCGGTCTGCGCGTCATCGATAAAGTCGGCATCGACGCCGTATTGGTCGATATGCGCGCTCGTGGCGAAAAAGTCTAATTAGCAGAATAAGGGAGCTATCATGGCAAAATCAGGCCGCGACAAAATCAAGTTAGAATCGACCGCCGGTACGGGTCACTTCTACACGACTACCAAAAACAAGCGTACGACGCCTGCGAAAATGGAGATCATGAAATTCGATCCTAAAGCACGCAAGCACGTCACGTACAAAGAAACCAAGATCAAGTAATTGATATTGTGTTCTGTAAAAAGAGCCGCTCCGATGAGCGGTTTTTTTTCGCCCTGATTTTTACACCGCCTCCCCGCCCCTTGTGCCGGGACGAAAAAAGGCCCTGGAAATCAGGGCCTAGATATGGCGCAACAATTTACTCAGGCATAGCTGCGCAGGCGCAAGGAGAAATCCTGCAGCGACTTGATGCCCGACGCTTCGGCGCGCGTGCACCAGTCTTGCAGCTTCTGCAGCAACTGTTCCCGCGTAAAGTGCGAGCGCTCCCAGATGGCGCCCAGTTCCACGCGCATGTGGTGCATGGTTTCCAGTGCCTTGCTGTGCTGGAACAGTTCCGACAGCTGCTCATGGTGCGCATCGGCCAGTTTGCCCGGTTCGCGCTGCATCAGCTTGCGCGACGATTTCAGGAAACGCTTTTCCAGCTCCGCCTTGTGCTTCAGGTGTTCCAGTTCTTCCTTCCAGGCATGCTTGATCGATTTCGCGTACTTGGCCATCACGTCGTAGCGGTTGGCGATGACCGATTGCAAGGTGTCGAAGTCCGCTTCCAGCTTACCGTGAGAGAACTTCGGCGCCGGCGCCAGTTTTTTGACCTTGGCCAGGCCCAGCATTTCCAGCGCGCGGATATACGCCCAGCCGATATCGATCTCATACCATTTCGACGACAGCTTGGCCGACGTCGCATACGTATGGTGGTTGTTATGCAACTCTTCGCCACCGATCAGGATGCCGAAGGGAATGATGTTGGTGGCCGCGTCGGCGCAGTCGTAGTTGCGGTAGCCCCAGTAGTGGCCGATGCCGTTGATGATGCCAGCCGCCGTGATGGGGATCCACATCATTTGCACGGCCCACACGGAAATGCCGATCACGCCGAACAACACGAAATTGATGACGAACAGCGACACCACGCCCAGCCAGCTGTATTTGGTGTACAGGTTGCGCTCGATCCAGTCCGTCGGCGTACCGTGGCCATATTTCGCCATGGTTTCCATGTTCTTCGATTCAGCGCGGTACAGCTCGGCGCCTTCCCAGAACACTTTCTTGATGCCGCGCGTCACGGGGCTATGCGGATCTTCTTCCGTATCGCACTTGGCATGGTGCTTGCGGTGGATGGCCGCCCATTCCTTGGTGACCTGGCCCGTCGTCAGCCACAGCCAGAAACGGAAGAAATGGCTGGGAATGGCGTGCAATTCCAGCGCCCGGTGGGCCTGGTGGCGGTGCAGGTAGATTGTGACGCTGGCGATCGTGATGTGGGTGACCACCATGGTGTACAGGAACACTTGCCATGCGGACAGATCGGTAATGCCAGTGGCCATGAACTGCAAAACGTCGTGTAAAACGGAACTCAATGTCATTACTGCTACTCCAAGTGGACAGGGCGTGCGCACGGTCGCTCCAGTGACTCTGGAGGTCCGGCAGAGTTAATTTTAGGCGTGATTGTACGCCCTAATGGGTGCTATCAGGCAAAATCGGAGGCAGGCAGCGAGGTTAAGGCTGGGTGCCGGATGGCGGGGACTCACCGTCTGCCGCGCTGGCGAGCGGGGCAGGAGGCGTACCAACAATACGCAATTCGCGTTGCGGAAACGGTACAGTGACCTTATGTTCCTGCAAGGTGCGCCAGATGGCGCGGTTCACATTCGACTTCACGCCGCCCGTGCCGTTTTCCGGATCCGCGATCCAGAAGCCGATCTGCACATCAAGGCCGTCGGCGCCGAAACGCACGAGCGTCGCCGAGGGCGGATTGCTTTGCGACACACGCGGCACCTTGGCCGTCGCCGCTTCCAGCAAGGGGAAGATGACATCGAGATCCGTTTCATAGCCCACCGACACGGCCGTCGACAGCCACACCATGCGGTTGCTCAGCGACATGTTCTGCACGCCGCCGGAAATCAGCATTTCATTCGGCACGATGGATTCCACGCCATCGCCACCCAATAACACAGTATAGCGCGTATTGATCTGCGTGACCTTGCCCGTGAATTGACCCACCGTGATCATGTCGCCAATGGTGAGGCTGCGGTCGAGCAGGATGATGAAACCGGACACAAAGTTCGCGGCGATCTTTTGCAAGCCGAAGCCCAGCGCCACGCCGAAGGCGCCGCCGAACACGGACAGCACCGTCAAGTCGATGCCCACCAGCGACAGGCTGACCAGCACGGAGACAAGGATCAGCACGGCGCGGCCCATGCGCGACAGCACCACGCGCAGGGAGGTGTGCAAGCCCTGCATTTTCATCAGGCGCTCGTCGAGCGAGGTGCCGGCCCACATGGCCAGCACCAGCAGCACGGCGACGGAAATAGCGGCTTGCAAGATGGCAGCCACGGACACCTTGTTGCGCCCCAGCGGCACGACGATGCTTTCCAGGAAAGCATGCAGTTCCGGCCACAGGCCCGTGATGTACAGGGCCATGCCGGCCCACACCACCACCGTGAAGATTTTTTCCAGCAACAACATGGTGGGGCTGACGTTGCCATGGTGGGCAAAAATGCGGCGCAGCACATAAAAACCGAAGCGCACCAGCGCCATCGAGGTGCACAGGGGGATGGCAATGCTGAGCAGGTTCACCGACTGGAACTTGGCCAGGAAATGCTGCGCAATGCCCAGCAGCATGGCCGCCAGCACGGGCGTCAGGATGCGGATGAAACTGTCCGTGCGCTGCAGGGTTTCCGGCGTGGCGGGCGTGGCCGCCGCTTCCGCCCGTTTGTGCAGGAACACGCGCAACTGCCGCACCAGCAGCCAGCTCAGCGCCAGGCAGGCGACGATGACCAGCGCCTGCCACAGGATGGCCGGTTGGCGGAAATCATCGACAAAATCAGTGATCAGGTTGAGCAGCGGGGTTTCATTCATGGCGGATGCGGTCCGGAAGGTGGGGCGAAGGTGGTACGGATGGGGAGTGCTCCCATGCCGCCAGGCGGGCTGGCGGCATTGAAGGCCGCCGCTGCAGGGTGCAGCGGCGGCCCGTGACAGGCTTACTCGGCTGGTTCAGCGTCAACGTCGTCGGCCGGTTTTTCATCGGCGTAGACTTTTTTCGGCATGACCTTGCGCTCGAACACGGCGGCGAAGAAACCGTCGGTCTGGTGCAGGTGCGGCAGCAGTTTCAGGTAGTCGCCCATTTCCAACTCGATCTTCTGTTCGGCCAGCACCTTGCTCATCGGCACCAGCGTGAAATCGGGGTTGGCAGCCAGGAACTGTTCGGCGATCTGATCGTTTTCTTCGTTCAGGAAGCTGCAGGTGGCGTACACGAGGCGGCCGCCGCCCTTCACCAGGCGCGCCGCGCCGGCCAGGATGGCCGCCTGCTTGGCTTGCAGCTCAACGATGGAATTCGGTTGCTGGCGCCATTTCACGTCCGGATTGCGGCGCAGGGTGCCCAGGCCGCTGCATGGCGCATCGACCAGCACGCGGTCGATCTTGCCGGCCAGGCGCTTGATCTTGGCATCGCGCTCATGCGCGATCTGCACCGGATGCACGTTCGACAGGCCGCTGCGGGCCATGCGGGGTTTCAGCTTGGCCAGACGCTTTTCCGACACGTCGAAGGCGTACAGACGGCCCGTGTTGCGCATCAGCGCACCCAATGCGAGGGTCTTGCCGCCCGCGCCGGCACAGAAATCGACCACCATCTCGCCGCGCTTGGCGCCGACGATCTGCGACAGGATCTGGCTGCCCTCATCCTGCACTTCGATGGCGCCGCTCTGGAACAAAGGCAGGTTTTGCAGCGAAGGCTTCTTGATGACGCGCAAACCCAGCGGCGCATAGGGCGTCGGCGTGCTGAGGATAGGCGCTTCGGCCAGGGCCAGCATGACGTCGTCGCGCGTGGCCTTGAGCGAGTTGACGCGCAAGTCCAGCGGCGCCGGCGCGTTCAGCGCATCGGCCAGCTTCATGGTTTCCGCTTCGCCGAACTGGGCGATCAGCTTGTCGAACAGCCAGGTCGGCATATTGGCGCGCATGTTCGCCGGCATCAGGCTGCGGTCGATCTGCGTGATGCGTTCCAGCCATTCCACTTCCTCTTCCGTCAAGCCGCCCAGCGAGTCGGCGCCGACGGCTTCGGCCAGGCCGAGGATGGTCAGACGGCGCATGGTCGGGCCGCTGCCCGCTTCGGCGAAGTCCGTGAAGAACGATTTGTTGCGCAGCACGGCATAAATGCCTTCGGCGATGGCGCCGCGTTCGCGCGAACCGAGGCGCGGATGGTCGCGGAAATAGCGCGACAGGGTGGTGTCGGCCGGGGCCGTGAAACGTAAAATTTCGCGCAATACTTCTTCAGCATTGGCAAGTATCGCTGGTGGCAATCTCATTGTTATTCTTCCTGTAATATTTTATTGAGGGTCCACGCGGACCTGGCCATGCTCGACTGACAGTTTATCGTCAATGAACAGGCGGATGGCGCGCGGGTAAAGCAGATGTTCCTGTACCAGCACGCGCGCCGATAAGCTGTCTTCTGTGTCGCCCGGCAAGACGGGGACTGTTACGCTCGCCACGGCCGGGCCATGATCGAGCTCGGCAGTCACGAAATGCACGGTCGCGCCGTGTTCCGTCACGCCCGCCTCGAGCGCCTGGCGGTGCGTCGCCATGCCCGGGAACAGCGGCAGCAGCGACGGGTGGATATTGAGCATGCGCCCCGCGTAATGCTCGACGAAGGGCGGCGTCAGGATGCGCATGAAACCGGCCAGCACGACCAGGTCGGGGGCGAAGCCGTCAATCACGGCTTGCAGCGCCGCATCGAACTGTTCGCGGCTGGCATAATCCTTGTTGGCAACGACTGCCGTCGCTATCCCATGTTGCGCGGCAAAAACCAGTCCCTGGGCATCGGCCCGGTTACTGATGACGGCGGCAATACGGGCTGGCCATTGCTCGGCTTGCGCCGCGCGCACGACCGCTTCCATGTTGCTGCCGCGTCCGGAAATGAGGATAACGATATTTTTCATAGCGCGCATTGTACCCGCTATGGCGATGCGAACCAAGAAAGGCCGCTATTATTGTTGCGGCGCAACATACCTGCCGGGCCGCCGCCGCAGCCGGATTGCGCCGCCCGACGAGGGCATAAAAGGCTGACTTGACGATGCCTCGACGTGAGTAGGCGCTTACTCGAACGAATAGAAGACGCGGAACGGGACTTTCTTCTCGGCCCAGTAGTCGGCCGCGTCGCGGAACACGTCGAGCAGGATCTCGCGCGCTTCCTTGTCAAATTTTTGCGTATTTGGCAATTGCTCGAGCACCACCAGGAAGCCCGTCTGCGTGCCCGCCTTGAACATGGTGTCCGTCAGGCACAGGCGCAGGGCATCGAAATTCTTCGCCAGGTTCTTCGGAAACAGGAAGGCTTCCGCAATAATGCCGATGACTTGTTGTTTGGTCTGTCCAGCGTTGCAATGCGCATATAAAAAGTGCTGCCCGAGACGGATCGCCTCGTCTTGTAATTCGGTCACGCGAAAGGCACGGATGGACTGGACAAGGTTGGGCGGCACGGTTAGTAACAAACTCATTTTTCCCTCAAATCGACCTGTTATGTATGGATTTTTTCTAGCTGCTCTTCTTATTGCATCCCCGCACGCGGGTCAATGCGCACGCGGTGATTCGATCTGTATCAACTTTTATGCGATTCAGTGCGATTTTATATAAGCCATACGCGTATTAGGGTAACGTGTTGTCCTGCATGAATCAACCCGAATATGATGTCAAACGCAAGATTTGTTACAAACCGCTGGTTTCAAGTCACTTCAACATCTTGTATCGATTGAAAGTGCATGTTACAGACTGTGGGGCAAGGGGCTTGGGCTGTTACATTTTGTTGCCATGCGAAACACTTGCCCGGGCCTGGCGGGATTACTATAGTCCCAAGTTGTAAAAAATACCCTGAAAGATTCTCTAGATAACGAGGTTACAAATGAACTTGCAAGCCAAATTGATGATGTCAGCCCTTTGTATCGGTGCATTGCCACTCGCCCAGGCCGCCGACTTTGAAGATTTCGGCAAGGTCGTGCGCGTCGTGCCGCAAGTGGAACAAATCAACCGTCCACGCCAGGAATGCCGTACGGAATACGTGCAAGTGCAGGCACCGCCGCAACAGCGCAGCGCTGGCGGCTCCATCGTCGGCGGTATCGCCGGCGCCTTGCTCGGTAGCCAGGTCGGTGGCGGCAATGGCCGCACGGCCGCCGCCGCCGCCGGCGCGATTGCCGGCGCGGTCGTCGGCGACCGTGTCGACAATCAGAACAATTACCAGGGCGGCATGCAGGAACAAGCCGTCAAGCAATGCCGCCAGGTCGACCACTGGGAATCGCGCAACAATGGCTACCAGGTCACCTACGACTACCGCGGCCGTAACTATACGAGCATCATGTCCTACGATCCGGGCGAGCGCATCCGTCTGCGCGTCTCGATTGAACCAGCACAGCAGTAACGCTTGACATAAGCTGCTGCGCGTCGGCATAGGCGGCCTGCGATGCTCACCGGCTCGGCGCCCCCGTACTAAACACGGTTGCGCTTCTCGGCCACCTTTGCCTTCCGCTCGCGACGCTTCTGTCAGGCGTTCTTACTCAGTATGAAAATGCCGGCCCCATGTCGTTCTCATGGGGCCGGCATTTTTTATGGCGCTCCGGCACGGGCTATAATGCGGCACACTTTCAGGCCGCCTTATGCTTATCAAACGAAAATCCATCGAACAAGTCGAATCCTCGCGCCCTGCGCGCAAGCCCCGCTACGCCCCTGTCACCCTGTCGGAAATGGATGGCGTGCGCTATCTGCATTTCGGCACGGAATGGGTGCAGGGCGCCATGCGCATCCGCAAGCCGGACTGGCCGGAGCTCGAATACGCGCAGCAGATGATGGCGTGGATGTTGTGGATCGAGCAACCGCAGCGCCTCGCCCAGCTGGGCCTGGGCACGGCCGCGCTGACCAAGTTCTGCTGCCGCCAGTTCCCGCAGGCACAGGTCGAGGCCATCGAACTGAACCCGTCCGTCATCACCATCTGCGCCTCGATGTTCAAGCTGCCTCCCAACGACGAGCGCCTGCACGTGCGCGAGATGGACGCGCTCGACTACGTCAACGATGAAGCCAACCACGGCACCCTGGACGCCCTGCAGGTGGACCTGTACGACGCCACGGCGCGCGGTCCCGTGCTCGACAGCGCCGATTTCTATGCCGCCTGCTGCGCCTGCCTGGCGCCGCACGGCATCATGACGGTCAACCTGTTTGGCGACCATCCCAGCTACGCAAAGAACATCAAGGCGATGAAGTTTGCGTTTGCGCAGGTGATCTGCCTGCCGGAAGTCCATGATGGGAACGTGGTGGCTATCGCGTTCAAGACGAAAGTGGCGCTCGATGCCGACGCGCAAGCCGCCCTGCTGGAACGGGCCAAGCAGATCGTCGCCGAGACCAAGCTGCCCGCCAAGACCTGGGTCAAAGGCATCGCCAGCACCCTGTAAGCGCCGGCATTCCCAGGCAAGGCCGGCAGCCATGAAAGGCGCCGGCCATGCCCGCTTCACCGCCATCTTCTCCCGACACGCCGCTGCAACTGCCGCAACTGCTGGCCTGGCTGCAGGAAGACGGCTTGCTCGACGCGGCGCAAGCGGCCGCCATCGCCACCCAGGCCGCCCTGCTGCCCGCGCCCGCCTTGCATCCGCTGTGCGGCATCGCCCACGGCGCACTCACGCTCGACACCCTGTGCGCCTGGCTGGCGCAACGCGCAAGCCTGCCGTATCTGCGCATCGATCCCCTGCACATCGATTTCAGCCAGGTGGCCGACGTCATGACGGCCGGCTATGCGGCCCGCTTCAACATCCTGCCCGTGGAAAGCACCGTGGAGCGCATCGTCATCGCCACGGCCCAGCCGTATGCGCTCGCTTGGCAGGCGCAGCTGGGCAACCTGGCGCCGCGCAAGCTGAGTCTGGTCATCGCCAACCCGCTGCACATCGCCGACGCCATCGCGCAATTTTTCAGCCTGGCCACTTCCGTCAAGGTGGCCCGGCAAGCATCCACGCAAGACCTGGCGCTGCGCCACAATTTCGAGCAGCTGGTGGAGCTGGGACGCAACAAGACCAGCCTCGACGCCAACGACCAGCACGTGGTGCGCATCGTCGACTGGCTGTGGCAATACGCATTCGCCCAGCGCGCGTCCGACATCCACCTGGAACCGAAGCGCGACGCGGGCCTCGTGCGCCTGCGCATCGACGGCCGCCTGCACCAGGCCTACCAGCTGCCGCCCGTGGTATTGCTGGCCATGACGGCGCGCATCAAGTTGCTAGGGCGCATGGACGTGGTGGAAAAGCGCCGCCCGCAGGATGGCCGCATCAAGACGCGCAATGCGCAGGGCCAGGAAGTCGAGCTGCGCCTGTCGACCTTGCCCACGGCCTTCGGCGAAAAGCTCGTCATGCGCATCTTCGACCCGGAAGTGGCCGTCAAGAGCCTGGCGGAGCTGGGCTTCCCGCCAGCGGACGCCGAACGCTGGCGCCAATTAACGGCGCGCACGCACGGCATCGTGCTGGTCACGGGCCCCACGGGCTCGGGCAAGACCAGCACCCTGTACAGCACCCTGAAGGCGCTGGCCGGCAGCGAAGTCAATGTGTGCACGGTGGAAGACCCCATCGAAATGGTCGAGCCGGCCTTCAACCAGATGCAGGTGCAAACCCAGGCCGGCATCGAACTGTCGTTTGCCGATGGCGTGCGGGCGCTGATGCGGCAAGATCCCGACATCATCATGGTCGGCGAGATCCGCGACCTGGCCACGGCCGAGATGGCCATCCAGGCGGCGCTGACGGGCCACCTGGTGCTGTCGACCCTGCACACCAATGACGCGCCCTCGGCCGTCATGCGCCTGCTGGAACTGGGCTTGCCCGCCTATCTGCTGGAAGCCTGCCTGATCGGCGTGCTGGCGCAGCGCCTGCTGCGCTGCCTGTGTCCGGCCTGCAAACAACCGGGCGCCGCCCCGGATGCCGCCGCATGGCAGCGCCTGACGGGCGGCCAGCTGGAACGGCCGCAGGCCATGTACCACCCCGTCGGCTGCGCCCTGTGCCGGCACAGCGGCTACCTGGGGCGCGCCGGCATTTATGAACTGCTGGGCGTGACGGAAACGTTCGGCCAGCTCATCAAGGCGGGCGCCGACCTGCACGCCTTGCGCCGCCAGAGCATCCTCGACGGCATGACGCCGCTGCGCATCGCCGGCGCCCGCAAGATCATCGATGGCACGACCAGCATCGACGAAGTACTGAAGCTCACGGCAGCCCTGCATTAGCGGGCCAGCACTTTCTCACAGGAATGCTTTGCATTCTTTTTCAACTGATATATAATGCGGCCTCTTTCGGGTCGTTAGCTCAGCTGGTAGAGCAGCGGACTTTTAATCCGTTGGTCGCAGGTTCGAATCCCGCACGGCCTACCACGAATGCGCAGTACTAAAAAGCCTATCCTCACGGATGGGCTTTTTGCGTTTCCGGCCCCGCGGTTATACTGGCGCTTCGTCTTGCCAGCCCAGAAAGAAACGCATGAAACTTGCCGCCGCCCTCCTCCTGGCCACCGCCTGCCTGTCCGCCCAGGCGCAGACGCCCATCGTGCTCGACGGCCAGTACAGCCTGCGCACGGACGAGATGAGCCTGGAAATCATCGGCAACCGCGTCTGTTTCGCGCCCGACAAGGCGCAGTGGGGGCGCTTGCCCCGCCCTGCCGCCACGCACGATGCGTGGTTTTGTTTCAGCAACGATGCCCAGGCGCGCCGGCTGCTGCGCGTGCCCGCGCGCCAGGCCGACAATTGCGGCTGGCAGGCGCGTGCGCGCATCATAATCGATACCTATCAACCCTACGTCGAGCAAGGCGACGGCAACGACATGGCGCGCCTGGCGTCGGTGGTCAAAGTGGCGCAGCCGAACGCCATCGCCTGCGAATGAATCAACCGAGTTCGTATTCCTGCAGATAGCGGGCGAACAAGTCACCATCGGCCAGCGGACACGCAAACCCGGCGCCCCAGTCGGCCAGCAACAGCTGCTCCTTCAAGGGCAACAGCAACAGTTGCGGCATGCCGTCGCTGCACCACAGGTCGCACACGATGCCCTGCTCGTCCAGGCCCGCAAACAATGTTTCCGTCTTGTCGCCGCCAAAGGCCAGCACGTTCCTGCATTCCACGCGGTAACTGCTGTAGCCCGTGTAGACGGCGTCATACGGCGGCAAGGCATGGTCCAGCGCCAGGCGCAGCTGCTCGGCCGTCAGGCCCAGCGCGCGCAATGGCGACGGCGGCGCCTCGGGCACGTACATGTCCGTCCAGCCGGCGCCGCTGCGGTGCGCATCGGCGAACGCCTGCTGCTCGCCCATCTGCGTCAGACAGTGCTGTAAATTATCCAGCGGCAGCAGTTCGATCATGCAGAAATCGTCTTCGTGATAATAGGCTTCCCGCATGCGTCAATTCTCCAGCAAGTCTTGCAGCTGCGCATTGCGTCGCGCCGTCAGCCAGCCGGCCCAGGTCTCGCTCGTCACGGACGGATAGCGCACGGCACCAAAATTCATCCAGGCATCGCGGTACGCGAGCCACAGGCGCTGGGTGGCGCGGATGCCATCCTTGCCCACGGCACCCGCATGGCTTTCCGCCGGCTTTTTCATCAGCTTGCCGTAGATGGCGTTGAGTTCCTTGTCGAGCGCCGCCACCTGTTCCTTGGACATGCTGGCCGGCAGCTTGCCCCCTTCGTATTCGCGCAAATCGTGCGCCAGCAGATCGAGCTCGGCCGTGCGGGCCGCGATGCTCTGGGCGGCCCGTGCCGTGCCGCTCAAGTCCGTTTCGTTAGCCGCGCGCGCATCGGCAAACTTGCTTGCCGCCGCCTGCAGTTTTTGCAGCGATGCTTGCGCCACGGCCGGCATGCTTGCGCTGACCTTGCCTGTCGCCTGTGCACGCACTCTTTGTTTCTGCCGCGCATCGATGGCGCTGCACACGCCCATCATGTAGCCGCTGGTGATGTCGTCGCACAAGTCGATCATGCCGCGCCCGCTGGCGTTAATCTGCTGCAAGTGTTCGATGCGGCCCTGCATCTCGGCAGGCGCCGCGTCGATGCTGCACGCATACTTGAGCGCCAGCAACGGGTCTTTCTGCACGCCCTGTCCATTCTGGTACAGCATCATCAGCACGGCGCTGTTCTGCGTGGCCATCGCGCAATGGCGCGCGGGACGCCAGTCGGCGGGCTTGGGCGAGGACATACTCTTGGTATCGTAATACAGGTCCGTCGCCTGGCATTGCTGCAGGGACGCCACTGCCGACGGCGCCGGCAGGTCGGCCGGCGGCGGCGCCGCATCCTTGACCTTCAGACAGCCCGCATACCAGGCCGTGCTTTCCGCCTGGCCCACGCCCATGGCGCTGGTGTTCGGGTACGGTGCGGTTGCAGCGGCAAAAACCGGGGCCGCCAGCAGGCAGCTCGCGCCCAGCAATGCCGTTTTCAATAAGGGTAGACAAATTTTCATGTTCTATCAGCGCCAGCGTGAATAAAGCGGCAAGTTTAACTGATCAGCCAGGCGGCACCCGCCCGATACGCGGCCATCGGGCCTGGTAAGTAACGGTTCATGGCCTTGGCAGCGGCCGAATCGATGGGCAATAATGTTGCCCGCTGTACTTTTTTCACTACCCGGACCACGCCCATGACCTCACCCCGTCTTCGCCGTTCCCTCGGCTCCCTGCTGATCGCAGCGGCCTGCGCCTCGCTGGCCCACGCCGCCGATACCAAGGCCACCACCTCAGTTGCCGCCACGCAAACGCAAGCCAGACACGCCATCACGCATGAAGACGTGTGGCTGATGAAACGGGTGGGCGCGCCCGTCGCCAGCCCGGACGGGCGCTGGGCCGTGTTTTCCGTGGTCGACAGCGCCTACGATAGCAAGGAGCAATGGTCGGATCTGTGGATCAAGTCGCTGCTTGATGACAGCCCCGCGCGCCGCCTGACGTATTCCAAGGGCGGCGAAAGCGCCGTGGCCTGGTCGCCGGACAGCCGCCAGCTGGTGTTTGTCGCCAAGCGCGACGGCGATGAAGCGGGACAGATTTACCGCCTCGACGTGGCCGCCGGCGGCGAAGCGCAACGCCTGACCTCGCTCACCCTGGGCGCGCGCATGCCGAAGTGGAGTCCGGACGGCAAGCAATTGCTGTTCATCAGCGACATCTATCCAGGCAACAAGACGGAAGCCGACGTCAAGCAAAGCGCGAAAGAGCGCAAGGAGCGCAAAGTCAGCGCCCGCTCGTATGAAACGACGGCACCGCGCTACTTCGACAAATGGCTGACGGACAAGCAGGTGCGCCTGTTCATCGTCGACGCGCAGCCGGAGTCGATGCCGCGCGACATCCTGTCGGGCACGCAACTGGTGGCGCTGCCGGGCTTTGGCGGCGGCCAGGGCGACGAGGGGCAATCCTTGGACGCCGTCTGGACGCCGGACGGCAAGGCCGTCGTCTTCAACGCGGCCAGCAACCGCGACGCGGCCCAGCGCGAAGCCGTCTATTCGCAGCTGTACTTGCTGCCCGTGGCCGGCGGCGAAGCGCAGCGTTTGACGCAGGACAAGCACAGCTACGGTTCCCTGAAATTTGCGGCCGATGGCAAGACCCTGTTTGCCTTGAGCGACGCGCAAACGCCCGGTAAAGTGTATGACGTGAAACGCCTGGCCAGCTTCGCCTGGCCGATGAGCACCCCTGCGCCGACCATCCTCACGGCCAAGCTGGACCGTTCGATTGCGCGCTTCGTCTTGCCAGACGGCGGCAAGCGCGTCATCTTCAGCTATGAACATGCGGGCCTGGAAAAGCTGTACTCGATCGACGCCAAAGGCGGCGAGGTGCGCGAAGAGCCGTCCTTGCCGACCGGCACCATCAATTCGCTGAACAGCGGCGGCAAGTCGCTCGTCGGCGTGTGGGAGTCGTCCATCAACCCGCCGGAAATCTATGCGTTCAACGGCAAGCAGCCGAAGCGGCTGACGGCCTTCAACACGGACAAAGCGGATAAAATCGACTGGCAGGCGCCCGAGCACTTCTGGTTCACGACGGCCGACGGCCGACGGATCCACAATATGCTCGTCAAGCCCGCCAACTTTGACCCGAACAAGAAATATCCGCTGTTTACCGTCATCCACGGCGGCGCCGCCAGCATGTGGCGCGACCAGTTCGTGCTGCGCTGGAACTATCACTTGCTGGCCAAGCCAGGCTATGTCGTGCTGCTGACCGACTACAAGGGTTCCACCGGCTATGGCGAGGAATTCTCGCGTTCGATCCAGTTCGACCCCTTGAAAGGTCCGGGCGATGAAGTCAACCAGGGCGTCGATGAAGCCATCAAGAAATATCCGTTTATCGACAGCACGAAACTGGCCGCCGGCGGCGCCAGCTATGGCGGCCACCTGGCCAACTGGCTGCAGGCAACCACCACGCGCTACAAGGCCATCGTCTCGCACGCGGGCGAAATGGACCTGATCATGCAGTGGGGCACCAGCGATGGCGGTTTCGGCCGTGAGACGAATGCGGGCGGCCCCGTCTGGTCGAACCTGCCCGTGTGGCGCGATCAAAGCCCCGTCATGCAAGCGGGCAACCACGAAAAAGGCACGGGGTTTACCACCCCCATCCTGATCACCGTCGGCGAGCTCGACTACCGCGTGCCGGCCAACAATGCGCTGATGAACTTTGCTGTCCAGCAACGCCTGAACGTGCCGGCGAAATTGCTGGTCTTCCCGGACGAAAACCACTGGATCTTGAAGGGCGAGAACAGCCGTTTCTTCTACAGCGAAGTCGAGGGCTGGCTCGCCAAATACCTCAAATAAATCCTGAAACGTTCTTGAAATGAAAAGCCAGGCTCCGCACATGCGGGCCTGGCTTTTTTCATGCAGGCTGGACGGCGGCCACGGCCGCCTTCTGCCGCTGGATCGCCAGCACCATTAACGCGGCGACGAGGCAGGCGGCGCCGGCCGCGAACAGGGCCGGATTGTAGGTCAGCATCAGGGTGCGGATGCGGCCCGCGCCGTACGCGGCCACGGCGGCGCCCAGCTGATGGCCCGCGAAGATCCAGCCGAACACCATGCCCGCCCGCTCCCGGCCGAATGTGGCGCCCACCAGTTTCACGGTCGGCGGCACGGTGGCGATCCAGTCCAGGCCGTAGAACATGGCGAACAGCGACAGGCCGTACAAGGTGAATTCCGAATACGGCAGCCAGAACAGGGACAGCCCGCGCAAACCGTAGTACCAGAACAGCAGTTTGCGGTTGTCATAGCGGTCCGACAGCCAGCCGGACAAGATCGTGCCGAACAGGTCGAAGGCGCCCATCATGGCCAGCACGGAGGCGGCCGGCACGGCGGACAGGCCCGAGTCGCCGCACAGCGAGATGAAGTGCGTCTGGATCAGTCCGTTGGTGCTGAGGCCGCAGATGAAGAAGGTGCCAAACAGTATCCAGAAGGTACGATTGGAAGCCACGCTGCGCAGGATCAGAAAAGGCGTGGCGAACGTCATGCTTGCCGCCGGCGCCGCCGCCAGGGGCGCGGCAGGGTCGGCGCCGTAAGGCCGCAAGGCCACGTCCTGCGGCCGGTTGCGCATGCACAGGAAGGCCAGCACGGCGACGAGCGCGCAGCTGGCAAACACGGGCATGACGGCCGTGCGCCAGCCGAAGTGCTCGATCAGCCAGGCGCCCACGGGCAGGAACAGCAACTGGCCCGTGGCCGAGCTGGCCGTCAGCACGCCCACCACCAGGCCACGGTGCGTCTCGAACCAGCGGTTGGCCACCACGGCGCTCAAGACCAGCGCCGTCATGCCCGAACCCAGCCCCAGCAGGATGCCCCACAGGGCCACCAGCTGCCAGAACTGCGTCATGCGCGTGGCCAGCAGCATGCCGGCCGCGATCAAGCCCAGGGCCACGCAGATGACATTGCGCAAGCCGAAGCGCTCCATCAGGATGGCGGCAAACGGCCCCATCAAACCGAACAGCACGAAACGCACGGCCAGGGCCGAGGAAATCTGCTCGGCATCCCAGCCGAACTCGCGGCTCAGCGGCTGCATCAGCGCGCCTGGCAAGCCCAGCGCGGCAGACGACGTCAGGGCCGTGAGGAAGGTGATGGCGACGATGACCCAGGCGAAGTGGATGCCGCGCCGCTCCAGCCAGCGCGAAAAGGGAAGAGAAAGCATGCTGTCCTCGTGAGAAAAAGTGGATGCCGATCACCACTCGCCGGCCAGATTTCCCATGTTATATTACGATCATAATTTATACAAGCAAAAAAATGGAGCCGCCCGCCCTCCGCATGCGGCTCCATTCCCTGTGTCGACGCTGGCACAAAGTGCGTTTACTTCACCTTCAAGCCATTCTTCACATCCGTCACGCCTTCCACGCTGCGGGCCAGGTCGGCGGCTTTCTTTACTTGCGCCTGGGAAGGCACGAAGCCGCTGAGCATGACGACGCCATTCACCGTTTCCACGTGCACGTCAAGCGCTTTCAAGTCGTTGTCCTTGACGAGGTCCGCCTTGATCTTGGTGGTGATGACGGAGTCGGACATGGCCGTCTTGGTGCTGCCGGCCGCATTGCGCGCCACGCAGGCGGCCTTGGCCGTCGCATCCATGGCGTCGCAATTTTCCTTCGTGGTCGCGGGCGGATTCTGCGCCACGTTGGTGCCGGCCTTGGCGCCCGTATTGGCGTCGGCCAGCGCGGCCGTCTTCGCCGCCTTGGCATCGTTCATGCACGTGGTTTTATCGGCGCCCGTGCGGTCGCCGCACTTGGCCTTGGCCAGGTCATACTCGGCATTGGCGACGTCCTTGCGGGCCTTGCTCAGCTCGCGCGGCGTGTTGCGGTATTGCGCCACGGCATCCGATTCGGCCTTGGCGCGCGCCACCTTGGCTTCTTCCACGCAGACTTTTTTCGCGTTGCCGCTGTGGCTGTCGCAGGCGGCCTTGGCCTGCTTATAGTCGGCCGTTGCCTTGTCCGTCAAGCTCTTGTACGAGCCATCCTGCGCATACGCGGGCGCGGCGGCAAGCAGGGCGCTGGCACTGGCGGCCAGCATGAGTGCGATCATTTTGTTCATGATGGTTCCTCTCTGGTTAGTTGATGCCCAGATTAGACCCCTGCCGCGCGCAAAGCTCCGTGCGACAGCACACGCTGACACGCCATTCAGGCAAAAACTCACTGTCCTTTGTCGCCGCTCAAGCCCTTCCGCCACAATACTTGCGCCTGTTCAAATGGTGAAGCGGCCCCATCAAATGCGCCTGCGCCATCGGCCAGCGCCAGCCAGCCTTGCGTGGCGTGGGAACTGCCTACACCGCCGCCCGCGGCTTCGCCAGCCGCGCGCACGCCGCGCATCCAGGCCAGCACGTCCTGGTACTGGCCGGGGTGGCGTCCATGCATCCAGGCCAGGGCGACCAGGTCCGCATAGGCCTCTTCGCGGCGCGTCTCGCGCAGCTCCTGCGCCAGCGCGGTCAACTTGCCCTGTTGCATGCTGCGCGGCTCGACAAAGCCGCGTGGCAAGGCGTGCCAGTCGCCCTGCGCATAGCGCCGGCAATGGCCGATTTCATGCGCCGTCATCGCTTCCAGCATCAGGCTGTGGCGCGTGGATGGCACGCCCTGCAAGACACTGTCCGCCTGCGCATTGCCGCGCAAGGACAGCACCAGCTTGCAGCGCCCCCCTTCGTAGCCCAGCGCCAGCGGCACGGCGCCGGGCGCATCCTGGGGCTGCACGATGATATCGACGGGCAAACCTTGCGCGCGCGCAAACGCGATGACGGGCTGGCCCGCCTGCAGCCAGCGGGTTTCCAGATCGGTCAGCACGGGACCAGCCACGGCGGGCAAAACGATGAGCAAGCTCATCAGCAAGAGCGGATTCAACATGGGATAGGCGGGAAGAAAAGAGGATTTACCACTGCAGAGTAAGCGGTGGATATATTTCCACAAGGAAAAACTGGCAACTTTTCGCAAATAAAGACGAAAAAAAACCGATGCGCAAGGCACCGGCTTTTCCGACTGATAATAATCAAGGTCAGCTTACTTCTTCGCCGCCTTGTCCAGCGCGCGGGCCGTGACGAATTCCGGACGGATATCGTTGGGCACGGCCTTCATCTTGTCGAGCGCCACCTGCACCTCAGGGCGGATGACCACGTACTTGCTCATCATCGCTTGCGCGCGCGCATAGTCGCCCGTCGCCTCGATGGTCAGGAATTCGCGGTCCAGGTCGATCACTGCCTGCTTGATCTTGCCGAAATCGACGCCGAACTTGCCGTCGCCCAGCGAGACGAAACCGCCCTTGTCGAGGATGTAATTCATCTGGATGGCCATGCCGCGCGCGTGCGAATCCGTCAGGCCGAAATGCAGCGTGCGGAAACCGGAGGCGAGGAAGGTGTTGTACAGCTTGCGCTCGGCCGCCTCGCCCTGGCCCAGGGTGTCGTTGAGCTGCCCCTTGTCCATCATGTAGCGCAGCGCGAACAGGCCCGTGATGTCCGCCTTGGCTTCTTCGATGGTGGAATAGGCTTCCTTCAAGTCCTGGCGCGGCGTCGATGGCTTGCCGTCGACCACGGTGGCGTGCGGGCCCAGGCCGTGCATGATTTCATGCGCGAGGATGTGCGTGAAGAAAGAATTGAAATCGACGTCCTGCTGCGCCTCGGGCGTGAGCACCAGTTTCGAGATCGGCGTCAGGGTAGCCTTGAACTTGGCTTCCTGCACGTTCTTCAGCATCACGCGCTTCGAGCCGCGCGTGCTGATGATGCGCTCGTCATTGGGCAGATTGTAGGCGGCCGTCTGCACGGCCATGTTGCCGTCGCCGGCGCCATACACCTGGTTGACCACCACCATAGGTGCCAGCGCGCCCACTTTCGGGTTGCGGTACTGGGCGTCGAGCGGCAGGTTGTCTTCCAGCTCCTGCATGTGTTTGGCGAAGAAATTGAGCTTTTGCGTCTCGGCCTGGTCGCGGATGTTCACGTAGGCTTCGAACGCGGCCTTGTAGCCGAACAGTTCATCGTTGTACGTTTCATACGGGCCGATGGTGATGTCGACGGGCGAATCGAGGTCCATCCAGGCGAAGTCGGACGGTAAATAGTCGTTGTCGAGGAAAGCCTTGGCGCGCAGGGTCAGAAATTTCTTCAGGGAAGCATTGTCCGTGGCGGCCGCCGCTTCATCGAGCAATTTGGCCAGCTGTTTCAACTCCACCTTGTACTCGTCCGAATACTTGACGGTCTGGTATTTGCCGTCCTTGCCCGCGCGGATGGTCGTGAAAAACCATTGCGCCTGCTGCTTGTCGTCCGCCGGCAAGCCGTTCATCCACGTTTCCAGGCTGGCCTTGGTGGCGCCCTGCGGATAGAAATTGCCCGCTTCCGGCTTGTGCGCGGGAATGGCGATGCCCGCATAGCTGGCCGGCATGAACGAGGCGTGCGCGTCGAGCACCGACCATGGCCCCTTGTTGATCCAGAAATAATTCAGGCGGGCCTGGCCCAGGGCCGACTTGTCCTTCTTCAAAGCCGCCCACAGCGCTTCATTGCCGGACCAGCGCTGGCGCAGCTGCAGCACGTCGACCAGCTTGGCCGCTTCGACCAGCTTGGCGATGGCCTGGCGGTCGCCCGCGGACAGGTGGGTGACGTCGGCCGTCAGCGCGACGGGTGCGTAGCGGGCGCTCATGGCCGTCAGTTGTTGCGCGGTGGCCGGGGTCGCTGGCGTTGCGGCGCAGGCGCTGCCGACGGCGGCAGCCATCAGCAGGGGAATCAGGAGTTTTTTCATGGAGGTCTCGGTTGGATTTTTCTCAGGCGCGGATGGCGCGCTACCGCTTTCTTGCTCAGCCTGCGATTGTCCCACCTGCCCCCATGGCATGGCAAGCGGCTTACCAGACCTTGTACACCTGCCCAGTCTGCGCCCCTTCCACGCTGCGGCTGTAGGCCAGGGCCACGCGGCTGGCGGCGGCCGGCTCGAAGCCGTAGAAGAAGGGACCGTACGACTCCAGCGATTCGGCCAGCACCGTGGGGCTGACGACATTGATGCGCACGCCCCGCTGCAACTCGATGGCGGCGCCCCTTACAAAACCTTCCACGGCCGCGTTGGTCATGCTGGCGGCCGTGCCGAAGCGGATCGGCTGCTCGGCCACGATGCCGCTGGTCAAGGTAATCGAACCGCCGTCGTTCAGGTATTCCTGCGCCACCAGCGCCACATTGACCTGACCCATCAGCTTGCTTTCCAGACCCACCTGAAATTGCTCTGGAGTAAATTCAGCCAGGGGACCGAAATGCAGCTTGCCGGCCGTCACGACGACGGCATCGACCTTGCCGATGCGCTTGAACAGGGCGCGCACTTGCGCGATGTCGCCCATGTCGGCCTGGTGCGTGCCGCTGCGGCTGCCCACTTCGATGATTTCATGGCGTGGCGCCAGTTGGGCGGCGACGGCCGTGCCGATGGTGCCGCTGGCGCCGATGATGACGATTTTCATGCTGCTTCCTTGTGTGGGTTGAACGATGGAGCCAGTATGCGCCGCTTATAAAAAGGAATAAATACGCTAGAATTTACAAGATTACTAATCTATAGTTTGCAATCGGGATGCCATGGATAAATTGCGCAGCATGGAGATTTTTGTCGCCGTCGTCGATGCGGGCAGTTTCACGGCTGCCGCCGAGACGTTCCAGATTTCGCCCGTGATGGTGGGCAAGCACATCAAATACCTGGAAGAGCGGCTGGGCGCGCGGCTGCTGGCGCGCACCACGCGGCGGCAAAGCCTGACGGAAATCGGCCAGCAGTATGCGGAACAGTGCCGCCAGATCCTGGCCAGCATCCATGCGGCCGAACGGGGCGCGGAAGCCATGCGCGCAGCGCCGCGCGGCAAGCTGAAAATCACGGCGCCCGTGTCCTTCGGCAGCGAGTGCATCGCGCCGCTGATGGCCGACTACCTCGATGCGTATCCGGAAGTGAGCCTGGAACTGAACCTGAACGACAGGACGGTGGACCTGGTGGAAGAAGGGTTCGATGCGGCCATCCGCATCGGCAAGCTGGAAGATTCCGCCATGGTGGCGCGCGTGCTGCGGCCGTATGCGATGGTGATCTGCGCCGCGCCCGCATATCTGGCAAAGCACGGCACGCCGCGCACGCCGGCCGACCTGGCGCGCCACGAATGCCTGGACTTCATGCAATGGACGCGCCACGTGCGCTGGCGCCTGGCCAGGAGCGGCGACGACGATGGCAGCCCCGTGCGCGAGAGCCGCTTCCGCTCGAACAATGGTCAGGCGCTGCGCGTGGCGGCCCTGCACGGCTTCGGCATCGTCATGCAGGCGGAGATCCTGATGGCCGGCGATATCGCCGCCGGCAGGCTGGTGCCGCTGCTGGCCGGCTACGTGCCGGCGCCCCGCCCCATGCACCTCGTGTATGCGCGCGACCGCCAGCCCACGCCGAAGCTGACGACCTTCATCGATTTTCTGCTGGAACGCTACGGGCCGGCGGCGACACCGCCACCGGCCACGCTCACGTAACTAGTTGGATAGCCTTGTCATTTGTTGCTCATGGTTGACCTTGCGACACCGGAAAAAACCGTAGCGAGCGGCAGTGATTTGTGGCCGAGAAGCGCAACCGTACTTTTGCACGGTGAGCATCGCCGGCCGCAAAGCGCGACGCGCAGTAGGTTTTATCTGGTGTCCGTCAATGCTGCCAGCCGGCACCGAGCGAACGGGCCACGGCGACCGTCGCCAGCAGGCGCTGGGTCTTGATCTGCGCGGCGGCGCGGTCCGCTGCCAGCGAGCTGCGCTGGGCATCTGTGACGTCGAGGTAGGTCGAGATGCCGCGCTCGTAGCGCGTGCGCGCCACCAGGTAGGCGCGCGCCGCCGCTGCCTGCGACAGGGCCTGGGCGTCGCCCTGCAACTGGCGCTGCTCCACGTCGGACAACGCGTCTTCCACTTCGCGCAAGGCCGTCAGCAGCTTCGTTTCATGGTTCGCCACGGCTTCCGCATAGCGCGCCTTGGACAGATCCAGATTGGCCTGGTTGCGGCCGCCGTCGAAGATCGGCAGGGACAGGGCCAGCGGACCAAAGCTGAACTGGCGCGAACCGCCCTGCGCCAGGTCGCGCAGCTTTTCCGAGGCGTAGCCGAAATTGCCCGTCAATTGCAGCGACGGGTAAAACGCGCCTTCGGCCACGCCCACTTGCGCGTTTGCCGCGCGCAGGCCCGCTACGCTGGAGACCAGGTCCGGACGGTGCGCCAGCAGGCTGGCGGGCAAGCCGACGGGAATGGCGGGCGGCAGCGGCAAGATGGACGGATCGGCCGCCACCGGCAATTGCAGCGCCGACGGCGGCTTGCCCGTCAGGGTAGCCAGGCTGTTTTCCAGCTGGTTGCGCTGGCGCTTGACCTCATGCAGGTCGGCCTGCGCGTTCGACAGTTCGACTTTCGCGCGCGCCAGGTCCAGCTCATTCGTCAGCCCTGCATTGAAGCGCGCCTCAACCAGCTGCGCCGACTCGCGGCGGGTGTCCAGCGCGCCATTCAGGATCGCCATTTCCGCGTCGAGTCCACGCAGCTGCCAGTAATTGCTGGCCACTTGCGACGACAGCATCAGCAGCACGCCGTCGCGGTCGGCCTGCGCCGCCAGCGCCTGCGCATCCGCCGCTTCGACCAGGCGTTTCACGCGGCCCAGCAGGTCGACTTCATACGACAGCGAGCCGCCCACGGAGAAGTTATTGCCGCTGATCGAGCGGTTGCCCAGGGCCAGGCCCTGCGAGGTGTTGGCCGAGGTGCGCGAGTTCGAGATGCCCGTGCTGACATTCACGCTCGGGCCCTGGTTGGCGCGCGCCGTGCCGCTTTGCGCCAGCGCCTGCAGCAGGCGCTCGCCGGCCGCTTTTACACTGGGATTGTCCTGCAGCGCGCTCTGTTCGAGGCGGTTCAGGGTGGCGTCGCCATAGATGCTCCACCACTCCTTGGGCAGCTGCGCGGCATCCGCGGCGGCCGCGCCGTGGCGGAAGGTGCCGGTGCCGGCCAGGTTTGCCGGGGCGGTGAAATCCTGGCCCACGGTGCCGCAGGCGGACAGCGCCACGGCAAGGGAAGCGGCCAGCGCGATTTTCGTCAATACTGTTTGCATGATGATTACCTTCTTGTTCTTGAGGTGCTGCACGTGCGGACTGTGCGCGGTCAATGACCGCCACCACCGCCACCGGGAGCTTTAAGTTTGTCGGCCAGCCACAGGGGCACGATACAGGCCAGCAGGATGGCGCCGATCAGGAAGAAGCCATCGTTGTAGGCCATCACATACGCCTCGCGGCGCACGATGCCGTCGATCGCCTGCAAGGCCTGGTTGCCGGCCGTGACGGCGTCATAGCCCTTGGCCATGAACGACGACGTCAGCTGGTCGATGCGCAGCTGCGTGGCGCTGGAATACGCGTTGATCGCTTCGCCCAGGCGCTGCGAGTGGAAGTGTTCGCGGGTGCTCAGGGCCGTGGCCAGCAGGGCGATGCCGATCGAGCCGCCCAGGTTGCGCGTCATATTGAACAGGCTCGATGCGGACGGCATGTCCTTCGGCGCGATGCCCTTCATGGCGAAGTTCGACAGGGTCAGCATGACGAAGGGCTGGCCCAGCGCGCGCACGACCTGCGACCACAGCAGCTGGTCGTAGCCGGTAGACGCGTCCATGTAGGCATTCATCATGCACGAGCCGCCAAACAGCAAGAGACCGAACGAGCACAGGATGCGGTTGTCCACCACGGACGACAGCTTGGCCACAAACGGCATGATGAACAGCTGCGGCAAGCCCACCCACATGATGACTTCACCGATCTGCATCGGCGAATAGCCGGCGATCTGGCCCAGGAACAAGGGCAGCAAAAAGGCCGAGCCGTACAGGCCCATGCCCGTCACGGCCGACAGCACGGTGGCGACCAGGAAATTGCGCTGGCCGTACAGGCCAAGATTGACGAACGGTTCGGCGCGCGTGGCGCTGGTGACGACCCAGCCCAGGATGCCCACCAGGGCCAGCGCGGCGAAGGTGATGATGAAACCGGAGTCGAACCAGTCCTTGGAATTGCCCTCTTCCAGGAAGATGGTCAGGCAGCCCAGGCCCAGGGCCATGAAGAAGATGCCCAGCCAGTCGGCCTTCCAGAACATCTCGAGCTTCATCGGCTCCTTGTCCAGGCCATAGATCATGCCGGCGATCAGCAGCACGCCCGGCACCCAGTTGATGTAGAAGATCGAGGGCCAGCCATACAGTTCGGAGAGGTAGCCGCCCAGGGTCGGGCCCATGGCCGGCGCCAGGGTGGCCGTCAGGCCGAAGATGGCCATGCCGACGGCGCGCTTCGACGGCGGCAGCTTGAGCATCACCAGGGTGAACGCCATCGGTATCAGGGCGCCGCCCGTGAACCCCTGCAGCATACGGAAGACGATCATGCTTTCCAGGTTCCAGGCCGTGCCGCACAGGGTGGAGAACAGCAGGAAGAAGGCGGTGGTGCCGATCATGTAGGTACGCAGTCCGAACACGCGCGCCAGCAGCGCGGTGAGGGGAATGACGATGATTTCCGCCACCAGGTAGGCCGTGGAAATCCACGAGCCCTCTTCCTGGGTGGCCGACAGCGAGCCAAGGATATCCTTGAGCGAGGAATTGGTGATCTGGATGTCGAGCACCGCCATGAAGGCGCCCAGCATGCCGGCGGCGACCGCCAGCCAGGTGCGCCCGGAGACTTTCTCGTCGATCACGGGAAACGCCGGCGGCTTCGCCAGCGTGGTGGAGGGGCTGCTCATGGAAGCTTAGCGCGTGGTGGACTGGGCGGCGGGAGCGGCGGCGTGGCGCGCAGCCGGCTGCGTTTCAGGCTGGTTCACTTCCACTTCGGCGATCACCGACATGCCCGGCACCAGGCGGCCATTCATGGCCTTGATGTCTTCCGGCTGGAAGACGATTTTCACGGGCACGCGCTGGACGATCTTGGTGAAGTTGCCGGTGGCGTTATCGGCCGGCAGCAGGGCGAATTGCGCGCCCGAGGCAGGCGCGAAGCTGTCCACGGTACCCACCAGTTTCTTGCCCGGCATGGCGTCGATGGTCACGTGCACGCTCTGGCCGCGGTGCAGGTCGGCCAGTTGGGTTTCCTTGAAGTTGGCGGTGACCCAGACGTTGTCCTGCACGATGGCCGTCAATTGCTGGCCAGGTTGCACACGCATACCCGTTTCCACGTTGCGCTTGCCGATGCGGCCGGCGACGGGGGCCAGGATGCGGTTATATTGCAGCTGCTGTTCCGCGTCCTTCAATTGCACGCGCAGCACGGCCACCTGCGCCTTGGCCACGTCGCGCGCAGCTTGCGCCGCACCGATCTGCGATTTGGCGGCCGAGGCGCTGTCGCGGCGGGCGGCCAGGTCGGCCACGGCGCTCGAACGGGCCGCGTTGGCCGCATCGAGTTCCGCTTTCGAGACGGCTTTCATCTGGCTCGTGTACAGCTGGCCATAACGCTCCGCATCCTGTTTCGCGCGCAGCAATTGCGCATCGGCCTGCGCCACCTGCGCCTGGGCGGCGCTCGCTTGCGCCTGCACTTGCGCAATCTGCGCATCCGCCTGCAGCACCTGCTGCTCGGCGCTGGCGATCTGCGCGGCGATCTGCTCGGTCTTCACGCGCTGGTCGAAGGGATCGAGTTCGGCGATCACGTCGCCCTCTTTCACCATTTGATTGTCATCGATGAAGACCTTGGTGACGACGCCGGAAATGCGTGCCGACACGGGATGCACGTGGCCGGCCACGTAGGCGTTTTCCGTTTCCACGAAATAGTGGCTGCGGTACCACATGCGCGCGCCGGCGCCCAGCGCGACGAGGACGATCAGGCCGGCAATGATTTTCACGCGGTTGTTCGGTGGTGCGGAGCTGGCGGCAGCGGCGGGCGTGGAAGGTGCGGCGGGGGCCGCGGGTGGGACGGCGCTCAGCACCTTGTGCTCTGCGTGGCCTGGCTGGTTGGACATACTCGCTCCGGAAATGAAATGATATAGGTTCATTATTGGGCAAAGAAAAGCCAAAGTCAAGAAATGAAACGATTGCATTTCATTTTAATTTGCACTACAGTGTGAGCCATCACTTACCTTCCACCTTATAAAGAGACCCAGACCATGTCCGATCCCGGCCTCAACGATACCTTGCCTACCGATAAAGAATCCGCCGCCGCCCAGGAGCTTTCCTGCTGCGGCAAGCCGGCCGGCCGCCCGCGCGCGGCCGACATGGAAGCGCGCATGGAAAACCTGCTGCACACGGCCGGCTGCCTGTTTCTGGAAAAAGGATATGGGAAGGTCAGCCTGGAAATGATCGCCCGCGAAGCCCACGTGGCCGTGCGCACGATTTATGTGAAATTTGGCGGCAAGTCGGGCTTGTTCAATGCCGTGGTGGAATTACGCCGCGCCGCCTACTTCTCGACCATGCCGGCGCTGGAAACGGATATGCGGCCCCTGCCCGCCATTTTGAGCGAGTTCGGTCTGCTGTTCGTGCAACTGGTCACCATGCCGGCGGCGATCCGCCTGAATCGCATGGTCGTGGCCGAAGCGGCCACGCACCCGGAACTGGCGGAAACGTTTTACAAAGTGGGACCGGGACAGACGCGCGAGATGCTGACCAAGTTTTTCAGCCGTCCCGACATCGCGCCCCTGTTTCGCGCGGAACTGACGCCCTCCATGCTGGCGCTGCACCTGCTCAATTGCCTGCTGGGCGACCAGATGTCGCGCCTGCTGTTTCCGCCGCCAGCCCAACCCGATGTGGCGCAATTGCGCGCCAAGGTGGCGGTCAGTCTCGACCTGTTCCTGCACGGCACCCTGCGCCAGCCGCTGGCGGACTGACGCGGGACGGCTGGCCGCGGAAATCAGCCAGGACGGCTGCAGTCTTCCGGCAGCGCCGCTTCAGTCCGTTCATCGTTCAAGCCCAGCGCGCGCAGGAAAGGCTGGGCCGCCGACGCGCCATCAACGCCCAGTGCCGACTCGCTTCCATCGTAGCGGTCAGGACCATAACGCATCAGGTCAAACGAGGTTTCAAAGCGCTGCGCCAGGAAATACGTGCGGAAGTAATCGAAGGAAAACGCCACCTGGCCATCGGCCCGCAGCAGCAAGCCATGCGCATACAGCGGCGCCAGCCAATCGCCGGCCGCCATGTTCCAGCCCTTCACGCCGCAATAGTCGCTGGCAAAGCGCTCCAGTTCCGCCTCGTTGAGGAACACGCTCTTGGCTTCGAACATCACGAACGCCAGCTCGATCAGGAATTCACGCGCATCGGCAGCGACGCCGGCGTCCTCGCGCGGCTGCGCGCCCGCCTTGCCCAGCAAGCCATCGAAATAAGCGCGCTCGCCTGCCAGTTGCGGCAGCAAGGTGGCAAACACATACTCGGCATCCATCTGCCCCGTGTCCTGGCCATTCGGCGTGTACAGCACCGACAGGGCGAAGTTCTTGCTCACGTCGTCGAACTCGCGCAGGGATACCTTCCACTGCGTGCCGGCCCTGCCGCCATCGGCCTCGCCCGTGCCGAATTCAAGCACCGCATACGCCGCCATCTGGCCCTGTGCGCCGTACAGGCTGCCGGGATTGCTCTTGAACAGGATGCTTAGCGACTTCATCAGCGAACTGGCGTCGCCCGTATGCTGGTGGCCATGGAACACGGCGTGGATATTCTTGTAGCGCGCGCGCTGCTCGGCACTGGCGTGCTCATCGGCGGAGAAAAAGCTGAAGCCGGCATTGCCCAGCGTGGCGGCCGCGACACCCTGCTGGCGGCTGCCCGGCACCAGGTAGAAACGCGCGCCGGGCAAGCTGGCCGCCTGCAGCAAGGGCCGCAGGAAGTATTCGTAGACGTACACGGGCGTCGTGCCGGCACAGGCGTCCGGCGCCACCAGCTGCCCTGTGAAGAAAATCGCATCGATCCGCTTGCCCGCCGCCAGGATAGCGGCCACGTCCTGGTACAAGGCATGCAGCATCACGGCTTGCTCTTGCTCGTCGGCCCGGCGCAAACGGACGTCGGCAATATGAAGGGCGGTAAATTTTTTCATCGTTGCAAAACTTTCTTAGAGCCTATCCCAGTAGGGAGCGTCTTCTGCCGGCAGTTCATCAGGAGCGCGGACAAGGCATGGGGAGGACGCGAGGCGAGCCACGCGACGACTCCCCGCTTCCGAGGGGCGCCAGCAGGGGATGTATGCATCGACTGGGGCAGGCGCTTGGTACAGCGGAACTTGACCGACTCCCACGCTGGCAACATTCCTGCAAAAATCACACGTTTCTATTGAAGCGAAAGCAGAACACGGTGACAGACCTCCATTCTGCCACTTTTTCCACACGGCAATACTCACCAATTTTCACATGGGGCCGATGCGCCACGTTTTACCACGCTGCAGGTCAAGGGAAATAAAAAAACCCGCAATCGCTTGCGGGTTTCGAGTATGGACAGCTACAACATCAACGCTTGCGCGGCGGCGGCAAGTCCGTGCACACGCCCCTCGTACACTTCGGCGGCCATACCGATCGACTCGCCCAGGGTCGGGTGCGGGTGGATGGTCTTGCCGATGTCGGTGCCGTCGCCCCACCCCTTAATGGCCAGCGCGACTACGCTGCGGTTAAAAAAACCCGCAATCGCTTGCGGGTTTCGAGTATGGACAGCTACAACATCAACGCTTGCGCGGTGGCGGCAAGTCCGTGCACACGCCCTCGTACACTTCGGCAGCCATACCGATCGACTCGCCCAGGGTCGGGTGCGGGTGGATGGTCTTGCCGATGTCGGTGCCGTCGCAGCCCATTTCGATGGCCAGCGCGATTTCGCCGATCATGTCGCCCGCATGCGTGCCGACGATGGTGCCGCCGATGATGCGGTGGGTTTCCGCGTCGAACAGCAGCTTGGTGAAGCCTTCGGCGCGGCCATTGGCCACGGCGCGGCCCGAGGCGGCCCACGGGAAGTGGCCCTTCTCGACCTTGATGCCCTTGGCTTTCGCTTCGTCTTCCGTGATGCCGGCCCATGCCACTTCCGGGTCCGTGTAGGCGACCGACGGGATCACCTTGACGTCGAAGTGCGACTTCTGGCCGGCAGCCGCTTCCGCGGCCACGTGGGCTTCATGCACAGCCTTGTGCGCCAGCATCGGCTGGCCCACCAGGTCGCCGATGGCGAAGATGTTCGGCACGTTGGTGCGCATCTGGCTGTCGACGTTGATGAAGCCGCGGTCCGTCACTTGCACGCCGGCCTTGTCGGCCGCCAGCTTCTTGCCGTTCGGGCTGCGGCCCACGGCGACGAGCACCAGGTCGTAGACTTGCGGAGCCGGTGCCGTGGCGCCCGCTTCGGCCGCCTCGAACGTGACCTTGATGCCTTCCGGCAGCGCCTCGACAGCCACCGTCTTAGTCTTGGTCATGATGTTGTCGAAGCGCTTCTCGTTGAACTTCTGCCATACCTTGACGGCGTCGCGGTCCGCGCCCTGCATCAGGCCATCCATCATTTCGACCACGTCGATGCGCGCGCCGAAGGTCGAATAGACGGTCGCCATTTCCAGGCCGATGATGCCGCCGCCGATGACCAGCATGCGTTTCGGGATCTGGCGCAATTCCAGCGCGCCCGTCGAATCGACGATGCGCGGGTCTTCCGGCACGAAGGGCAGCTTCACCACGGACGAACCGGCGGCGATGATGGCTTGCTTGAACTGCACGACCTTTTTAGAACCGTCGCCTGCCGTCACTTCGATGTGATTCGCGGAGAGGAACTGGCCCACGCCCGTGACGACTTGCGTCTTGCGCGCCTTGGCCATGCCGGCCAGGCCGCCCGTCATGTTCGAGATCACGCCTTCCTTGTACTTGCGTACCTGGTCGATGTCGATGGTCGGCTTGGCAAACGTCACGCCCGTGTTGGACATGTGCGCCGTTTCGTCGATCACGGACGCCACGTGCAGCAGCGCCTTGGACGGGATGCAGCCCACGTTCAGGCACACGCCGCCCAGGGTGGCGTAGCGCTCGACGATGACGGTGCTCAGCCCCAGGTCGGCCGCGCGGAACGCTGCCGAATAGCCGCCAGGACCGCCGCCCAATACCATCATGTCGACGTCGATGTCGACCTGGCCGCTGTAATTGCCGGCCGGGATGGCGGCGGCAGGTGCAGAAGCCGCAGCGACTGCCGGAGCGGCTGCGGCAGGCGCAGGAACGGCCGCCTGTGCGGCAGCAGCCGCGCCTTCAACCGCTTCCACCACCAGCAGCGCGCTGCCTTCGGCGATCTTGTCGCCGACCTTGACCTTGACTTCCTTGACGACGCCGGCGTGGGTCGATGGAATCTCCATGCTGGCCTTGTCCGATTCGACCGTGATCAGGGACTGGTCCACCTTGATGGTGTCGCCCACCTTGACCATCAGTTCGATGACTTCGACTTCCTTGAAATCGCCGATATTCGGTACTTTTACCTCTACTGTGCTCATCAATCGCTCCTTACAGCAGAATTTTGCGCATGTCGGCCAGGACTTCGCCGAGGTACACGGAGAATCGCGCGCCCATCGCGCCATCGACCACGCGGTGGTCGTAGGACAGCGAAGTGCCCATCATCAGGCGTGGCTGGAAGGCCTTGCCATCCCATACCGGCTTGATCGAGGCTTTCGACAGACCCAGGATCGCCACTTCCGGCGCATTGACGATAGGCGTGAAGTGCGTGCCGCCGATGCCGCCCAGGGACGAGATCGTGAAGCTGGCGCCCTGCATGTCGGCCGGTTTCAGCTTGCCTTCGCGCGCCTGCAGCGACAATTCCGTCATTTCGCGGGCGATCTGCGAGACCGACTTCTGGTCCGCGCCCTTGATCACGGGTACCACCAGGCCGTTCGGCGTGTCGGCCGCGAAGCCGATGTTGTAGTACTGCTTGAGGATCAGGTTCTCGCCCTTGGCGTCGAGCGAGGCGTTAAACGCGGGGAATTTCTTCAGCGCGGCGACGGAGGCCTTGATGACGAAGGCCAGCATGGTCAGCTTGGCCGCATCCTTGTTCTTCGCATTGGCCGCGTTGGTGTCGACGCGGAACGCTTCCAGGTCCGTCACGTCCGCTTCGTCGAACTGCGTGACGTGCGGGATCATGACCCAGTTGCGGTGCAGGTT
Organism: Janthinobacterium sp. BHSEK; assembly: GCF_056174685.1. Taxonomy (NCBI): domain Bacteria; kingdom Pseudomonadati; phylum Pseudomonadota; class Betaproteobacteria; order Burkholderiales; family Oxalobacteraceae; genus Janthinobacterium; species Janthinobacterium sp. BHSEK. The sequence continues at coordinate 60,649 of NZ_JBWBYV010000044.1, forward strand.
CGGGCCCGAGATTTTCTTGATGCGCGACAGCGGCAGCAATTCGGTCGTGCCGAATTTGCTGAAGTCCAGCGACGGCCATGGCAGCAGATCCAGACCCACGCCCGAACCGCCTTTGGCAGCGACTGGAGCATTTGGCGCGGCGACCGCGCCCGACATCACGCCCTTGACGAAGTTCTGCACGTCTTCCTGGGTGATGCGGCCCTTCGGACCGGAACCGCCGACCAGCGCCAGTTCCACGCCCAGTTCGCGCGCGAACTTGCGGATCGATGGCGACGCGTGCGCCAGCTTGCCGTTGACGGCAGGCGCGGCGGCTGGCGCGGCAGGAGCGGCAGCGGCGACCGGCGCCGAAGCGACGGCGGCGGCAGGTGCGGCGGCAGCTTGCGCGGCCGGTGCAGGCGCGGCGGCAGGAGCGGCAGCGCCACCGGTCGTTTCCACCACCAGCACCAGACTACCCTTGGCGACCTTGTCGCCGACCTTGACCTTCAATTCCTTGACGATACCGGCATGGCTCGATGGGATTTCCATGCTGGCCTTGTCCGATTCGACCGTCAGCAGCGACTGGTCGACCTTGATCGTGTCGCCGACCTTGACCATCAGTTCGATGACTTCGACTTCCTTGAAGTCGCCGATATCGGGCACGGTCACGTCGACCAGGGCCGGCGCGCCGGCAGGGGCGGCAGGCGCTGGCGCGGCCGCAGGAGCGGCGGCGGGGGAGGCTTCAGCGGCAGGCGCCGGGGCGGCAGCGGCGGCAGGCGCCGGGGCCGAGGCGTCGTCCGCCACTTCCAGCAGCAGGACCAGCGAACCTTCGGCGATCTTGTCGCCCACGTTGACTTTCAATTCCTTGACGACACCGGCGTGGCTCGATGGGATTTCCATGCTGGCCTTGTCCGATTCGACGGTGATGAGGGACTGGTCGACCTTGACCGTGTCGCCTGGCTTGACCATCAGTTCAATGATCTCGACTTCCTTGAAATCGCCGATATCCGGGACTTTGACTTCCACAATGCTCATAGCTTGCTCCGTTATTTTATTTGTCAGATGGACCCGCACACACGCCAGGGCGGCGCTTTCGCACCGCCCTGGCATCATCGGGTCCGCACAACGATTACTGGGTCACCGGATTCGGTTTGTTCGCGTCGATGCCGTACTTGGCGATCGCCTGCTCCACCACCGACACGTCGATCTTGCCTTCGTCAGCCAGCGATTTGAGCGCGGCCACGGTGACATAATAACGGTTCACTTCGAAGAACTCGCGCAGCTTGGCGCGGCTGTCCGAGCGGCCAAAGCCATCGGTACCGAGCACTTTGTAGGTGCGGCCCTTCGGCATGAAGGCGCGGATCTGTTCTGCAAATGCGCGCATGTAGTCGGTCGTGGCGACGATCGGGCCGTCCGTGTCCTGCATCAGCGACGTCACGTACGGCACGCGCTGCTGTTTCGACGGGTTGACCATGTTCCAGCGTTCGGCGTCCTGGCCATCGCGGGCCACCAGGGTCAGCGACGGCGCCGACCATACGTCCGCAGCCACGCCCCAGTCGTTTTCCAGCAATTCGGCGGCAAAGATCGATTCGCGCAGGATGGTGCCGCAACCGATCAACTGTACGCGCAGCTTGGCGTCAGCCTTGCCTTCCTGCAGCTTGTACATGCCTTTCAGGATGCCTTCTTCCTGGCCTGGCTTGATGCCTGGCTGGGCGTAGTTCTCGTTCATGATCGTGATGTAGTAGAACACATCTTCCTGGTTGGCGATCATGCGGCGCAGGCCGTCCTGGATGATGACGGCGACTTCATGGCTGAAGGTCGGGTCGTACGGCATGCAGGTCGGGATGGTCGCGGCGAAGATATGGCTGTGGCCATCTTCGTGCTGCAAGCCTTCGCCGTTCAGGGTCGTACGGCCAGCCGTGCCGCCCATCAGGAAGCCGCGGGCGCGCATGTCGGCCGAAGCCCATACCTGGTCGCCGATGCGCTGGAAGCCGAACATCGAGTAGAAGGTGTAGAACGGGATCATGATGCGGTCGTTGGTCGAGTACGACGTCGCCGCGGCGATCCACGAGCTCATGCCGCCCGCTTCGTTGATGCCCTCTTGCAGGATCTGGCCGGCCTTGTCTTCGCGGTAGTACATGACCTGGTCCTTGTCGACCGGCTCGTACAACTGGCCTTTCGGGTTGTAGATGCCGATCTGGCGGAACAGGCCTTCCATGCCGAAGGTACGCGACTCATCGACCAGGATAGGCACGACGCGCTGGCCCAGGTTCGGGTCTTTCAGCAGGGTCGAAATGACGCGCACGAAGGCTTGCGTGGTCGAGATTTCGCGGCCTTCCGGCGTCGCTTCCAGCACGTTCTTGAACGCGTCGAGGCCAGGCACGGGCAGGGTTTCTTCCGCCTTCTGGCGGCGCTGCGGCAGGTAGCCGCCCAGGGCCTTGCGGCGCTCGTGCAGGTAGACCATTTCCGGCGCGTCGTCGGCAGGCTTGAAGAACGGGATGTCGGCCAGCTTGTCGTCAGGGATAGGCAGCGAGAAGCGGTCGCGCATTTCGCGGATGGCTTCGTCGTCGAGTTTTTTCGTCTGGTGCGCCGTGTTGCGCGCTTCGCCGGACTTGCCCATGCCGTAGCCCTTGATGGTCTTCACCAGCAGGACGGTAGGCTGGCCCTTGTGTTCCTGGGCGATCTTGAAGGCCGCGTAGATCTTGTGCGGATCGTGGCCGCCACGGGTCAGGCGCCAGATGTCGTCGTCCGTCATGTTGGCAACCATTTCCAGCAGCTTCGGATGCTTGCCGAAGAAGTGCTTGCGCACGTAGGCGCCATCCTTGGCCTTGTAGTTCTGGTATTCGCCGTCGACGGTTTCCATCATCACGCGCTGCAGGATGCCTTCCTTGTCTTGCGCCAGCAGGGCGTCCCAGCCCGGGCCCCAGATGACCTTGACGACGTTCCAGCCCGCGCCACGGAATTCGCCTTCCAGTTCCTGGATGATCTTGGTGTTGCCACGTACCGGACCGTCCAGGCGCTGCAGGTTGCAGTTGACCACGATGACCAGGTTGTCGAGCATGTCGCGCGCGGCCAGGCCGATCGCGCCCAGGGATTCCGGCTCGTCCATCTCGCCATCGCCGCAGAAGGCCCAAATTTTACGGTTGTCGGTCTTGGCGATGCCGCGTGCGTGCAGGTATTTCAGGAAACGCGCCTGGTAGATCGCCATGTGCGGGCCCAGGCCCATCGACACGGTCGGGAACTGCCAGAAGTCAGGCATCAGCTTTGGATGCGGGTACGAGGACAGGCCCTTGCCGTCGACTTCCTTGCGGAAGTTCAGCATTTGCTCTTCCGTCAAGCGGCCTTCGAGGAAGGCGCGCGCGTAGACGCCGGGCGAGGAGTGGCCCTGGATGTACAGCAGGTCGCCGCCGTGGTCGGCCGTCGGCGCGTGCCAGAAGTGGTTGAAACCGATACCCAGCATGTTCGCCAGCGAAGCGAACGAGGACAAGTGGCCGCCCAGGTCGCCGTCGGCGCGGTTGGCCTTGACGACCATGGCCATGGCGTTCCAGCGCATCCACGAGCGCAGGCGCTCTTCGTATTCCAGGTTGCCGGGGCAGTGTGCTTCTTGCTTGGTGGGGATGGTATTGACGTAGGCGGTGGTGCTGGAGAACGGGATCTGGGCGCCACGGCGGCGGGCCAGGTCAACCATGCGCTCCATCAGGTAATGCGCGCGTTCCGGACCTTCGTTTTCCAGCACCGCTTCGAGCGCGTCCAGCCACTCCTTGGTTTCCTGCATATCCGGGTCGGTGCCGATCTGTGTCGTTACCTGGTTCAGTTGAGCTGACATCTGTTGAGTCTCCTTTGTGAACGCCCCACCCCGATTTTCCGGATCGCTGTCGGACGGTATTTCGCTGATTATTTACTATTAAGTCGGTTTAGTGTGGGGATTCTAACAGCGTATTTAGTATTTTTCAAATTACGATATAGCATTTCATATCATGAAATCGCCCTATGAAATTTATGCTGCACTGCCGCAAATTCTGTCCGGAAATTAGGGTGATCAAAGTGCCAAAAACTGCGCCAAAAGAAACGCAGGCCCTTGCGCTCCCTAGGCCACCAGCACACCAGCAAAACGCATTAACGCCCCAGTCGTCCGCACAGGCATACCGGGCCAAGCGGGCCTGAAAAATGTCGAGGGCAAGGCGCGGCGACGCAGACAGTACGCCAGTACGGCAAGGAGCTGCAACGCCGCCATCGGCATTTTCTCAGGCCCGCGCCTCCGGCCCGCTTTTTAACGTAACGGCTTGGCGCCAAAACCGCCCCTTTGCGCCGCCCGGCTTTATAATCTGTCTTTTCCCTCCTACATCTCTCAGCCCCCTACCATGCCAGCACAACTGATCGACGGAATCGCCCTCTCCCAAAAACTGCGCAGCGAGATCGCCACGCGCGCCGCCGCCCTCACGGCCAAGGGCACCCAGCCCGGCCTGGCCGTGATCCTCGTCGGCGAAGACCCGGCCAGCCAGGTGTACGTCCGCAACAAGGTCAAGGCGTGCGGCGACGTGGGTTTCCACTCGGTGCTGGAAAAATATGAAGCGGACCTGTCCGAAGCGGACTTGCTGGCACGCATCGCCAGCCTGAACGCGGATCCCGCCATCCACGGCATCCTCGTGCAGATGCCCTTGCCCAAGCACATCAACCCGCACAAGGTCATCGAAGCGATCGCCACGACGAAAGACGTGGATGGCTATTCCGTGCTGAGCGCCGGCGAACTGATGACGGGCTTGCCCGGCTTCCGTCCTTGCACGCCGTACGGCTGCATGAAACTGATCGAAAGCACGGGCGTCGACTTGCGCGGCAAGCACGCCGTCGTCATCGGCCGCAGCAACACGGTCGGCAAGCCGATGGCCCTGCTGCTCTTGCAAGCGAACGCTACCGTCACCATCTGCCATAGTGCGACCCCGGACCTGGGCCTGTACACGCGCCAGGCGGACGTGGTTGTGGCCGCCGTCGGCCGCCGCAACACCCTGACGGCCGACATGGTCAAGCCGGGCGCCATCGTCATCGACGTGGGCATGAACCGCGACGATGACGGCAAGCTGTGCGGCGATGTGGATTTTGCCGGAGTGAAAGAAATCGCCTCCCACATCACCCCAGTACCGGGTGGCGTGGGTCCGATGACGATCACGATGCTGTTGATGAATACGGTAGAGGCCGCCGAGCGCATCTAAGAGGAGCACCTGAGAAAACGTCCATGGCTGCGTTGCAGTGCCTCGCCGTACTATTCGTACTGCCTTCGGCACCGCGCCTTGCCCTGAACGTTTTTCAGGCGCTCCATATATGAAGACAGAATGGACGAACCGACGATGAATACCAATCCCCTGCTTGATTTTTCCGGCCTGCCACGCTTCGACGCGATTACGCACGAGCATGTCACGCCTGCCATCGATACCCTCCTGGAACAGGCACGCGCCACCGTGGCGCGGCTGGAAGCGCCCATGGAAGAAGTGAGCTGGGACAACTTCGTCGCGCCCCAGGACCAGATCGCCGAAACCCTGGGCCGCGCCTGGAGCATCGTCAACCATTTAAATAGCGTGATCGATACGCCGGAGCTGCGCGCCGCCTACAATGCCAACCTGCCTAAAGTGACGGAATTCTGGACCGAGCTGGGCCAGAACGAAATTCTCTTCGGCAAATACAAGCAATTGCAGGCCCGCGCCGATTTCGCCAGCCTGTCGCCGGCGCGCCGGCGCATCGTCGAGAATGCCGTGCGCGACTTCCGCCTGGGCGGCGCCGAGTTGCCAGAGGACAAAAAAGAGCGCTTTGGCGCCATCCAGGAAGAACACGCGGCCGTCGGTACGCGTTTTTCCGAAAACGTGCTCGACGCCACGAATGACTACAAGTTGCTGGTCGACAATGAAGCCGATCTCGCCGGCCTGCCCGACGACGTGAAGGCCGCCGCGCGCGCCGCCGCCGAAAAGGCGGGCAAGCAAGGCTATGAATTCTCGCTGCACTTCCCATCCTACTACCCGATCCTGCAATTTGCCGACAAGCGCGCGCTGCGCGAAACCATCTACCGCGCCAACGCCACCAAAGCCTCGGACCAGGGCGAGGTCTTCAGCAAGAAAGAGGACTGGGACAATACGCAGAACATCGTCACCTTGTTGCGGCTGCGCAACGAAGAGGCACAATTGCTCGGCTACGCCAATTTCGCCGAAGTGTCGCTGGTGTCCAAGATGGCGACCTCGCCCGCGCAAGTCATCACCTTCCTGGAAGACCTGGCCAAGCGCGCGCGCCCGTTCGCCGAGAAGGACCTGGCCGAACTGAAGCAATTCGCCCGCGAAGAACTGGGCCTGGATGAACTGCAGGCGTGGGACGTGCCGTACGCTTCGGAAAAGCTGCAGGAACGCCGCTACGCGTTCTCGGCCCAGGAAGTCAAACAATATTTCCCTGAACACAAGGTGATCGACGGCCTGTTCCGCCAGATCCAGAACCTGTTCGCGGTCGAGATCAAACTGGATACAGCGCCCGTCTGGCACCCGGACGTGCGCTTTTACCGCATCGAGCGCGACGGCCAGCTGGTCGGCCAGTTCTACCTGGACCTGTATGCGCGCGCGGGCAAGAGCGACGGTGCGTGGATGGACGATGCGCGCGGCCGCCGTGCCGATGCACAGCAAGTGCAGACGCCGATCGCCTATCTGACCTGCAATTTTACGCAGCCGGCCGTGCTCGACGGCAAGGCACAGCCTGCCCTGTTCACCCACGATGAAGTGATCACCCTGTTCCACGAGTTCGGCCACGGCCTGCACCATATGCTGACCGTCGTCGACGAACTGGGCGTGTCGGGCATCGCCGGCGTCGAATGGGATGCCGTGGAACTGCCGTCGCAATTCATGGAAAATTTCTGCTGGGAATGGGAAGTGCTCGAACACATGACGGCGCATGCCGTCACGGGCGAGCCGCTGCCCCGCGCGCTATACGACAAGATGCTGGCGGCCAAGAATTTCCAGTCCGGCTTGCAAACCCTGCGCCAGGTGGAATTTTCCCTGCTCGACATGCATCTGCACTATGACTACGATGCCGGCACGGGCCAGACCGTGCAGCAGCTGATCGACGGCGTGCGCGCCAGGTTCGCGCTGCTCATCCCGCCCCCGTTCAACCGCTTCCAGAATGCCTTCGGGCATATCTTCTCCGGCGGCTACGCGGCTGGCTACTACAGCTACAAATGGGCCGAGGTGCTGTCCGCCGACGCCTATGCGGCGTTTGAAGAAGCCCGAGCGCTGGGACCGGCCGCCACCACGGCGGCGGGCAAGCGCTACCTGCAGGAAATCCTGTCCGTCGGCGGCTCGCGCCCCGCACTGGAATCGTTCACGGCCTTCCGCGGCCGCGAACCGAGCATCGACGCCCTGCTGCGACACAGCGGCATGGCAGCGTGAAGGGCGACATGACGCGCGTCGACTTTCATACCAACGTGCCGGACAAGCTGGCCTACGCCTGCCGCCTGGCGCGCAAGGCGTATATGGCCGGCAACAAGGTCGTCGTGCTGGCGCAAGATAGCGCCCAGCTCGACGCCTTGAACAGCGCCATGTGGACCATTTCCGCCACGGATTTCCTGCCGCACGTGCTGGCCGGCGACCCGCTGGCCCCGCAAACGCCCATCATCCTGACCGATGACGCGGCGGCCGAGCTGCCGCACCACGACATCCTCGTCAACCTGTCGCAGTTGCCGCCCGCCAATTACGCTGATTTCCAGCGCGTGTTCGAGATCGTTTCCATGGATGAACAGGATGCGCAGGCGGGCCGCCAGCGCTTCCTGCACTACCGCCAGCAGGACGTGCAGCCGACGCATTTCGTGGCGGGTAACTCAGTGGACAAACCATGAGCCAGCAACCATTCGACCAGGGCATCCCCCTGCTGACGGAGGTGCTGCTGGGGCCGGAGGTGCCGCAGGTGGTTCCCGTCGCACCTGCTGCGCCTGCTTTCGAGGAAGCGCCAGCATTGCCGCCCAGCATGCCGCAACCCGACTGGGACGCCATCGAACAGCGGCTGACGCAGCGCATCCTGCATCAGGTGCAGGGCAAGATCGACCATCTGCTGGAAGAGCGCATCGCCCACGTCCTGCAGACGGCCCTGCAAAACGCCCTGATCGGCATGCGCGGCGCCCTGCGCGAAGACTTGCAGCAATCGCTGGAGCAGATCGTCGCGCATGCGGTGAGCCATGAACTGGGACATCTGCATCCACCCGCTCAGCCCTGAGCATGCTGCGCAATGTCGGGTTACGCGCTGCGCGCTAACCCGACCTACCCCGACCTGCCCGACCTACCCTATTCTTTCCTCCAACGCCATTCTTTGGTGCGCTCGCGCCTGCGAAATCGGTGCATCGCGCCTCACTTTGGTGATTGTTGCGACAAAATGTAAAAAGCCCGAAATGCGGCTTTGCGCCGCCTGTTTTTTGTTGTACCTTTCTTCACACGTACCGCCATTCGAAGCGGTTTTCACGAGACGCCGCCGTATCTTTATCCATTGGAGAATGTTTATGCTGCTCAAGACCAAAGTCCTTCCTCTCGCCCTCGCCCTCGCCTTTGCCGGCCATGCGGGCGCGCAGGAAATCATCAAGATCGGCCACGTCGCCCCGGTCTCTGGCGCCAGCTCCCACCTGGGCAAGGATAACGAGAACGCGGCCAAGATGGCGATCGAGGATTTGAATGCCAAAGGCTTCAAGATCGACGGCAAAGCCGTCAAATTCGTGCTGGTGCCCGAAGATGACGCGGCCGATCCCAAGCAGGGCACGGCCGTGGCGCAAAAGCTGGTCGACGCCAAGGTCAACGGCGTCGTCGGCCACCTGAACTCGGGCACGACGATTCCCGCCTCGCGCATCTACTTCAATGCCGGCATCCCGCAGATTTCGCCGGCCGCCACCAACCCGACCTACACCCAGCAGAAATTCAACACGGCCTTCCGGGTCGTGGCCAATGACAACAAGCTGGGGGGAACTTTGGGCGCGTATGCCGTGGGCAAGCTGCAGGCGAAGAAAATCGCCGTCATCGATGACCGCACGGCCTACGGCCAGGGCGTGGCGGAACAGTTCGTCAAGGGCGCCAAGAAGGCGGCACCAGGCGTGCAAATCGTCGGCAAGGAATTTACCAATGCCAACGCAACGGACTTCAATGCGATTTTGACCAGCATCAAGTCGAAAAATCCCGACCTGATCTTCTTTGGCGGCATGGATTCCGTGGGCGGCCCCATGCTGCGCCAGATGAAGGCGCTGGGCATCAAGGCCAAGTTCATGGGCGGCGACGGCCTGTGCACGGAACCGCTGGGCAAGCTGGCGGGCGACGCCGTGGGCGAAGACATGGTCACCTGCGCGGAAGCGGGTGGCGTGACGGGCGCGCAGCAAAAAGGCATGGACGATTTCCGCGCCCGCTACAAGCAGAAATACAATATGGAAGTGCAGCTGTACGCGCCATATGTCTACGATGCCGTGATGACCATGGCCACCGCCATGCAGGATGCGAAGTCGTCGAAACCGTCCGTCTACCTGCCCTTCCTGGCCAAGGTGCACTACCAGGGCGTGACGGGGCCGATCTCGTTCGATGCCAACGGCGACATCAAGGATGGCGCGCTGACCTTGTTCACCTACCGGGATGGTAAGAAAACCAAGATGGAAGTGGTCAAGTAAGCGGCTGTCCAGCCACGTAAGCCAGTAATCCTTCGGCCAGCGCGTCGAAGGTGGCGCGGCAGCGCAGGCTGCCGCGCAAGTCTTCATGCATGGTGACCCAGGTTTCCATCGGCAGCGAAAACGCTTGCGGCAGCACGCGCCGCAGGGCCGGATCGCGCGCCGCCAGCCCTGCCTGGCACACGCCGATGCCGGCACCCGCCCGTATCAGGGCCAGTTGCGCCAGGTCGCTGTCGCTGCGCCAGGCAAAGTTTTCCCGCGAAAATCCCTGAAAGGCCGCGCCCGCGTTGCGCACGAAGGGGCTCGCCTCGTCGTAGCCGATGACAGCGTGTTGCGCCAGATCAAGCAATCCCGCCGGCGTGCCATGGCGCGCCAGGTAATCGGCGTGCGCATGCAGGCCCAGTTCGATCTCGCCCACCTTGCGCGCCACCAGCTGCTCCTGGCGCGGACGCAGCATGCGCACGGCGATGTCCGCCTCGCGGCGCAGCAAATCCTGCACCTTGTTGCTCAATACCAATTCAATGACCAGGCCCGGATGGCGTTCGCGCAAGCGGGCCAGGACGGGCGGCAGCACTTCCACGCCCACCACTTCGCTGGCCGCAATGCGCACGATGCCGGCCACGCCCTGCCCCTGGCTGCTGGCCGCGCGCTCCATCAGGGCCGCCGTGTGCTCCATGGTTTCCGCATGGGGACGCAGCGCCAGGGCCACTTCCGTGGGCAGCAAGCCCAGCTGGGAACGCGTGAACAGGGTCGCGCCCAGCGCCTGTTCCAGCGCGGCGATATGCCGGCCGGCGGTGGGCTGCGTGATGCCCAGCGCGCGGGCGGCGCCGGACAGGGAGCCGTGCTTCAGCACGGCCAGCAAGGAGCGGTAGTATTCCCAGGCGATCGGAGTAGTCATACATAAATGTATAGCCTATGCTCGATGTTCGTCAATTCCCAACCAGCCTTGCGGGGCAGATACTGGCACCATCAACCACACGGAGGTCATGATGGAGAACACGAAAACAGTATTGGTACTGGGCGCGACAGGCGGCATCGGCGGCGAGATGGTGCGCCAGCTGCTGGCGGCGGGCTGGCAGGTACGCGCCCTGAAGCGGGGAGAAACGCCATCGCCACGCGGCGACGGCATTGAGTGGCTGCGCGGCGATGCGCTGTCGCGCGCGGACGTGCTGGCGGCCGCCAAAGGCTGCGCCGTCATCGTGCACGCCGTCAATCCGCCCGGCTACCGCCACTGGGGCCGGCTGGTGCTGCCCATGCTCGATAACACGATCGCCGCGGCGATGGCCGAAGGCGCCACCATCGTGCTGCCGGGCACCGTCTACAACTTCGGCCCGGACGCCTTTCCCGTGCTGTCGGAAGACGCGCCGCAACGTCCGCTCACGCGCAAGGGCGCCATCCGCGTGGAACTGGAAGCACGGCTGGAACGGGCCAGCACGCAAGGCGCGCGCGTGCTGATCGTGCGCGCGGGCGACTTCTTCGGCCCCCGCGCCGGCAATAACTGGTTTTCGCAGGGCCTCGTGAAACCGGGCCAGAGCGTGCGTAGCGTGCTGTACCCGGGCGCGCCCGGCGTGGGCCACCAGTGGTCCTACCTGCCCGACGTGGCGCGCACGATGCTGCAATTGCTGGCCGTACGCGCCACCTTGCCCCCGTTTGCGCGCTTTCACATGGCCGGCCACTGGGACCACGACGGCCGGCAAATGACGGGGGCGATCGCCCGCGTGGTGGAACAGGCGACAGGAACCGCGCCCGCCCTCCGGCGTTTTCCGTGGTGGCTGGTGGCGCTGGCGTCGCCGTTCGTGGCGACCCTGCGCGAAATGCGCGAGATGCGCTATCTGTGGCAAACGCCCTTGTCCATGGACAATGCGCGGCTGCTGGCCGTGCTGGGGCAGGAGCCGCATACGCCGCTCGACGAGGCCGTGCGGGCGACCTTGGCGGGCATGGGAAACCTGCAGAATTTGCAGGCAGCGGGCAAAAAAAATGCGCCGGGATTGCCGGCGCGCTAATTGCTGGTACTGCGGCACAGATTATTTCTGTGCCAGTACCCATTTAACCAGGGTGTGGGCTTCCGCATCGCTCACTTGCGGATTGGCTGGCATCGGGATCGCGCCCCAGGTGCCGGAACCGCCCTTCATGACTTTCGCCACGAGCTTGTTTTCCGCGTCTTTCTGACCGGCGTACTTGGCAGCCACGTCCTTGAACGCAGGGCCCACCAGTTTCGTGCTCACCGCGTGGCAAGCCATGCAGTTCTTTGCTTTCGCCAAGTCCGGATTGGCCAACGCTGCTTGCGATGCCAGAGCCGATACGGCCAATACACTCACCAACATAAAACGTTTCATTGTCTTTTCTCCAAAGTTACTTCCTGCGGCATTTTACTGTGTTTCCGCAGATGCACCACGAGCCCAGATCAAGCGTTTCAATGTAGTAACGCAATGTAGACGGGAGGCATGCCTATTCTGCCCCATCCGCGCGCGCATCGCCATGTTGTTTGTAAGGCGATGTAACGACGAACGGCCCCGCATCATCAAACGGGGCCGGCCGTCGCACTTATGCAACAAATCAGCGTTTCTGCTTCTTCAACTGCGACAGATCGCGCACGGCGCCCCGGTCGGCCGACGTCGTCAGCGCGGCATACGCCTGCAGCGCCTGCGACACGTAGCGCTCGCGGTCGACGGGCAGCCAGGCCGCGTCGCCCTTCGCTTCCATGGCGGCGCGGCGCGCGGCCAGTTCGGCATCCGTGATGCGCAGGTTGATGCGGCGCTCGGGGATGTCGATGTCGATGAAGTCGCCCTCTTCCACCAGGCCGATGGCGCCCCCTTCGGCCGCTTCCGGCGAGGCGTGGCCGATCACCAGACCCGAGGAGCCGCCCGAGAAGCGCCCGTCCGTGAACAGCGCGCACGCCTTGCCCAGGCCCTTCGACTTGATGTACGAGGTCGGATACAGCATTTCCTGCATGCCGGGGCCGCCTTTCGGGCCTTCGTAGCGGATGATGACGACGTCGCCTTCATGCACGGTATCGGCCAAAATCGCTTCAACAGCGGAATCCTGGCTTTCGAACACGCGTGCCTTGCCCGAGAATTTCAGGATGCTTTCGTCGACGCCCGCCGTCTTGACGATGCAGCCCTTTTCGGCCAGGTTGCCGTACAAGACGGCCAGGCCGCCATCCTGCGAATACGCATGGGCCTTGTCGCGGATGCAGCCCGTGCTGCGGTCCGTATCGACGGCGGCGAAGCGCTCCGACTGCGAAAACGCCGTCTGCGTCGGCACGCCGCCCGGCGCGGCGCGGAACAGTTCGTGCACGGCCGGATCGTCGGTGCACATGATGTCGTTCTGCGCGATGGCGTCGGCCAGGGTCGGCGCGTGGATCGTCGGTAAAGTGGTGTTGAGCAGGCCGGCGCGCGCCAGTTCGCCCAGGATGCCCACGATGCCGCCCGCGCGGTGCACGTCTTCGATATGGTATTTGTCCGTCATCGGCGCCACCTTGCACAGGCAAGGCACCTTGCGCGAGATGCGGTCGATGTCGGCCATCGTGAATTCCACCTCCGCCTCGTGCGCGGCGGCCAGCAAATGCAGCACGGTATTCGTCGAGCCGCCCATCGAGACGTCGAGCGCCATGGCGTTTTCAAACGCGGCCTTGGTGGCGATGGAGCGGGGCAGCACCGAATAATCATCCTGCTCGTAGTGGCGCTTGGCCAGTTCCACGATCAGACGGCCCGCGCGCAGGAACAGCTGCTGGCGGTCCGAGTGCGTGGCCAGGATGGTGCCGTTGCCGGGCAGGGCCAGGCCCAGCGCCTCGGTCAGACAGTTCATCGAGTTGGCCGTAAACATGCCGGAGCAGGAACCGCAGGTGGGGCAGGCCGAACGTTCGATCTCGGCCACGTCGGCGTCGGAGACGGTGCTGTCGCCCGCCTTGATCATGGCGTCGACCAGGTCCACCTTGATGATCTTCTGCGTGCCGTTGACGACCTTGACGACCTTGCCCGCTTCCATCGGCCCGCCGGAAATAAACACGACGGGGATGTTGATGCGCATGGCGGCCATCAGCATGCCCGGCGTGATCTTGTCGCAGTTCGAGATGCAGACCATGGCGTCGGCGCAATGGGCATTGACCATGTATTCGACGGAGTCGGCGATCAGGTCGCGCGAGGGCAGCGAATACAGCATGCCGCCGTGGCCCATGGCGATGCCGTCATCGACGGCGATGGTGTTGAATTCCTTGGCCACGCCGCCGGCCGCCTCGATCTCGCGCGCCACCATCTGCCCCAGGTCCTTCAGGTGCACGTGGCCGGGCACGAACTGGGTAAACGAGTTGACGACGGCGATGATCGGCTTGTCGAAGTCGCCATCCTTCATGCCGGTGGCGCGCCACAGGGCGCGGGCGCCAGCCATGTTGCGGCCGTGGGTGGTGGTGCGGGAGCGGTATTGCGGCATGATGGACCTTCCAAAAGTGTTGGTGCCTGACTGTGCGGATTTCCAGCAAAACCCTGCATGCAGTGGGGGTACGTCAGATTGCCTTGCGCGCGCGCCACTGTCAAATATATGATGCACGTGTCTGTGAGTCGCTTTTCATATCACAGCACTTATTCCACATGGAAACGCATATGAATCTTGAACTGCGCCAGCTGCGCTATTTCGTCACCGTCGCCGAGGAATTGCACTTTGGCCGCGCCGCCGCGCGCCTGCACATGACGCAGCCGCCCCTGTCGCAAACCATCATGGCCCTGGAAGAACAGCTGGGCGCCCCCCTGTTCGTGCGCACGCGCCGCGAAGTGCAGCTGACGCCGGCCGGCACGGCCCTGCTGCCCGAGGCGCGCCGGCTGCTGGCGCAGGCGCTCGATTTGCCCGCCTTGGTGCGGCGCGCCGCGCAGGGCGAGGCGGGACGATTGAGTCTGGCGTTCGTCTCCTCGGCCGACTACAGCGTGCTGCCGCCCCTGCTGCGCGCGTATCAAACTGCCTATCCGCAGGTGCAGATCCAGTTGCAGGAAGCCACCTCGGACCTGCAGCTGGACGAACTGCTGGCCGGGCGCACGGATGCGGGCCTGCTGATCCCGCCCCTGCCCGAGAAGGCGAAGGGGGAGCTCGATTACCTGCCCGTGCTGGCCGAGCCGCTGGTGCTGGCCGCGCCGTCCGGCCTCGCCATCCTGAACACGCCGGGCCCCGTGCGCCTGCGCGACCTGCCGCCCCTGCCCCTGATCATTTTTCCGCGCGCGATCTCGCCCGCCCTGCACGACGCCATCCTCGGCGTCTTCCGCGCGGCCGGCGTGACGCCCATGATCGGCCAGGAAGCGATCCAGATGCAAACCATCGTCAGCCTCGTCTCGGCTGGCATGGGCATCGCGCTTGTGCCACAATCGGTATCGAATCTGATGCGCCCGGGCGTAGAATACAGGCCGCTGCAGGACGCCACGCCGCTGGTGGAAACGGGCCTGGCCTGGCGCCGCGACAATCCGTCCGCCGTGCTGCAGGGTTTCCTGGCGCTGCTGCGCAAGCAGATCCGCGCGGCCGCCGATTAGATTAAGTGGCCGCTAAGGCAAAAAACGGCCAGCGCCCCCATACTACGCAACCTTGGCTTTAAACAAAGAAAGAAAACCCATGCTGATACACCCGATGCCCGACCCGATAGCCATCCAGATCGGCCCGCTCGCCGTGCACTGGTACGGCCTGATGTATGTGCTGGCCTTCGCCCTGTTCATTATCCTGGGCCGCGTGCGCATCAAGCAGCCGCATATCGCCGTGCTGGGCTGGAAGAAGGAGGACCTCGACGACATGCTGTTCTACGGCATGCTGGGCGTGGTGATCGGCGGTCGCCTGGGCGAAGTACTGTTCTACCGCCCCGAATACTTCCTGCACAATCCGCTCGAGATCTTCATGGTGTGGCATGGCGGCATGTCCTTCCACGGCGGCTTCCTCGGCGTCATCCTGGCCATGTACCTGTGGAGCCGCAAGGCGGGCCGCAACCTGTTCGACGTGCTCGACTTCATCGCGCCGCTGGTGCCGCTCGGCTACGCGGCCGGCCGCCTGGGCAACTTCATCAATGCCGAACTGCCGGGTCGCATCGCGCCGGACACCCTGCCGTGGGCCATGCAATGGCCGGGCATCCCGTATCCCGTGCACCCGTCGCCGATCTACCAGATGCTGGTCGACGGCATTTTGGTGTTCATCATCCTGTGGCTGTATGCGCGCAAGCAGCGTCCGCGCATGGCCGTGGGCGCCATGTTCACCCTGCTGTACGGCTGCGCGCGCTTCTTCACGGAATACTTCCGCACGCCGGACTGGGAAGTCGTGTGGCTGGGCGTGCCGATCACCTCGGGCCAGATGCTGTCCCTGCCGATGATCGTCGGCGCCATCGCGCTGCTCGTGTGGGCATATAAAAGCCAGGTGATGGGCACGCCGCCCACCAAGGCCCGCCCGGCCAACACGTAACACTGCAGCTCCTCCCCGATGGCGCGCCAGGCAGGCGCGCCATCCCCTCCTCCGGCAACACTTCCCTCGAAGCAACAAAATTTCCTTGTGGAATAGACTTGCTGTTGGCATCTGGGTATCATGTTTTCACGTGCAACAGGGGAGTGCCTTGCCATGCCGCCTGCCGGGCGAAAACTGACATGCTCGATGGCGCTGGGCGCCTGCTATGTGCTGGCACAGCTGGCCTTGACGGCCTGGGCGGGCACGCGCGCGCCCTGGGTGAGCTATACGTTCAGCATTGTCGCGCCCCTGCTGGCGCTGGCCGCCTGTTGCCGCTGCGCCTGCGTCAGTGCGGCGGGCGCAGCCAGGACAGGCTGGGCCCTGTTCGCCGTAGCCATGCTGTTCTGGAGCACGGGCATGATATTGTCGGCCTGGCAAGACCTGAGCGGGCAGGTGGCATCCGACGCCACGTATTTTTCCGATTTTGCCTATTTCATGTATGGCGCGCCCCTGCTGCTGGCCATGTCGTCCGTGACGCACGAGCATCCCTCGCGCACCCTGCAATGGCTGGACGCCGTGCAGGTGCTGCTGGCGGCCTACCTGGCCTATACGGCCATCTTTTCCGTGTCGCCATTCGACCAGCGTTCCATCGCGCCGATTCCCGCCAGCCTGCTGGTGCTGACCTACAACGTGGAAAACCTGGCCCTGGCCTGCTGCGCCTCGCTGCGTTTGCTGGCGCACCGCCGCGATGGCGAGCAGGGCCGCTTTTACCTGCTGCTGACGGTGTTTTTATGGTGCTACGGGGGCTGCGCGGCCATCTATAACTATCTGACCTTGCACGGCGTGACGACAGCATGGAGCGAGGTGCTGCCGGGCCTGCCGTTCCTGCTGCTGGCGATGCTGGCCGCGCGAGTCCGGATGACCGGAGCCGAAGCGCCGCCAGGCCAGCCTCCGCAGCGGCTGACCCTGCTGATCGACAATTTCAGTCCCATCTTCTTTACGGCCGCCCTGCTGGGCCTGGGCTTTGCCGTCATGCGCACGCATTTCTACCTGGCGGCGGCGTCGCTGTTCGTCGCGCTGCTGGTCCACGCGCTGCGCTCGGCCACCTTGCAAAGCCGCTACATGCAAAGCGAACTGGCCTTGCGCGCGGCGCTGGACAAGCTGGAAAAGCTGTCGCTGACGGATGGCTTGACGGGCATCGCCAACCGGCGCAGCTTCGACCAGACCTTGCAGCTCGAGTGGCAGCGCGCCGCGCGCAACGGGCAGCCGCTGGCGCTGCTGATCATCGATATCGATTTCTTCAAAAGCCTCAACGATACCTTCGGCCACCCGTATGGCGACGCCTGCCTGGTCAGCATCGCGGCGGCCCTGCATTCCGCGCTGCCGCGCGCCAGCGACCTGGCGGCCCGCTTCGGCGGCGAGGAATTTGCCGCCATCCTGCCCGCCACCGACCGCGCGGGGGCGCTGGCGGTGGCGCACAAGATGCAGGCAGCGATCGCCGCGGCCGCCATCGCCCAGGCGCCGTCGCGCGGCGGCCTGGTGACGGCCAGCATCGGCCTGGCGCTGCATGACGGAAATCAAACGCCGGAGCAGCTGTTGGCCGCCGCCGACCAGGCCCTGTACCGCGCCAAGCAGAATGGCCGCGACCGGGTCGAGGAGCGGGCCTAGGCCTTCAGCTTGCCGGTAATGACCTTCCATTGCGCCGGCGTCACGGGCGTGATCGACAGCCGGCTGCCCTTCTTGAGCAGCAGCATGTCTTCCAGCTCCGGCATCTGGCGCATTTCGGACAGGGGCAGCAGCGCCGTCTTCTTCACGCCGCGCACGTCGACGCTGATCCAGCGCGGCTGCTCCGGCGTGGCCTTGGCATCGAAATACTTGCCGCCCTCTTCAAACTGACTGTGATCGGGATACGCGCCGCTGGCCACTTCGGCCACGCCCGCCACGCCCGGCTGCGGGCAGCTGGAGTGATAAAACAGCACGCCGTCGCCCGGCCGCATGCCGTCGCGCATGAAGTTGCGCGCCTGGTAGTTGCGCACGCCAAACCACGGCATGGTGTGTCCGGGCGCCGCCATCAGGTCGTCGATGCTCACTTCATCGGGTTCGGATTTCATCAGCCAGTATTGTTTCATGCAGACTCCGTGTGAAAGCGACAGACGTAAAAAAACGGTTGCGCAGGATGCGGCAACCGTTTTCGGTGGTGATGCAAATTGGGCCCCGCCTGTGCCGCTATGCCGGCATCCCGAACCAAACGGTTCAAGGTGGTCACGTTAGTTCAATTTCGGGTTCGTCGAACGAGCGACGCTCACTCCCATCAAACAAAATTCGCAACCGATGCGCATAAATGGTTCAAGGAATATATGGCAATCGCGAACACCGCAGGGTAGACCCAAGTTTACTCCTTTGATCGCGCATCGCAAAGACAAATCGTAGCGTGTCCGCTTAAAATTCATTTAATAACACTGAACAAAACCGTAGCGAGCGGCGATGAATTGTGGCCAAGAAGCGCAGCTGTGCTTGCACGGGGCCGCCGAGGCAGCGAACATCGCAGGCCGCAAGTCGCGACGCGCAGTAGGTTTGGTTCGGTGTTTAAAAAAGGTTTTCCTGGGGCGTCAGTGCGCTGTCCAGTACCGTGTGCATGGCCGAGATCTTTTGCTTCACTTCCAGGATCGTCAGTTCCGACAGCGGACCTTGCGGCGATTTCACGGAAAGGAATTCCGCGGCCACGCCCAGGGCGGCCAGCACGGCGATGCGGTCGTTGCCCTTGACCTTGCCCGCGTCGCGGATGGCTTTCATTTTGCTATCGAGATAGATCGCCGCTTCGCGCAGCGCGCGCTCTTCGCCGTCGCGGCACACCATGCTGTAGGACTGGCCCATGATATTGACATCGACACGCGGCATTACGCTTCCTTCTCGTTCTCGGCAATATAGGCGCCCGCTTCCGAAGCGGCTTGCTCCAGGCCGGCTTGCACCAGTTCGGGAATTTTTTCCAGCAACGCTTCCACCCGCTCCTGCGCCTCGCGCATGCGTTGCACATACAGGGCGTTCTCGGCGGCCAGCGCGGCATTGTCCTTGCGCAATTGCGCGTTTTCACGGCGCAGCGCATGGGTCATTTCGGCCAGCAGGCCTATTTTGTCGGATAATTCGTTGAATTCGGAAATCATCCCGCCACTATAGGGCGGACGCTCCATGGGCGTCAATCGAATCACGCCGCTGTCACACATATTTACATCAATGCAGGTCAGTTGCCGTGAAATACACGCTTTTTCCGGTGCTTTTCGCCATCTGCACGCATCCGCCGGCGCCGCGATGGCAGCGTTTTACTCGTCGACGTAATCGGGTTCGATATCGAGACCGCCATAGCGGTTTTCGCAAGAGCGGCGCACCAGCGTCTGTTGTCCGCCCTTGCCGTCAAGCACCATCGTCAAGTCGCGGCAAGTACGGTGGTAGCTGCCAGGTTTGGCGTCCGTCCGCGAGGGCGTCAAGCGCACTGCCAGCGGCGCCGCATTGCCCAAGCCTTTGTTGCTCCACTGGCGCGTCTTGCCATCCTCTTCATCTTTCAAGGTGCGCACGGCGGCCGTCAGCAAGGCTTGTTTTTCCTTGGCATTCAGCTTGGCGATGGTCACGTCGGACAGGAAGGACGGATACACGACGGGCGCCGGATCCTTGCCCTGCACATCCCAACGGCCGCTGTTCTGCGAACAGGTGCGGCGGCTCAGGTCCTGCGACTTGTCGCCCGCCGTGACGACGAATTTCAGGTCGCGGCAGATGTGCGCCTTCAGGCTGTGTTCCGTCATGCCGGAGTTGCTGAAGTTATACGTGACCTTCACCCGCACACCGCTGTCGCCGCCGTTGTCCCACACATGGGCTTGCTGGTCGTCGTCGTCCTTGTTGAGGTCATTGAACAGCTCGTTGAGCAGCATTTCCTTTTCCAGCGGCGTCAAGGTGGCCACGGTGATCTCGTCGAGCATGGTGGGTGTTTGCGCGGCGGCATTGCCCAGGCAGGCGAGGCCGACGAGGGCGGCACCGAGCAGGCGCAGGGCGGGACGGGAAAGAGTCGATGGCATGGTGTGCTTTCTGGTACAGGGGGAATATTGATATGCAATTGCAATCATCTTATCAAAGTCCATAGCAAAACTCTGTTTCCCGTGCGTACAGGAACGCCCTTCGCCTGACGGGCATGCTAGAGTCGCGCCTGTTGCTGACGCCCGGGAACGAGGCTTGCGTTTGCGCAAACCCTGCGTAGATGCAGGCTGCGCAGAACGTCCAAGCTTATCTTCCCGGAGAATAAGCCCTTGAATAAGCCCCCTACCGTCCCTATAATTAGCACTCGTTAGTAGAGAGTGCTAACAAACTCTTTCGTAGCAATCCTCAGGACATGATGGTGCATGCCGGGCAACAGCAGGGAACGCTACGCGGCGGGCGACGCCGCGATGCCGCCACTGCCCAGCGCCGGCACGCACTCGATGCCATGGGGTTTGCTTGACCGTTGCGGGCTGCTTTCAACGGCGGTCACTGAAAGCACGCCTGGCGCTGTGCCAGGCATGTATTCATTTAGCAACACCTATCCATTGAACTTTAAGGAGTTTTGTATGAATCTGCGCCCATTGAACGATCGCGTCATCGTCAAACGCCTCGACCAGGAAACCAAGACTGCGTCCGGCCTCATCATTCCTGATGCAGCTGCTGAAAAACCGGATCAAGGCGAAGTCCTTGCCGTAGGCAATGGCAAGATTCTCGACGACGGCAAAGTCCGTCCTCTGGATGTCAAGGTAGGCGACCGCGTCCTGTTCGGCAAGTACGCCGGCCAAACCGTCAAAGTTGACGGCGATGAGCTGCTGGTCATGCGCGAAGAAGACATCATGGCGATCGTCGTCAAGTAATTGTTTCCACGTTGTAGACAGATACATCCCGAAACTCAGGAGAATTGAACATGGCAGCTAAAGAAGTAGTATTCGGCGACGCAGCGCGCGCCAAGATGGTCGAAGGCGTCAACATCCTCGCCAACGCAGTCAAAGTCACCTTGGGCCCGAAAGGCCGCAACGTCGTGCTGGAGCGCTCGTTCGGCGCCCCTACCGTCACCAAGGATGGTGTGTCGGTAGCGAAAGAAGTTGAACTCAAAGACAAGCTCATGAACATGGGCGCGCAAATGGTCAAGGAAGTTGCTTCCCGCACCAGCGACAACGCCGGCGACGGCACCACCACCGCGACCGTGCTGGCCCAAGCCATCGTGCGCGAAGGCATGAAGTTCGTTGCCGCCGGCATGAACCCGATGGACCTGAAGCGCGGTATCGACAAGGCTGTTGCAGCGACCGTCGAAGAACTGGCGAAAATCGCCCGTCCTTGCACCACGACCAAGGAAATCGCCCAAGTCGGTTCGATCTCGGCCAACTCGGATGCATCGATCGGCGAGCGTATCGCTGAAGCGATGGAAAAAGTCGGCAAAGAAGGCGTGATCACGGTTGAAGACGGCAAGTCGCTGAACGACGAGCTGGACATCGTTGAAGGCATGCAGTTCGACCGCGGCTACCTGTCGCCATACTTCATCAACAACCCAGAGAAGCAAGTTGCCGTCCTGGACAGCCCATTCGTCCTGCTGTGCGACAAGAAAATCTCGAACATCCGTGACCTGCTGCCGGTACTGGAACAAGTCGCCAAGGCTGGCCGTCCACTGCTGATCATCGCGGAAGACATCGAAGGCGAAGCGCTGGCTACCCTGGTGGTGAACAACATCCGCGGCATCCTGAAAACCTGCGCAGTGAAAGCACCTGGCTTCGGCGACCGCCGCAAAGCCATGCTGGAAGACATCGCTGTCCTGACGGGCGGCCAGGTGATCGCTGAAGAAGTCGGCCTGACCCTGGAAAAAGTGACCCTGGCCGAACTGGGCCAGGCGAAACGCATCGAAGTGGGCAAGGAAAACACCATCGTCATCGATGGCGCCGGCGAAGCTGCCTCGATCGAAGCACGCGTGAAACAAGTGCGTGTACAGATCGAAGAAGCGAGCTCGGACTACGACCGTGAAAAACTGCAAGAGCGCGTCGCCAAACTGGCTGGCGGCGTTGCCGTGATCAAGGTTGGCGCAGCCACCGAAGTCGAAATGAAAGAGAAGAAAGCCCGCGTTGAAGATGCACTGCACGCAACGCGCGCTGCCGTGGAAGAAGGCATCGTGCCAGGCGGCGGCGTAGCCCTGCTGCGCGCACGCGCCAACATCACGGTCAAGGGCGACAATGCTGACCAGGACGCTGGTATCAAGATCGTCCTGCGCGCGATGGAAGAGCCACTGCGCATGATCGTGCAAAACGCCGGCGAAGAAGCTTCGGTCGTCGTGGCAGCCGTACTGGCTGGCACGGGCAACTACGGCTACAACGCTGCCAACGGCACGTATGGCGACATGGTGGAAATGGGCGTTCTGGACCCAGCCAAAGTGACCCGTTCGGCGCTGCAAAACGCCGCTTCGATCGCTTCGCTGATGCTGACGACCGACTGCATGGTCTGCGAAATCGCTGACGACAAGGCAGCCGGCGGCATGGGCGGCGGCATGGGTGGTATGGGCGGCATGGGCGGCATGGACGGCATGATGTAATGTCCGGCGGCCTGTCGCGCAGGCGACGGCGCGACAGACCGCATACGCCGGGACAGGACAGGCAGACCAAAAGCTGCCAGCGCCTCCCGGCGGCCCCGAGAGCCATCTTCCACGGAAGGTGGCTTTTTTTTCGCCTGGCTTTTTAGAAATTTCAACGATTGCCCACCTGCACGTTTTGCTTTAGCATGGCCGCCATCGTCCCTCATTCTCACGCCACCATCATGCCGCCACGCGCCTCTTCTTCCAAAACCACCATCATCGCCGGCATCCTGGCCGGCTTGCTGGCCGCCGGGCTCGGCGCTTTCTACCTGCACCAGCAGGCCGCACCGCACGGCACCAATACCCCGGCCGCCAGCAGCCCGGCGCCGGAGCAGAGCGCGCGCGCCGTCGATGCGCTGATGGCATTGCCGGAGATCAAGGCCTGGTCGGCGCATATCGAAAAGGCGTCCGGCGGCCGCGCCCACGGCGCCGTGATGGAAACGTCGCCCGATGCGCGCCTCATCGATGGCAAGCCCTACTATGACCTGAACTTCGTGGAAAACACGCCGGACGCGGCGCACCGCTGGGAGAGTTTCGTCGTTTCCCAGGATGGCAAGCGCATCCTCGTCGACGACGTCGTCAGCGGTGAGCTGATCAGCCTGGAACAATGGCGCAAGGACAATGCGCCCATGCAGCGCATCGCCACCCAATAACTACCTGCGCGGGGCCCCCTGCGGCGCCGCGCCGCGCACGCGCGCCACCCACCACACCGTCCACAGCGACAAGCCCGCCGCCAGCCAGCCATTGATGCCGTAGCCGCTGATGTGGCCGGCCGCATCCGCCTGCAGTGTCAGGCCGCCCAGCCAGGCGCCCAGGCCGCTGCCAAAACTTTGCAGGGCTGAATTGGCGCTGAGAAACGCGCCCCGCTTGTGCGGTTCCGGTATCGTCGTCAGCAGCGCCTGCAGCGGTACCATACGGCCCGAGACGAGGGCCATAAAGAAGGGAAACGCCAGCATCAGCGCCAGCAGCGGCAGCTGGGGCAAGTGCGTCATGAACAGCAGCGGCGCGATCGACAGCAAGGACACCCAGCGGAACACCTGCTGCTTGCCGGCCCGGTCCGCCCAGCGGCCGATCAGGCGCGCCGTGAAGATCGTGGCGCAGCCGCCCGCCAGGTAGACCCAGGTGACGTCGGCCGGTGCCAGCCCCATATTGCCCACCAGCACGGGCGAAATGAAGGGAATGACCAGCATGCCGGCCGTCATATTGACAATGGACAAGGAAAACGCTTGCAGGTGGCGCCGGTCCCGGAACAGCGCCAGCAGGTTCGGCAGCACCTGGCGCAGCGGCGTGGGAGCGGCGCCCATGTGCGCCGTCAGCGATGGCAGCACGCGCGCCGCGCCCAGCCAGACCAGCAGCGACAGCACGACCAGCAGGAAAAACGGCGAAGCCCAGCCAAAGTGCGCGGCCAGCACCACGCCGATGGGCACGCCGCCCACGGCCGCCATGGCAAACGAGGTCATGACGACGCCCGTGGCCGCGCCGCGCCGCTCGGCGGGAATCACGTCGCCGATGATGGCCATGACGATGGCGCCCAGCACGCCGCCCGTCAGCCCTGCAAAGGCGCGCGACCACAGCAGCACATGGAAGTTCGGCGCCAGCGCGCAAGCGAGGTTCGACACGGTGAACAGGCAAAACATGGTCAACAGCAGCTTCTTGCGGTCGAAGCGGTCGATATACGTGGCCGCCAGCAAGCCGGACAGTCCCGCGCACCAGGCGTAGGCCGAGACGGCGCCCGAGACGGCAGCCGGGCCGATGTGGAAGGCCTGCATCAGCTGGGGTGCCAGCGGCATCATCACCATGAAATCCATGATGACGGTAAATTGCGTCAGCGCAAGTAGCCACAGCATCGCGCGCTCGCGCGCCGGCGTCAGAACCGCGCCAGCGGACATATCAGGGGAAGGGCTCGGTACAGGTTTCATGCGGCAGATCTTAAGGATGGCGGCGGTGGACGGCAAGGTTTACTTTCTGGTATCAAAGCCCGATACTCGCCCACATGCCCGCCATCACCATCCGCCCCCTCGCGCCAGACGACGCGCCCGCCTACCGCGCGCTGCGTCTGGCCGGCATCGCCGAACTGCCCGCCGCCTTCTGCACCACGTACGCGGCGGAAAGCGGCTTGCCGCTGGCACGGATAGCCGAGCGCTTGCACGCCACTCCATACCAAATAATATTTGGCGCTTTCGACAGGGAACAATTGATCGCCATGGCCGGCCTGCGCCGCGAACCGATCGCCGTCGTGCATGACAAGGCCAGCCTGTGGGGCGTGTATGTGGCGCCGCAGGCGCGCGGGCGCGGCGCGGGACGGCAGCTGGTGCAGGCCGCCATCGACCATGCCTGCGCCATTCCCGAACTGGGCCGCGTGCGCCTGGCCGTGGCGCAGGACAACCACGCGGCGTTGACCCTGTACCTGGGCTGCGGCTTTACCCTGGCGGACAGTCCCGCACCGGATGGCATGCTGCAAATGCAGCTGCTGCTGCCCCGCCCGGCCCGCGCAAGTGCCGAAAGTAATGTCTTTATGAAAATCAATACCTTACAAATCCCTGCGAAATAGCGGACAGGCCGTTTTTTCTGTTGCAAGCAAACGCGGCAGGCCTTAGCATCGCGGCTTACAAAAAAAACTTGGGGGAGAGCCAATGTCATCGGCCGAGACACAAACCGCCACGGGCAAAATGCCGCGGCAAATACCGTACATCATCGCCAACGAAGGCTGCGAACGCTTCAGCTTTTACGGCATGCGCAACATCCTGACGCCATTCCTCATCAGCACCCTGCTGCTGATGATCCCGATCGACCAGCGCACGGGCGAAGCCAAGCACGTGTTCCATACCTTCGTCATCGGCGTGTATTTCTTCCCGCTG
This sequence comes from Janthinobacterium sp. BHSEK, assembly GCF_056174685.1. Taxonomy (NCBI): domain Bacteria; kingdom Pseudomonadati; phylum Pseudomonadota; class Betaproteobacteria; order Burkholderiales; family Oxalobacteraceae; genus Janthinobacterium; species Janthinobacterium sp. BHSEK. The sequence goes on from NZ_JBWBYV010000044.1 coordinate 86,153, forward strand.
CTGGGCGGCTGGCTGGCCGACCGCTTCTTCGGCAAGTACAACACCATCTTCTGGCTCAGCCTCGTGTATTGCGCCGGCCACGCCTGCCTGGCCCTGTTTGAAAACAGCGTCAACGGCTTCTATTTCGGCCTGTTCCTGATCGCCTTCGGCTCCGGCGGCATCAAGCCCCTGGTCGCCTCGTTCGTCGGCGACCAGTTCGACCAGACCAACAAGCACAAGGCCAAGCTGGTCTTCGACCTGTTCTACTGGATCATCAACTTCGGCTCGTTCTTCGCCTCGCTGCTGATGCCGCTGTTCCTGAAGAAGTATGGCCCATCGATCGCCTTCGGCATTCCCGGCCTGATGATGCTGGCCGCCACCATCGTCTTCTGGATGGGCGCCAAGAAATACGTGCACGTGCCGCCGGCGCCGCCGAATCCCGATTCATTCACCCGCGTGGCCCGCACGGCCCTGCTGGCGCGCGTCGACGGCGGCTCGCGTCCCGGCCTGTACGTGGCCTACGTCGGCGTGATCGGCGCCCTGTATGCGTTCTACAGCATTCCCGAATGGGGCTTCGTGATTTCCGCGTGTACGGCGCTGGTCCTGCTGCTGGCCTTCGGCAGCATCGGCACGGCCATGCAGCTGGAACGCGCGCGCGGCATCCACCCGGACGAAGCCGTCGAAGGCGTGCGCGCCGTGCTGCGCATCCTCGTCATCTTCGCCCTCGTCACGCCGTTCTTCTCGCTGTTCGACCAGAAGGCCTCGACGTGGATCGTGCAGGCGAACACCATGGAAAAACCGAGCTGGTTCCTGCCGGCGCAGATGCAGGCGCTGAACCCGATGCTGGTGATGCTGCTGATCCCGTTTAACAACCTGGTGCTGTACCCGATGCTCAACCGCTTCGGCCTGGAAGCGACGGCCCTGCGCCGCATGACGGCCGGTATCGGCTTTTCCTCGCTGGCGTGGATCGTCATCGGCTTGCTGCAGCTGGCTCTCGACAGCGGCAACGCCGTCTCCATCATGTGGCAGATCCTGCCGTATGCCCTGCTGACGTTCGGCGAAGTGCTGGTCTCGGCTACGGGCCTGGAGTTTGCCTACAGCCAGGCACCCGTGTCGATGAAGGGCGCCATCATGAGCTTCTGGAACCTGTCGACCACGGTGGGCAACCTGTGGGTGCTGATCGTCAACCGCAGCGTCATGAACGAAGGCGTGATCGGCAAGATCGCCGAAAGCGGCATCAGCGTGACGGCTTTCCAGATGTTCTTCTTCGCCGCCTTTGCCGCCGTCGCCATGCTGGCCTTCGGCCTGTATGCGAAGCGCTACAAGATGGTCGACAACTACCGCCAGGCGGCCATCCCGGGCAAGGCGTAATCATACAAGTAGGTCGGATTAGCCCAAAGGGCGTAATCCGACAACGCTGCTGACAATGTCGTCGGATTACGCGTGGCGATGCCACGCTAATCCGACCTATGCACCCTTTTTTTATGTCGTCACCGTGGGCGCGTCGCGCCCCGTGCGTGCGCGTATCTGCGCCACTTGCTCCGCCACGGCGATCAGCCCCGCCAGCGCCTCCTGGGTCGGGATGGCGTGCTGCGCGGGATCGGCTTCGTAGCGCTCCAGGTACAGGCGCAGGGTGGCGCCCTCGGTACCCGTGCCGGACAGGCGCAGCACGATGCGCGCGCCGTCCGTCATGACGATGCGGATGCCCTGCTGTGTCGCCACGGAGCCGTCGACGGGGTCCGTGTAGCTGAAATCGTCGGCCAGCGCCACCGTGCAGCCACCCAGCACCTGGCCCGGCAAGGCGGCCAGCCGGCCGCGCACGGCTTCCATCAACTGCTGCGCGCTGGCGCTGTCGATATCTTCGTAGTCGTGGCGCGAATAGTAATTGCGGCCATACGTGGCCCAGTGCGCGCGCACGATGTCTTCCACCGATTGCTTTTTTTCCGCCAGCAGGTTGAGCCAGAACAGCACGGCCCACAAGCCATCTTTTTCGCGCACGTGGTTCGAGCCCGTGCCGTAGCTTTCCTCGCCGCACAGGGTGGCCATGCCGGCGTCGAGCAGGGTGCCGAAGAATTTCCAGCCCGTCGGCGCCTCGTGGCAGGGAATGCCCAGCGCGCTGGCGACCCGGTCGGCCGCGCCCGAGGTGGGCATGGAGCGGGCGATGCCCTTCAAGCCCCCACGGTAGCCGGGCGCCACGGCGGCGTTGGCGGCCAGGATGGCCAGGCTGTCCGAGGGCGTGACGTCGAAGCGCCGGCCGACGATCATGTTGCGGTCGCCGTCGCCGTCCGAGGCGGCGCCGAAGTCGGGAGCATCGTCGCCGGCCATGCGCGCGATCAATTCCCGCGCGTTGACGGGATTCGGGTCCGGGTGGCCGCCGCCGAAGTCTTCCAGGGGCACGCCGTTGATGACGCTGCCCTTGGCCGCGCCCAGCATGCCTTCCAGGATGGCCGTCGCATACGGGCCGGAGACGGCGTGCATGCCGTCAAAGCAGATGCGCAGGCCGCCCGCGAACAGGGCGCGGATGGCGTCGAAGTCGAACAGCTGCTGCATCAGTTCCGCGTAGTCGAGCACCGGATCGATCACTTCGACCGTCATCTGCTCGATGCGCACGGTGCCCAAGGCGTCGAGGTCGATGTCGGCCGCGTCGCTGATGCGGTATGCGGCGATGGCTTGCGTGCAGGCGTAGATGGCTTCCGTGACCTTCTCGGGCGCCGGGCCGCCATTGGCGATGTTGTACTTGATGCCGAAATCGCCATCGGGGCCGCCCGGATTATGGCTGGCCGACAGGATGATGCCGCCGCTGGCGCCATGCTTGCGGATCACGCAGCTGACGGCCGGCGTCGACAAAATGCCGCCCTGCCCCAGCAGCACGCGCGCGTAGCCGTGCGCGGCCGCCATGCGCAGCACCGTCTGGATGGCTGCCCGGTTGTAGTAACGCCCGTCGCCGCCCAGCACCAGGGTCTGGCCGCGGCAGTCGCCCACGCTATCGAACACGCTCTGCACGAAGTTTTCCAGGTATTGCGGGACGCTGAAGGTCGCCACCTTCTTGCGCAAGCCCGAAGTGCCGGGCCGCTGGCCGGCTATCGGCGCCGTATTGATGATTTGAATAGCCATGTTGTCTCCCTATTAACTTCGCATGTTAACCGATGCAGGGCGCGGGGCAAAGCGTTGTACACCTGCCACGGTGCGCCAAGCCGCTTAGCGCGACATCCCGGCATGCCATATAATGAGAATCATTCTCATATGCGGCATTCCTTGGCTGCGGACTCATACATCGGACGCCGTGGTCGCACGCTATTACCAAGAACTGTTGAACTTTTGCTGGCGCAGCTTGCGCAACCGCGAAGCTGCCGCCGACATGGTGCAGGAAAGCTATGCGCGCGTGCTGGGCGAAACAGCCGTGCGCGAACCGCGCGCGCTGCTGTACCACACGGCGCGCAATCTGCTGATCGACAATCACCGCCGCGCCGCCTTGCGCCAGCACGAGGAGCTCGACGCCTTGCCCGAGGCCGCGCATCCGGCCGCGCCGCGCCATTTGCAGCCGGAACAGGCGTTGCAGGGCAGCCAGGACTGGCAAGCCTGCGTGGCCGCCATCGACGCCTTGCCGCCCCGCTGCCGCGACGCCTTCGTGCTGCACGTCTTCGAGGAATTGCCGCACGCGCAGATCGCCGCGCGCATGGGCATTTCCGTGAGCATGGTGGAAAAACATATCGCACGCGGCATGCTCAGTTGCCAGGCGCAGTTGCATTCTTTGCGGGAAGCCACATAATGGCGCCCATGACCGCCCTCCCGCCCCGCCACGCGTTCGGCCCCTCTGCCCAGGAGCAGGCGGACTTGCGCGAGTACGCCGACTTTGCCGCCACGCAAGATGGCGTGGCGCTGGCGGCCGCTACCTGGTTCAGCCGGCGCGGCAAGCTGGATGCACAGCAACAGGCCGAGTTTGCCGCCTGGCTGGCGGCCGACGCGCTGCACGCGCACGCGTATGCGCAACTGCAACACACGCACCGCGCAGCGCGCAAGATTCCTGCGCAGCTCGCCGCGCGCTGGGCACTGCCCCAGGCTGCGCCATCGTCCCACTCCCGCCGCCACTGGCTGCGCGCCCTGCCGTATGCGGCCGCCGCCATGCTGCTGCTGAGCGTGGGCGCGGGCGGCTACCAGTGGTGGTGGCAGCAAGCCGTTTTCAGCCAGTCGTATGCCACCATGCGCGGCCAGCGCATGGCCGTCGCGCTGCCCGACGGCAGCAACATGCAGCTCGATACGGCCACGCGGCTGCACGTCACCCTGTACCGCCAGCGCCGCGAAGTGCGCCTGGCGCAGGGCGAAGCGCTGTTCCAGGTGCAATCGAAGCAGGGCCAGCCTTTCGACGTGGTGAGCGGCCCCTTGAAAGTGACGGTGGTGGGCACGCAGTTTTCCGTGCGCAATACCCTCGAGCACGACGGCAAGCTGCGCGTGGCCGTACAGCATGGTCACGTGCGCGTGGCGGGCGCAGGACAAACCCTGGCCGACCTGCGGGCCGGCCAGGGCGTCAGCGCCGACGCCGGCGGCCGCCTGTCCGCCGTCGCCAGCCTGGCCCCCGGCAGCGTGGCGCCGTGGCGCGACGGCAGGATCACTTTCGACAACGTGCCGCTGGGCGCGGCACTGGCCGAATTCGAGCGCTATGGCGACACGGGCTTCGTCGTGCGCGATCCCGCCGTGGCCAGGCTGCGCATCGGCGGCAGCTTCAGCCTGACCCAGCTCGACCGCTTCGCCGCCGCCCTGCCGCAGCTGCTGCCCGTGCACGTCGTACGCGATGGTGCCGTCAGCGAGATCCGCATGGCGGCAAAAAAATGCCGGCGCAAGCCCCTGCGATGCGGCAGCCTGAAAAATAAATGCAAATAGTTCGCATTCGCAGGTGAGGGTTTTGCCCGCTGCCTCGTCTACCAAGTTAATCGACAACAAATTAACCTGGAGAAATGCAACATGTGGTCCCCCCGCCTCAATCTGACACCCGCCCCCCTCGCCTTGGCCGCCATGCTGGCCCTGGGCAGCATCTCCCTGGCACAGGCGCAAACGGCGCCCACCGTCACCCTGTCCATCGCCGCCCAGCCGCTGGGGCAAGCCCTGAATGAACTGGCGCGGCAAGCCAATTTGCAACTGCTGTTCGCGCCCGAACTCGTGGCCGGCAAGACGGCGCCCGCCGTCAGCGGCACGCTCGGCGTGGCCGACAGCCTGGAGCGCCTGCTGGCCGGCAGCGGCCTGGCCGCCAGCATCGACGGCAACAGCGTCATCATCCGTCCGGCGCCCCCCGCCACGGGCAAGGTGGCGACCCTGGCGGAAATTACCGTCAGCGCGCGCCAGGAGGCGACGCCAGACAGCGAGCTGACCAAGTCGTATGCGGCGCAGGCGGTGAGCATCGGCAAGGGCCGGCAAAGCCTGCGCGAGATTCCCCAGTCCATCTCCGTGCTGACGCGCCAGCAACTGAACGACCAGAATTTGCTGAGCCTGGACGACGCCATGCGCGGCGTGACGGGCATCACCGTCGAGGCCAGCAGCACGGGCGGCAACCACGGTAACTTTTATTCGCGCGGCTATGCGCTCGATGCGGTGCAGGTCGATGGCGTGATGACGCCCGCCAGCACGGGCAACGATCTGTCGGCCGGCTTCGGCCTGGCCATCTATGACCGCGTGGAAGTGCTGCGCGGACCGGCCGGCCTGTTCCAGGGCGCGGGCGACCCGGGCGGCACCATCAACCTGGTGCGCAAGCGCGCGCGCGACACTTTTGCCGCCAGCGGCGTGCTCAGCGCAGGTTCCTGGGACCGCTACTACGCGGAAGCGGACGTCACGGGCCCCCTGAGCGCGGACGGCAGGGTGCGCGGCCGCCTGGTGGCCGCCTACGAACACCGGCGCTCCTTCGTCGACCATGTGTATGCGGAAAAACCGCTGCTGTACGGCACCATCGCCATCGATGTGGCGCCGGGCACCGTGCTGACGGGCGGCATCACCCACCAGCAATACAGGGGCCGCCCCGCCTTCGGCTTGCCCGCGTATGAAGACGGGCGTTTGCTCGACGTGCCCCGCTCCACCTACCTCGACCCGGCCTGGAACCACATCACGGAAAAGGTCACGGAATACTTTGCCGAGCTCGAGCACAAACTGGACAACGGCGGCCAGTTCAAGGTCACCGCCCTACACCGCGAGCAGGATGAGCCGTCGCGCAGCTTCGGCTGGTCCGACTGTTCCGCCGATCCCGTCACGGGCGACAGCTGCCTGGTCAGCTGGAACTACCGCAGCCACTGGAAGACGCAGGGCCTGGACGCTTACCTGGCCACGCCGTTCCAGGCTTTTGGCCGCAGCCACGACCTGATCGTGGGCGCCGACTACCGCCAGGTGCACAAGAATTTCCGGTATGGCGGCGGAGACAATGCGCCGGTCAATATTTTTCATCCTGACAACAATATCGCGCAGCCCAGCTACACTTTTTCCAACGGCAATGACAACCGCACCAAGCAGTTCGGCCTGTACGCGCGCACCCGCCTGCAAGCGACGGACCGGCTGGCCGTCAACCTGGGCGGGCGCCTGACGCACTGGGACAACCACACCGTCAACCGCAACGCCTATTTCAACCAGTTCACCGATGTCAGCAACACGATCAAGGCCAAGTTCACGCCGTATGCGGGCCTGGTCTACGAGCTCGACAGGCAATTGTCGGCCTATGGCAGCTACACGCGCATCTTCACGCCCCAGTCCACCACGGACGCTGCCGGCCAGACCCTGAAGCCGCGCACGGGCCAGCAGTTCGAGCTGGGACTGAAGGCAGAACTGTTCGACAAGAACGTCAACGCGCACGCGGCCCTGTTCCGCATGGAAGATGAAAACCGCGTCATGCCCGACCCGGCCAACCCGCTGTTTTCCATCGGCGCGGGCAAGATGCGCAGCCAGGGCGTGGAAGCCGAACTGAGCGGCAGCCCCCTGCCGGGCTGGAACATCACGAGCGGCTATTCCTACACCAGCACGCGCACCCTGGAAGGCAGCGACGACCAGAAGGCGCAGCTGTACACCTTCATCGCTCCGCGCCACAACGTCAACCTGTGGACCAATTACCGGCTGGCCGGCGCGCTCGATAAAGTCAGCGTGGGCGGCGGCTTGCGCAGCGTCAGCAGCATGTATCGCCTGAACGGGCCCGTGAAATTCGAGCAGGGTCCCGTCACCACGGTGGGCTTGCAGGCAGGCTACCGCCTCAGTCCCAAACTGGAGCTGTCGCTGACGGTGAACAACCTGTTCGACAAAAAATACTACGCGCGCGTGTGGGCCGCCTATGGCTCCAACTTCTATGGCGAACCGCGCAACGCCATGCTGACCCTGCGCGGCCAGCTGTAAACGCCCCCGCTCCTGCACATACACGGCCGCCGCCAGCAATGGGGCGGCCGTGCGCGTTTACAACATCACACTCTTGCATGTCTCGCAACCCCGCACTATAATAAGAATAGTTCTCATTCACATTTAGACTCGCCGGAGTCCGCACGCAGTCGCCTGACTGCCGTAAGGCTGGATGACACGCTGCGCCAGCCAGGCTACACCGCCAAGCAAGCCTCCCATACCAAAAACGCCAGCCGCCCGACGGCGGGCATACGAGAAGAAGGATGTTTCATGGCGCGAGCACGTTCGCTGGCCGGCATGGTTGCCGGCCCGTTTTCCCCAACCGTTGGCAATACCGCCCTGCGTCCGCTGGCCGCCGCCGTGCAGACGGCATTGCTGGCGGCGGCGCTGGGCGCTGGCACGGCGCTGGCCGCCGATACGAGCGCCAAGCCGGAGGAAGCCACCCTGAGCGAGATCAAGGTGCAGGCCCAGCAAGACAAGGCGTCGACGGAGCACACGGGCTCCTACACCACCAGACAGATGGCCACGGGCACGCGCATGGGCCTGTCGATGCGCGAAACGCCGCAATCGATTTCCGTGGTGACGCGCCAGCGCATGGACGACATGGGATTGAACAGCCTGGCCGAGGTACTGGTGCAGTCGACGGGCGTGACGGTGCAGGAAAACGATAGCGAACGCACGAGTTTTTCCGCGCGCGGCTTTTCCATCGGCAATTATCAGATCGACGGCGTGGCCGTCAATTCCGGGTCGAATGCGCTGTTCGACACGGCCATCTATGACCGCATCGAAATCGTGCGCGGCGCCACGGGCCTGGTCAGCGGCAATGGCGACCCGTCGGCCACCATCAACATGCTGCACAAGCGCCCCGGCAAGGAATTTTCCGCCTCGGCCGGCCTGACCGTCGGTTCCTGGAGCAAGGTGCGGCTCGAAGGCGACATCAGCGCGCCGTTGAATGCGGACGGCAGCATCCGCGGGCGCGTCGTCGTGGCCGGCCAGAACCGCCATTCCTACATGGACCTGTACAAGGAACGCAAGCTGGCGGGCGCCGTCATCGTCGAGGCGGACCTGACGCCTGCAACGTTGCTCACGGCCGGCATCGACTACCAAAAGAACACGCCGAAAGGCACGAGCTGGGGCACCACGCCCCTGTTCTTCGCGGACGGCACGCCGGCCAACATGCCCCGCTCGTTCAACATGGCGGCCAAGTGGAGCAGCTGGGAGCGCGAGTTCCAGAACAGCTACATCTATCTCGAACACCGCTTCGCCAGCGACTGGAAGCTCAAGGCCGCCTACGGGCGCCTGGACAGCTCCTCGAACGGCAAGCTGTTCTACGGCGGCAGCGGCTATCCGAAACGCGACGGCAGCGGCCTGGAAGTCTGGAGCGGCGCCTTCCCCTACGAGGAAAAGCAGGACAACTTCGACCTGGCGGCCAATGGCAGCTTCCCCCTGTTCGGCCGCCGGCACGACCTGGTGCTGGGCGTGAACGGCTGGAAGCGAAAGGGCACGACGAATGAAACCTTGCTGCCCGATCCGCTGCCATTCGCCACGACCATCCCCGACTTCCGCAACTGGACGGGCGACGTGCCCGAGCCGGCGCTCACGCGCACGGGCGCGCGCGACGTCGCCACCACGAAACAGTCGGGCGCCTTCATCGCCACGCGCATCAACGTCACGGACAGCTTCAAGGTACTGGCCGGCGCGCGCGTGTCGAAGTGGGAGACGTATAACGACCGTTACGACACCCAGGGCCGTTTCGTCAAGCGCAGCTCCGCGTATAAAACGGACGATGTCGTCACGCCATACGCGGGCGTGGTGCTGGACGTGAGCAAGAGCACGTCGCTGTACGCCAGCTATACGGACCTGTTCAAGCCGCAAAACCTGAAGGACAAGCACAACGCCTTCCTCGACCCGATCACGGGCAGCAACGTGGAAGCGGGCGTGAAGAGCGAATTCCTCGACGGCGCCGTGAACGCCTCGTTCGCCGTGTATGAAGCGAAGCAGGACAACCTGGGCGAGGAAGACAAGTCGGTGCCGCCCACCTTCGTGCTGCCGGACGGCGGCCGTCCGTATATCTCGACGGGCAAGGGCACGAAAAGCCGCGGCTACGAGGCGGAGGTGTCGGGCAGCCCCTTGCGCGGCTGGCAGCTGTTCGCCGGCTACACGCACAGCAAATCGAAGACGGGCAAGGGCGTGGTGACCAACACCATCCAGCCGACCAACATGCTGCGCCTCTCGACCACCTACCGCCTGCCGGGCGAGCTGCAAAATCTCACCATCGGCGGCGGCTTGAACTGGCAGAACGAGATCTGGACGACGGCCACGCTGCCGAACAAAAGCAAGATCCGCGTCAGCCAGGGCAGCTACGTGCTGGCCAACCTGATGGCGCGCTACCAGATCAGCCCGAAACTGTCGGCCAGCCTGAACGTCAACAACCTGTTCGACAAGACGTATTTCCGCCGCGTGGGGTTCTATAACGGCGGCTATTACGGCGAGCCGCGCAACGTGGCGCTGAACCTGCGCTACCAGTACTGATGCACCGCCGGCCGCTTTTTCCACTCACATAACAAGATAAGGGTTACACCATGCACATCGCTTCCATCGCGCGCCCCGGCGCCCTCGCCACCGCCCTGCTGGGCGCGGCCATCGCCTGCGGCAGCGCCAGCGCGCACCAGATCTGGCTGCAGCAGGACGGCAAGGCGGCCAGCGTGTATTTCGGCGAATTCGGCGACAACCTGCGCGAAGCGTCGCCCGGCCTGCTGGACAAGTTCAGCATCCAGCGCGTGACGTGGATTTCGCCCGCCGGCAGCAAGCCGCTGCAGGCAAGCAAGACGGCCGGCGCCTTCCTCCTGAATGGCAAGGTGGCGGCCGGCGAAAGCATCATCGTCGAGGAAGACAACTACCCGTCGTGGGAAGAGAAAAAGGATGGCAAGGCCACGCGCACCGTGTGGATTCCTGCCGCGCGCCTGGTCGCCGACGGCAAGGCGCAAGCACAAGCGCTGACCCTGGACCTGGTGCCGACCGGCAAAGCTGGCCAGTTCCAGGTCAGCTACCAGGGCAAGCCGCTGGCGCAGGCCAAGGTCAACGCCGTGGTGCAATCTGGCTGGGGCAAGGAAGCGTGGAGCGATGCGCAAGGCCTGGTCAGTTTCCCGCTGCCGTGGCAGGGCACGTATGTGCTGGAAGTGCAGCACACGGACAAGACGCCCGGCCAGCGCGGCGCGCAAGCGTATGACAAGGCCATGTTCGTGACCACCCTGAGCCTGGTGCAGCCGCAAGGCGTGACGCCGCTGCCGGCCGGCCCGGCCCTGCCGCCCAGCAAGGAACACGACTGACCATGCAAGCGCCAGCCATCATTAAAATGCCGCGCCTGCGCCTGTCCGCCGGGGTCATGCACCGCCTCGGCGTGGCGTCGCGCAGCGTGGCGGCCATCGCTGGCGGCTACGTGCTGGCCGCGCTGGTCACCATGCTGCTGTCGGTGAGCCTGCCCATGGCCCGTTCCGAAGCCGTCATGACGGCCACCCTGCTGTCGTTTGCCATCTACACCTGCGCCGTGATGTGGGTCTTCGCCACGCGCAGCGCCCTGCGCGCGTGGCTTGGGCTCGCAATCCCCGCCGCCGTCATCGCCGCCATCCTGCAATCGATGGGCGCACTATCCTGGAGTCTCGCATGAAAGAAGGTTTCCGCCAGTCGATGGCATGGCTGCACACCTGGTCCGGCCTGCTCGTCTGCTGGATCTTGCTGCTGGTGTTTTGCGCCGGCACGGCCAGCTACTACCGCAATGAAATCACCCTGTGGATGCAGCCCGAACTGCACGGCGCAGCCGCCAGCGAGGTGACGACGGAAGCAGCGGCCACCGTCGCGCAACAGGCGATGGAAGAGCGGGCAGAAGGCGCCACGCGCTGGTTCATCAGCCTGCCCGGCGAGCGCAGCCCCGCCACGCAGCTGGGCTGGAGCAAACCGTCCAAGCCCGGCGAAAAGAAACGCGGCAGGCGCGGCAATTTTCATAGCGAAAAAGCCGATCCGGCCACTGGCCAGGTGCTGTCCAAGCCGCGCGAGACGCGGGGCGGCGAATTCCTCTACCGCCTGCATTTCGACCTGCACTACATGTCGGCCATCTGGGGCCGCTGGATCGTGGGTTTCTGCGCCATGTTCATGTTCGTCTCCATCATCAGCGGCATCGTCACGCACAAGCGCATCTTCAAGGATTTGTTTACCTTCCGGCCGAAAAAGGGCCAGCGCTCGTGGCTCGACGCGCACAATGTGACGGCCGTGCTGGCCCTGCCCTACCACATCATGATCACCTACACGGGCCTGGTCACGTTGATGTTCCTGTACATGCCGTCCGGCGTCACGGCCGCCTACAAGGGCGACCAGGACGCCTTCTTCGCCGAAGCCTTCCCGGGCCGCTCGGGCGACAGCAAGCCGGCCGGCGTGGCCGCGCCGCTGACGCCGCTCGCGCCGCTCGTGCGCCAGGCGGAACAGCAGTGGGGCGGCAAGGTCGAGCGCATCTCCGTCAACCATCCGGGCGACGCCAACGCCACCATCACCCTGACGCGCGCCGGCGGACGCGACATGTCGTCGAAGCAGCCGTCGATGGAATTCGATGGCGTATCCGGCAAGCTGCTGTCATCGGACGGCGAGGCGCAGCCCGGCGCCGCCGCCACGCAAGGCGTGATGGTCGGCCTGCACGTCGCGCATTTCGGCGGACCGCTGCTGCGCGCCCTGTTCTTCCTCTCCGGCCTGGCCGGCTGCGCCATGGTCGCCACGGGCGCCCTGCTGTGGGCCGTCAAGACGCGCCAGAAGCAGGCCAAGGCGCTGGCCGCCGGCAAGCGCGCCAGCTTCGGCCTGCGCCTGGTGGAAGCGCTCAACATCGGCGCCATCGCCGGCATCCCGATCGCCTTCGGCGCCTACTTCTGGGCCAACCGCCTGCTGCCGGTGGCGATGGAGGAACGCCCGAAAGAGGAAATCGCCTGCTTCTTCGGCGCCTGGGCCCTGGCCGCCATCATCGCCCAGCTGCGCCCGTCGCGCGCCATGTGGCGCCTGCAGCTGGCCGCCGGCGCCTTCCTGCTCGCGGCGCTGCCCGTGCTGAACGTCTTCACGACCCATTCGCACCTGGGCGTGACCCTGTTCCTGGGACGCGGCCCCGTGCCGGTGGCCGCCTTCGACCTGGTGGTGCTGGTGCTGGGCCTGGGCCTCGCGTACGCGGCGTTCAAATTGAAACCGCTGCCCGTGAAAGCCCCCAAACCAGCACCGGCCAAGCCGGCGCCGACGACGATGGAGGCCGCGTGATGGAACTATTAGCCAATTTCCTCGTCTTCGCGCTGTGCTACGCGGGCCTGTCCTCGCTGTGCCTGGCCATGGACCGCCACTACGCCGACCTGCACGGGCGCGGCGCCGAACCGCCCGCGCCGCTGCGCCGCCGCCTGCAGTGGACGGGCTGGCTGGCGCTGGCGGCGGCCCTGGCCTGGTCCATGCACATCGCCGGCGGCGGCTATGGCCTCGTCTACTGGGTCGGCAGCCTGACGGGCTGCGGTTTGCTGCTGATCTGGCTGCTGCCGTATGCGCCGCACCAGGCCATGCGCCTGGCGCGCGTCATCGGCGGCGCGGCCGTGCTGGCCGCCGCGCTGCTGGCGGCGCTGTCCGTCATGCCGGGCTAGGCGACTTGAGCAGCGCCTCGATACCCTCGGGCGCCATCGCGCGGCCGAGGAAATAGCCAAACGCCTCGTCGCAGCCCATCTCGGCCAGCAGTTCCAGCTGCTCGCCGCTTTCCACGCCGCCGGCGATGCTGCGCAGCCCCAAGGTGCGCGCCATCGCCACGATGGCGCGCACCATGGCGCCGTCGCCGCCCGGCTTGCCCAGGTCGTCGACGAAGCACTTTTCGATCTTCACGGCATCCGTGGGAAAGCGTTTCAGGTAAGTGAGCGACGCGTCGCCCGTGCCGAAATCGCTGATGGCGATCGCCATGCCCAGCTGGCGGAACTGGCGCAGTATCAATTCGCAGTTCTGGTTGCTGTCGATCAGGATGCCGGCGGCGATTTCCAGCTCGATGCAATGGCCCGGCACGCCGGCAGCCTCCAGCGCGGCGGCGAAATTGCGCGCGATATCGCGCTGGTAGAACTGGCGCGCCGACAGGCTGACGGACACCGTCAGCATCTGCCCCTGCGCGATCCACCTGCGCGCCTGTTCCACCGCCGTGGCCATCACCCACGCCCCCACCGGCAGGATCAGGGCGCTTTCCTCCAGCACCGGTAAAAAGTCGAGCGGCATCATCAAGCCCAGTTCCGGGTGCTTCCAGCGCAGCAGCGCCTTCACGCCCGTGATCCTGCGCGTCTTCAAATCCATGCGCGGCTGGTAGAACAGGGCGAATTCATCGCGTTCGAGCGCGTGGCGCAGGGCCGTCTCGAGGATGGTGCGCGAATACGACTGCGTCTGCATGCGCGCGGCGTAACGCAGGCAGGTGCCGGGCGCGTGGCGCTTGGCCGCATACATGGCCAGGTCGGCCTTTTCGATCAGCGCATTGACGTCGTCATCGTCGTCCGGATACAGGGCCACGCCCACGCTGGCCGCCACCGCCAGGCTGTACTCGCCGATGACGAAGGGCGCGGCGATGGCGGCGACGATCTTTTCGGCCACCCGCTCGGCATCGTGCGCCGTGCGCAGCTCCGTCAGCAGGATGATGAATTCGTCGCCGCCCTGGCGCGCCACCGTGTCGACCTTGCGCACGCACTGCTGCACCCGGCGCGCGAACTCCGTCAGCACCTGGTCGCCCACGTCGTGCCCCAGGCTGTCGTTGATGGATTTGAAGCGGTCGATGTCCACGAACAGCACGGCCAGCAAACCCTGGTGGCGGCGCGCGTAGGCGATGCCGTGCTCGAAGCGGATCTGGAAATGCAGGCGGTTCGGCAGCCCCGTCAGACCGTCGTGGTGGGCGATGAATTCCAGCTGCTGCTCGGCGCGCCGGCGGGCCGACACATCGTGCAGCAGCAGCACCGCGCCGCCCTGCGCCAGCGGCGCGCAGCTGTACTGCACGTCGATGCGCTTGCCGTCGAGATGGCGCAGCAGCACGGCGCCGCGCGCCACCTCCAGCACTTCCTGGCGCGCCACGCAGTCGCGCACCTGGCGCGCCGCATCGATGGGCGTGCCGTCATGGAACAGCGGCAGCAGCCCGGTCACGGGCTGGCCCAGGCCATCGTCGCCCAGCAAGCCGCCCATGGCGCTGGCGCGGGGATTCAGATACCGCACCACGCCGTCGTGGTCGGTGCCGATGACGGCCGCCGGCAGCGCATGCAGCAGCGCCAGCGCCTCTGCCATGCGCTGCGCCTGCGCCGCCTGCAGCACCGCGCCGGTCGCATGGCGCATGCGCCACATGCGCGCCGCCTGCCACTGGCAGGCCAGCAGCACGCTCAGCACCACGGCCAGGGCCATGCACAGCGCCAGCAGCAGCGCCGTCATGCGTCACCCGGCAGGCGGAAAGTACGGGACATGGTTTTCCTTTGCAACGCGCGCCAGGCATCCGGGCGCAGATACATGCGGAAAGGAAATAGTATAAGAATTTCGGGGCGATATTTGCCTGATCGGGTGCCGCTTGACTGGCATCAAGCGGCGCGGGACACGCCGGCTTCAGGCCAGCGACAGCGTGCGGGCCAGGGCGGCGCCAGCCGGTGCGCCCACGCCGGGCGTGCCGTGCAGTTTGAAGATGCTGACGGCGTCGGCCAGGCTGGCCGCCTGCTGCTGCAGCGCGTCCGCGGCGGCGGCGGCCTGCTCCACCAGGGCCGCGTTCTGCTGCGTCACGCCATCCATCTGGCTGATGGCGATGCTGATCTGCTCGATGCCGTCGCGCTGCTCCACGCTGGCCACGGCGATCTCGCCGATGATGGCGTTGACGCGCTGCACGCTGCTGACCACCTCATCCATCGTGCGCCCCGCCTGGCCGGCCAGCACGCTGCCCTCTTCCACCGTGCGCACGGATTCGCCGATCAACTGCTTGATTTCCATGGCCGCCGCGGCCGAGCGGAGCGGTGCGCCAGGCTGCGCACCTCGGTCGCCACGACGGCGAAACCGCGTCCCTGCTCGCCCGCGCGCGCCGCTTCCACGGCCGCATTCAGGGCCAGGATATTCGTCTGGAAAGCGATGCCGTCGATGACGGCGATGATGTCGACGATGCGCTTCGAGGAGGCATTGATATGGTTCATGGTCTGCACCACCTGCGCCACGGCCGCGCCGCCCCGCTGCGCCACGTCGGACGCGCCGCCGGCCAGCTGGCGCGCCTGGTCGGCGTTGTCGTTATTCTGCCGCACGGTGGACGTCAGCTCGATCATCGAGGCGGCCGTCTCTTCCAGCGAACTGGCCTGCTCCTCCGTGCGCGAGGACAGGTCCATATTGCCGCTGGCGATTTCGCCGGACGCCATGGCGATGGCGTCCGTGCCGGCCCGCACCCTGCCCACGATGTCGGCCAGGTTGCCGCTCATCACTTTTAAAGCCCGCAGCAGGTCGCCGATTTCATCGCGGCTGCCGCCGGCCACCACGGCGCGCAAGTCGCCGGCCGCCACTTGCTGGGCGATGCCGACGGCCACGCCCAGCGGCACCGTGATGCTGCGGATCAGCCACCACACGGTGACGCTGCCGACGACCAGCGTCACCAGCACCGTGGCCAGCATGACGATGCTGGCACTGCGGTGCGCGGCCGCGTCTTCCTCCTTCATCTGCGCCATCAGGCCGTGCGACTGCTTGCCGATGGCCGCGACGATGGCGTCGATCTGGCGCGTCGGTTCGCGGTCCATGCCCTTGACCAGCGCATCGACCGTGTGGGCGCTGTCGGCGCGCGCGCCGTCATACTGTTGCAGCGCCGCCAGGTAGCTCACGCCGAGCGCATCGTGCGCCTGCAGCGCGCGCTCCACGGGCGCCGTATCGAGTTGCAACGCGTGCATCATCGCCTGCAGGCTTTTCAATTCCTTGCGCGTCTGCGCGCCGCTGGCGACGAACGCTTCGCGGTAGCGCTGGAAGGCGGCCGCGTCGCCGCCGCGCAGCAGGATGTTTTTCCATTCCTGCACCTGGATCTTGAATTCCACCTGCGCGCTGCGCGCCGCGTCGACGGCTTCCGTCAGGGCCACGGAGCGCTGCATGGCGTCCGCGCCGCGCGCGCTGGCCGCGTCGAGCGCGCTCCAGCCGCGCGCGCCGACGAACACCAGCGCAAGAAAGAAGAAGGCGCCCAACAAACCCAGGCGGACGGAGATTTTCAGATTCGCAAGTTGCATGTGTTTCTCCCGGCGGCAAGAACAGGATGGCAACAAAGACGCCGCAAAATCTATCCAATTCTCACCAAACGAGGAAATCATGCGGCGCGCCCCGTGAAAAACCAAGCGGCGCTTTCGCTAAAGAAACACTTTCAACATAGAAACAACAAATTACACGGGAAGATTGACTGTCTGGCCATATCCCGCGCCTACAGCATGGCCGGGCAGGCAATCTTGCCGGCCCCGTCAGCGCGCCGCCGCCGCCGCGCCCGCGAATTCTTCGCGCAGCAGCGGATACAAACGCCGGTAGCGCGCCAGGCGCTCATCCAGCACGCTGGACGCCTGCGGCGCCACCGTTTCCTGCACGGCCGGGCGCGTGCACACCTGCGCGGGCGGCAAGCCCGTCACCGCCATCTGCGCCAGGCGCGCCGCGCCCAGGGTGCCGCCGGCCACGCCATGGTCGTGGCGCAGCACGCGCAAGCCCGAGGCATTCGCGCACAGCTGGGCCCAGAAGCGGCTGCGCGAGCCGCCGCCCACGAACGACGCTTCTTTCAGATGCGTGCCGGCGCTGCGCAGGGCCGCATTGCCGTCGGCCATGGCAAAGGCCACGCCTTCCATCACGCTGTAGGCCAGTTCCGCGCGCCCGTGCTCCGTCGACAAACCGAAAAACACGCCGCGCGCCGTGGCGTCGTTGTGCGGCGTGCGCTCGCCGCTCAGGTAGGGCAGGAAGACGGGCGCCGTGCGCGCCTCGACGTTTTCCGCCAGTGTCACCAATTCGCCGATGTCGTTCGATTGCGTCAGGCGCGCCACCCAACTGAGGCTGGACGCGGCGCTGAGGATCACGCTCATCTGGTGCCAGCGCTCGGGCAGGCAATGGCAGAACGCGTGCACGCCCTGGCCCGGATTGGGCGCGAAACCGTCGCTGCCGGCGAACAGCACGCCCGAGGTTCCCAGCGACAGCAGGCCGGCACCCGGCTCCACCACGCCCAGGCCCACGGCCGCCGCCGCGTTGTCGCCCGCGCCGCCGGCCAGCAGCACCGCATGCGCGATGCCCCATTCCTGGCACAGCGAGGGCCGCACCTGCGCGGCGGCGGCGCTGCCTTCGACCAGGCGCGGCATGTGTTCACGCGAGAGGCCGGTGGCGGCCAGCATGCGCTCGGACCAGTCGCGTTTGGCCACGTCCAGCCACAGGGTGCCGGAAGCGTCGGACATGTCGGACACGTACTCGCCCGTCAGGCGCAGGGCCACGTAATCCTTGGGCAGCAGGACCTTGGCCGTGGCGCGGAACAGCGACGGTTCGTATTTTTGCAGCCACAGCAGCTTGGGCGCCGTGAAACCGGGCATGGCCTGGTTGCCCGTGATGGCGCGCGACTCGGGCACCAGCGCCTCGAGCTCCACGCATTCGGCAAAGGCGCGCGTGTCGTTCCACAGGATGGCCGCGCGCAGCACGTGCTGCTGCTTGTCGAGCAGTGTGGCGCCATGCATCTGGCCCGACAGGGCGATGCCGCGCAAGCCGGAAAACGCCACCGGCTGCGCGGCGCGGATGGCGGCGATCACGTCCAGCGTGGCGTGCCACCAGTCTTCGGGATTCTGTTCCGACCAGCCGGGATGGGGACTGGAGACGCGCAGGGTCACGCCGCTGCTGGCGAGAATGGTCTGCGCGTCATCGGTGAGGATGGCCTTGACTTCGGAAGTGCCGATATCGATACCGAGATAAGTCACGATGGTTCCATAAAAAAAGTGAAAACGGACCGTCAGGAAAACGACGCTGGCATGTTCATTTGCCCGCAGGAGCGGAATTTCGACGGCGACATCTGCTTGTGGACCAAAAACTGGCGGTTGAAATTGGAGAGGTTGTTGAAACCCGTGCGGTAGCAGATATCGGTGACCTTCATGTCCGTGTTCCTCAGCAGCTCGCACGCGAGCGCGATGCGTTCCTGGTTGACGTATTGAATGAACGAGGTACCCGTATGCTTGCGGAAGAAACGCGTGAATTTCAAGGTGTTCATCTCCGCCACGTCGGCCACGTCCTGCTCGCAAAAATCCAGAGTGATGTTCTGCTTGATGTAGGTCAGCACCAGGTTGATGGTCGAGGACATATAGCGCCCCGCCTGCGCCAGGTAAGTCACGCTGGCCAGGGGCCGCCGCTCGCGGCACTCGCACAGCTCGCCGAACAGGCGCGTAAACAGCTCGACCCGGCGCAAGCCCTGCGCCGTCGTCAATTCCTTCATCAGCGGCACCAGGCGCAAGCCCAGCGCATCGGGAAATTGCAAGCCCCTGCCTGCCTCGCTCAGCAGGACTTTCAGGGGCGCCATTTCCGGGAACAGCAGCATGCAACGTTCGATGAAGTCGCTGGAAAACTGCAGCACCAGGTCGCGCTCGGGCAGGACCACGCCTTCCGGCAATTCGCTGACCCAGTTATGCGGCAGGTTTGGTCCTGTCAGGATCAGATTGCCCGCCCCGTAACTGCCGATATGGTCGCCGATAAAAAATTTGCCGTTTGAGGTGATGATGAAGTGCAGTTCGTACTCGGGATGAAAATGCCATTTCACCCCGGTATGCGGAAAGCCGTGCGCCCACGCGCGAAATGATTCGTGGATCGGTTTGTGGATCAGTTCCAGGTCAGGCGTCACGGCAGTTCCCCTTGCGCGGTCTCGTTGCCAGCTATTCTAACCACTTAGCTGAGCACTGAGCGCCAAGGCCAGTCCGCTGTCGGCGTCGAACAGGTGCATGTGCTCTTCATCGAAGGCCAGCGCCAGGCTCTGCCCCACCTGCGCCGCGCTGTTGGCCGCATTCGCCGGCAGCAGGGCGGACAAGGTCAAGGCGCCGCACTGAAAGCTGATCAGCGCTTCGGCGCCCAGCAGCTCGACCAGGTCGATGGCGCATGCCAGGCCATGCGTACCCGCCGGCTCGTCCGGCCGCGCCGCGCGCAAGTGGTTCGGACGCAGGCCGAAGACCACGCGCGTGCCGGCCGGCAAGGCCGCGAAGCGGGGGGAAATCAGCGGCCAGCGGTAGCCGGCGCACACGAGCAGCGTTTGCCCGCCCTCCTTCTCGATGACGCCGTCGATGAAGTTCATGGCAGGGGTGCCAATGAACCCTGCCGCGAACAGGGTGCGCGGATGGTTGTACAGTTCCGCCGGCGTGCCGATCTGCTCGATATGCCCGCCCTTCATCAGCACCACCCGGTCGGCCAGGGTCATGGCCTCGAGCTGGTCGTGCGTGACGTACAGGGTGGTGGTGCGCAGGCGGCGGTGCAATCGCTTGATGTCGGCGCGCAGCTGCGCGCGCAGCTTGGCGTCCAGGTTCGACAGCGGTTCATCGAACAGGAATACCTGCGGCGTCTTGATCATGGCGCGCGCAATGGCCGTGCGTTGCTGCTGGCCACCCGACATGGCGCGCGGCTTGCGCTCGAGCAGGCTGTCCAGACTGAGGATGGCGGCCACCTCGCGCACGCGGCGCTCAATCTCGTCGTTCGGCACCTTCAGGCGGCGCAAGCCGAAGGCGATATTGTCGTACACCGTCATGTGCGGATACAGCGCATAGTTCTGGAACACCATCGCCACATTGCGCGCGCGGGGCGGCAAATCGTTGACGACGGCGCCGCCGATCAACAGCTCGCCGCCGCTGATGTCTTCCAGGCCCGCGATCATACGCAGCAGGGTCGACTTGCCGCAGCCCGAAGGCCCCAGCAGGACGATGAATTCGCCGTCATCGATTTCCAGGTCGAACGGCTGCAGCACTGCCGTCTTCTGGTCATAAGTCTTGTGCAGCTGCCTGCAAGCGATATTTGCCATGCTTACGCTCCTGCCAGTTCGATCTGGATCTTGACGTCGCGCGGGTGGCCCTTGGCCGCTTCCTCGAACGCCTGCACGCCATCGGCAAAGCCGAAGGTGCGCGAAATGAAAGGCTTCACGTCGATCTTGCCGGAAGCGAGCAAGGCGATCGCGCGCGGGAAGATGTTCGCGTAGCGGAACACCGACTCGATACGCACTTCCTTGGCCTGGATGGCGACGATATCGAAGGGAACGTTGTCGGGCGGTATGCCGACCAGCACCAGGCAGCCGTTCGGGCACAGCAGGTCGACGATGTTATCGTAGGCGCGCATGCCGCCGCTGGCTTCGAAGACGATGTCGGCGCCCCAGCCATCGGTGGCCTCTCGCACCGTGTCCGCCAGGCTGGCCTGGCGCACGTCGACCGTGGTCACGGCCGGGTTATCGGCGAACAGGGCCAGTTTTTCCGGCACCAGGTCGGCCAGGATCACGCGCGAGCAGCCGCCCGCCAGCGCCGCCAGCGCATTCATGGCGCCGATGGTACCGGCGCCGATCACCACGGCCACGTCGCCTGGCTTGATGGCCGCCTTCGTGGCCGCCTGCAGGCCGATGGACAGCGGTTCGACGATGGCGCCTTCACCGAAGCTGACGTTGTCGGGCAGCTTGAAGGTAAAGGCAGCCGGATGCACGACATATGGCGTGAGACAACCGTGGATGGGCGGCGTGGCCCAAAAGCGCACGGCAGGATCGAGGTTGTACAGGCCGCGCATGGTGGCCGGCGAATCGAACTGCGGCACGCCCGGCTCCATGCAGACGCGGTCGCCCACCTTCAGGTGCGTCACTTCATCGCCCACTTCGGCCACCACGCCGGACGCTTCGTGACCGAGCACCATCGGCGCGTCGACGGCGTAGGGGCCGATCTTGCCATGCTTGAAGTAATGCACGTCGCTGCCGCAGATGCCCACGGTATGAATCTTGATTTTCACGTCGCGCGGGCCGACGACGAGTGGCACGTCGATGTCGCGCAAGGTGATTTTTTCCGCCTGTTCCAGTACGAGTGCTTGCATGATGATGTCCTTTTATTTGTGTTTGAGCATGGAGTTGAGCAGCCGTCCCAGGATGCCGACGAACAGCAGCGGCGGCAGCGCCAGCAGCACGGTGGAAGCGTTCACCACGCCCCACGGCACCTCCTGGCCCATCGAGGTAAATGCCGACGCCACGACGGGCAAGGTAATGCTTTTCGAGGAGGTGAGCGCCAGCGCGATCATCAGTTCATTCCAGACCAGCACGAAGCTGAAGACGATGCCGCCCATCAGTGTCTTCGAGGCCACCGGCAGGGCCACGTGCCAGAACACCTGGTAGGGGCCGTAGCCGTCCAGCGCCGCCGCTTCCTCGATCTCTTTCGGGATGCGGGCAAAGGCGGGAATCGACAGCCAGATGATGGTCGACAGGGTCACCAGCAGATACGTCACCACCATCGACAGGCGCGAGTCGTACAGGCCCAGGTCGATCCAGATCGAGATCAATGGAATGGCGACGGCCACGGGCGGCAAAAAACGCAGCGACAGCAGGAAGAACTGGATATCCTTCTTGGCAGGTATCGGATAGCGGGCGATCGCATACGCGGCCGGCACGCCCAGCACGGCGCCCAGCAGCACGGCCACGCCGACGATGACCACGCTGTTGCCCAGCCCCGTGAGCACTTCCGGGCTGGCCAGCACCTGCTGGTAGTTGGCCAGGGTCGGGCTGAAGAAAAAGCGCGGCACGGGCGTGACGATGTCCATCAGCTCCTTGAAGGAATTGAGCACGGCCCACAGGATGGGGAACAGCGCCACCAGGATAATCACGGTGGTGATGGCGGTGGTGGCGACGGCACCAAAGCCGCGAGAGAGCGTCAGTTTTCCCATTTGGCGACCCGCTTCCAGAGTAAGGTGAAGATGACGGTGGTGGCCAGCATCATCAGCACGGCCATGCTGGACGCGTACGACACCTTGCCCATCAGGCCGATGCCTTGCGCATATGCGTACATGTCCAGCGTTTCGGTGGAGATGCCGGGGCCGCCCTTGGTCATCACGTAGATCAGGTCGAACGAGCGCAGCGACTCGACCATCTTGATGAACACGAGACTCATGATCGGTACCTTCAGCATCGGCAGCGCGATGTAGGCATACACCTGGAGCGTGCTGGCGTAGTCGAGGCGCGCCGCTTCCAGCGGTTCGGCGGGCAGGGTTTCCAGCAGCTTCAGGATGACAGCGCCGAAGAACAGGCCCCACTGCCAGATATCGACCAGCGCCACCGCGTACAGGGCCGTGGCGGGGTCCGACAGCAGCGCCGTGCCGCCCAGGCCCACGCATTCGAGCAGCCAGTTCAAAATGCCCATCAGCGGCGAATACATGAACTTCCAGATGAAGGCGGCCGAGACGCGCGGCAGCAGCACCGGTACGATCAGCAGCAGCGCGATGACGTCACGCGTGCGGCCCTTGACTTTCTCGAACAGGAACACGGCCAGCAGCACGCCGAGGAGCAGCGATCCGGCCACGGTGACCACTTCCCAGATGGCCGACACCTGCACGGCATTGAGGAAGCGGCGGTCGCCGAACAGGCGGAGAAAATTGGCAAAGCCGACGTAGTCGCTGTCGCTGTAGCGCAGCACGCGGTTTTGCAGAGCCAGGTTGATGGCGGCGATACTGGGCACCAGGCCCAGTATCAGCAGGACCAGCAGCGGCAGCGTCAGAAAGACGGCCGGCAGCCAGGTGTGGCGTTTTTTATGGATGGAGTGCGACATAAGGATCAGCTTTCAGGCTCGTACGTTGGCGTCATTTTTCACCCCAAAGGCAAACTACTGGGGTAAAGGAACTTACTTACGCTTGCTGGCCCGCTGCATCACTTCCGTCGCATACTCGTTGGCCTCATCGAGCGCGCTTTGCACGTCGCCGCGCGTGCCCGTAAACACTTCTTCCAGCACCACGCCCAGGTTGTCGCCGATGTCCGGCCACTCGGGGCTGGGCCAGATGGTGACGCGCGAGACGGGCGTGGTCTCCGTCAGGCCCGCCTGGATCTGCGGCTTGACGTGCTTGCGGAAGTACTCGCTGGCGATGGTGCTGCTGCGGTTGTAGTCACTGAAGACCTTGTCCTTCAGGCGCGCCTGTTCCTGTTCCTTGCCCGTGGCGAAAGCGATGAACTTGCCGGCCGCCAGGCGCGTGCATTCATCCTTCGCGCCAGTGGCGGAGATGGCCAGGCCGTGGCCAAACGCGGCCGATGGCAATGGCGATGGCGGGCGCACATAGCCCACCTTGTCGACCACCGAGGATTTTTTAGGGTCTTCCATCCAATCGGCGAACGGCGTCGACTCGATCATGAAGGCCACCTTGCCCGACCTGAATGCTTCGAGCGCGTTGCTCCAGTCGTAGGTGGCACCGCCCGGCGGCGAGTACTTGAACAGCTCGCGGTACAGGGTCGTCGCCTTGACGGCCTGCGGCGAATTGAAGGCCGGCACGCCATTGTTTTCCCACTTGCCGCCGGCGGCCAGCATGAACGGCGCCCAGCGCCACACATTCATGCCCGAGCCGCGCTGGCCCCGCGCCGCCCAGCCATACACGTTCGGCGGGCTGTTGAGTTTTTTCACGGCGGCGACCAGTTCGTCGAGCGTCTTCGGCACGGCGATGCCGGCCTTTTCCAGCAGGTCGCGGCGGTAAAGCAGAAAGTCGCTGCCGCCGATCAGGGGCGCGAAATACGCCACGCCCTTGTACGCGGCGACGGCGCGGCGGCCCGGCAGGAAGTCGTCGTAGTCGGCATCCTTCGGCAGGTATTTGAGCAGGGGGACGACCCAGCCGGCCGTGGCGAATTCGGCCACGTTGGCTTCGTCGATGTAATAGATCTGGTAGGAGCCGGCCTTGGTGGAAGCGTCGAGCCTAGCCTTGGAGCGGCGGTCGTTTTCGCCGAAATAGCTGATCTGCACCTTGGTGCCGTTTTTCTTTTCATACTCGGCCAGGGTCTTTTCCATCACGGTCAGGCCCAGGCTCTTTTGCGCCAGCACCTTGAGGACGGGCACCGAGCAGCTTTGCGCCGATGCCGCCGGCATCGACGCGCAGGCGGCGGACATGACGCCGCCCCATGCAATAGCAGTAACGATCTTCATCACGAGTCTCCAGTTTTTATAGTCCGGCGGTCTTCCACCGGTATGCCAACTATAAAAACAAAGACTGCGCGCCACCACTACAAAAGCGGCCGGATTTTAAATACTATTTTTCAGTCTTTCGATATGCATTGTCCATTCAATCCAGACGAAAATCGCGGCGGTAGACGTTCGTATCCTTGCCGTCCGGCTGGCGGCGCGTAAAGCGCTCGAAGCGCAGTCCCAGCTTGTTGAGCAGATTGATCGACGCCTGGTTTTGCAGCGAGGTGATGCCGTACAGGGTGGGCAGGCGCAGCACGTGCTGCGCATGCCGCACGATGGCCGCCGTCGCTTCCCAGGCATAGCCCTGGCCCCAGTAGGCGGGACGCATGGCATAGCCGATATCGGGGCCGGGCAGGCTGTCGCGCCGCACCAGGCCGGCCATGCCCACGGGGGTGCCATCGCTGCGGCGCTCGACGATGTACAGCGAATAGCCATGCTCGCCGAACTGCGCCATCGGTCCCGACTCCAGCGCGGCGCGGGCCGCTTCCAGGGTGTGGATGTTGCGCTGGCCGATGTTGGCGATCCACGACGGGTCGTTGACCAGCTCCATGTAGAAGGCCGCATCGTCCAGCGTGGCCGTGCGCAGGCGCAGACGGGGCGTCTCCATCACAGTGACGGCGCCGCTCATGCCGGCCACTGCATCGGATCGGTCAGCAGCTGGTACATCACGTAGGCGTCGACATAGCCCAGCTGCGCGTGGCGGTAGGCCAGCGGCAGGGTGGCGACCACCGTGAAGCCCAGTTTTTTCCACAGCGTGACGGCGGCCAGGTTGGTGCTGACGACGAAGTTGAACTGCATCGCCAGGTAGCCCGCGCGGCGCGCTTCTTCCATGCAGTGCACGCCCATCAGGCGGCCCACGCCCACGCCTTGCGCGGCCGGGTCGACCATGAACGAGGCATTGGCCACGTGCGATCCATGGCCCGGCTGGTTCGCCACCAGCTTGTACATGCCCAGCAGGCGCTCGCTGCCCATCACGGCGACGAAGCTTTGCACGCCGGGACCGAACCAGTAGGCGTGACACTCTTCGCGCGAGGTATCAGCAGGGAAGGTATAGGTGTCGCCAGCGGCCACCAGGACCTGGAAGATGGCCCACATGGCGTCGAAATCGGCTTCGTTGGCCGGACGGATATCAATTTCTTTCAAGGCGGTGCTCCCAATGACAAGTGATGGCCGATTGTATCAGCGCCCCAGGCGGAAGTTCACACTGTCGGGCCGCCCCGGCAGGTGCAGGCGCGACGCGGCGCGGGGCGCCTCGCTGACGACTTTCCCGCGCCGCAGCACCAGGCGCCGCGCCGCGCGCAGGCGCAGCGCTTCCACGGTGCTGCCGCAATCGAGGATCAGCAAGTCCGCGTGGCAGCCGGGCGCGATGCCGTAGCCGTCCAGGCCCAGGATGCGCGCCGGCGTCTCCGTCACGGCCAGGAAGCACTCGTGCATCGCCTGCTGGCCCGTCATCTGCGCCACGTGCAGTCCCATGTGCGCCACTTCCAGCATGTCGCCGGAACCGAGGCTGTACCACGGGTCCATCACGCAATCGTGGCCGAAGGCGACGGGAATGCCGGCGGCCAGCATCTCGGGCACGCGCGTCATGCCGCGCCGCTTCGGATACGTATCGTGGCGCGCCTGCAGGGTGATGTTGATGAGGGGGTTGGCGATGGCCGCCACGCCCGCCTCGCGGATCAGGGGCAGCAGTTTGCTCACATAGTAATTGTCCATCGAGTGCATGGAGGTCAGGTGCGAGCCCGTCACCCTGCCCTGCATGCCAAGGCGCTGGCTGTGGAAGGCCAGGGTTTCGATGTGGCGCGACAGCGGATCGTCCGATTCATCGCAATGCATGTCGACCATCAGGCCACGCTCGCAGGCAAATTCGCACAGCAGACGGACGGATTCCGCGCCATCGGCCATGGTGCGCTCGAAATGCGGGATGCCGCCCACCACGTCGACGCCCATGGCGATTGCGCGTTTTAGATTATCGAAGGCGCCGGGACTGCGCAGGATGCCGTCCTGCGGAAAGGCCACCAGCTGCAGGTCGAGATACGGCGCCACTTGCCGCTTGACGTCGAGCAGCGCTTCGACGGCCAGCAGGCGCGGGTCGCAGATGTCCACGTGCGAGCGGATGGCCAGCAAGCCGCGCGCCACGGCCCAGTCGCAATACTGCAGGGCGCGTTCGACCAGCGCGTCCTGCGTCAGTTGCGGCTTCAGCTCGCCCCACAGGGCGATGCCTTCGAGCAGGGTGCCGGAGGCATTCACGCGCGGCAGGCCGTAGCTGAGCGTGGCGTCCATGTGGAAGTGGGCGTCGACGAAGGGCGGCGTGACGAGGTCGCCGGCGGCGTCGATCTCCTGCGCGCCCGTCACGGGCAAGGCGGGGCCGACAGCGGCGATGCGGCCGCCCTCGATGGCGATATCGATGGCGCGGCGCCCGTCGGGCAGGCTGGCATTGCGGATGACTAGGTCCATGCGGACACTCCTTCGGTTGACGACTGTGTCTGGTGTTTCAGTTAATTGTCACTTTATATATTTCTCATGGATGCTGCAGTGCAAGAAACCAGCCACTGGCAAAAGCGTAGCCATAGATTCCCTGGCAACGCTTTGCGCGCGCGCAAACTTTCCGCAAATGCCGCCAGGCGCATGAATAGGGCAAACCCATGGCGCACGCCCTTGAGAAAATAACTTTCAACTAACCCGAATCACCGCTAGAATATTCATATTGCGTTGCATCATAAAAAGTCCATGATCAGCTATTTAGCACGCTACCCACTTTACAAAACGCGGCCAACTCTGGTTTTCGGGATTTTGCAGAGCGTTTTGCCAGCATTTTAATCCGTACAAAGGAGTAAATATGTTTCCGCTTCCAGAACACATTTCCAGCGCCGCCAAGTCGCAACTGGAAAACCAGCTGCAAATCTTCAGCCTCCTGACCAGCAAAGTCTTTGAAAGCGCCGAGAAAATCATCGCCCTGAACCTGAACGCCGGCAAGGCCGCCCTGTCGCAGACGGCGGAAACGGCGCAGCACCTGCTGGTCACGCAAGACCCGCGCGACTTCTTCAGCTACAGCACCAGCCAGGCGCAGCCAAGCATCGAGAGCGTGCTGGCCTACAGCCGCCAGCTGTTCGGCATCGCCTCGGGCACCCAGGCGGAATTGCTGGCCTCGGCCAAGGCCCGCCTCGATGCGGCCGCCCCTGCCGCCGCAACGGCGCCTGCTCCTGCCGCAGCCAAGCCCGCGCTGGCCGTCGTCGCGCCTGCGCCTGCACCGGCAGCGGCAGCGGCGCCCGCCCCCGTTGCCGCCAAGCCGGCCGAAGTGGCCAAGCCGGCCGACATAGCCAAGCCGGCCGCCAAGGTGGCGCCAGCCGCCGTTGCCGCGCCGGCAGCCAAGCCGGCGGCGGCACCTGCCAAGGTGGCCGAGCAAGCCGCCGAGAAGCCCGCCGTGAAAGCGGTGGAAGCCAAACCGGCAGCCAAGCCGGAAGCGGCCAAGCCCGTACCTGCCGCCGCCGCGCCAGCGAATGCCGCCGCGCCAGCCCCCGCCAAGCCGGCCGCGAAACCAATTCCTTCGAGCAAACCGGCGGCCAAGCCAGCCAGCACCGCCGGCAAGACCGTGGCCAAGGCCGCCGTGAAGCACGCCCCTGCGCCAGCCGCCAAGGCAGCGCCCAAGGGCGCGCCATCGAAACAGCTCGACATGCTGGGCGGCGGCAAAGGCAGCGGCCGCAAGTAAGCTTCGCGCACGGCACTGACGCGGCAAAACAACGGGCTACGGCCCGTTTTTTGCGTGCCCGTCCACAGCGCGCTTTTCCGCCTTGTTGTATCCTACGCGTACTTTCCGTCCGCGTGCCCGTCCTTCCGCCCCGCGACACCCCATTACTCAAAACAAAAGGTAACCATGAGTTTATCGAGGCTCATCGCCGGCTTCGTGCGTCAGCATTGGCCGGCGTATGCCGCCGCCGCCGTCATGCTGACCGGCGTGGCAACACTGACCGTCTGGATCCCGCGCCGCGTGGGCGCCATCATCGACGCGCTGGCCGCGCACCGCATGACGGCCGCCGAACTGTGGCTTGAGCTGCTGACCCTGCTCGCCGTCGGCGTCGTCATCTATTTCCTGCGCGTGGGCTGGCGCATCACCCTGTTCAAGGCCGCCTACCAGCTGGGCGTGATGCTGCGCACGCGCTTCTACACGCGCATGTCGCAGCAGGGCGCGTCGTTCTACCAGAACCAGCGCACGGGCGACCTGATGGCGCTGGCGACGAACGACATCGACGCCATCGAAATGGCCGCCGGCGAAGCCATGCTGGCCGGCTTCGACGGCACCTTGACCTTGCTGATGGTGCTCGGCATCATGCTGCTGGGCGTGGACTGGCGCCTGGCCTGCATCGCCCTCCTGCCCTTCCCGCTGATGGGACTGGCCTTCTGGCGCATCTCGAGCCATATCCACACGGCGTCGACGGATTCGCTGCAACGCTTTTCCGCGCTGAACGACCATGTGCAGGAATCGCTGTCGGGCGTGCGCACCCTGCGCGCGCTGGGCCTGGAAGAGCGCAGCAGCCAGCAATTCTCCACCCTGGCCGGCCACGCGGCCAACGCCAGCCTGACGGCGCAGCGCTGGGAAGCGGCGTATGAACCGGCCGTCGGCCTGACCCTGACGGCGGCCACGGCGCTGACCCTGGGCCTGGGCGGCTACCTCGTGTGGCAAGACCAGCTGACCATCGGCGCGCTGACGAGCTTTTCCATGTACCTGGGCCAACTGATCTGGCCCATGTTCGCCGCCGGCTGGGTGCTCTCATTGATCGAACGGGGCCGCGCCGCCTGGCAGCGCCTGCAGCCGATGCTCGACGCGCCGCTGGCCATCGACGACCATGGCAGCATCGCCACGCTGACGCCCGGCCCCCTGCAATTGCAGGACGTCGGCTTTGCCTATGCGGGCCAGACGGCGCCTGCGCTGTCCGGCATCTCGCTGCTGTTACAGCCGGGCCAGACCCTGGGCCTCGTCGGTCCCACGGGCAGCGGCAAGTCGACCCTGCTGCGCGTGCTGCTGCGCCAGGTCACGCCGCAGTCGGGCACGGCCACCTGGAACGGCCACGCGCTGGACGCGTATACCTTGCACGCGCTGCGCGCTGCCATCAGCTGGGTGCCGCAGGAGTCCTTTTTATTCTCCGCCACCATCGCCGACAATATCGCGCTGGCCCGCCCCGGCGCCACGCGCGAAGAAGTGGAACGGGCGGCGCAGCTGGCCGACATTCATGCCGATATTTTGCAGTTCCCGGACGGTTATCAAACGCATGTGGGCGAGAAGGGCATCACCCTGTCCGGCGGCCAGCGCCAGCGCGTGGCGATCGCCCGGGCCCTGCTGGCCGACAACGGCCTGCTGCTGCTCGACGATGCGCTGTCCGCCGTCGACACGGGCACGGAAACGCGCATCCTGCAGCACCTGGAGGAATTGCGCCGCAAGCGCCCCGAGCGCAGCGCCATCATCGCCAGCCACCGCCTGAGCGCCGTCGTCAACGCGGACCTGATCCTCGTGCTGCGCGACGGCCACGTCACGGAAACGGGCAACCACGACGCGCTGATGCAGCGCGACGGCTGGTACGCCAGCCAGTGGCGCTATCAACAACTGGAGGCCAGCCTCGATGCCATCTAATAAGACTGACCAAACCGCCAGCGCCACGCCATCCGTGCGCCGCCAGGCCGCGCAAGCCATCGGCCTGCTGCGCCGCGCCGCCGCGCCCGACCTGCGCCATTTGTACTGGGCCACGTTCTGGCTGATCCTCGCCGCCGCGCTGGAAGTCACGGGTCCCATTTTAGGCAAGGCCCTGATCGACCAGCACCTGCTGCCGCGCCACCTGGACTGGACGCGCATGTCGCTGCTGCTGGGCGGCTGCCTGCTGACGGGCTGGGTCGCTTCCGGCCTGCGCTATCTGCAGCTGGTGCGCCTGTCCGGCCTGGCCATGCGCTCGGTGCAGCGCCTGCGCGAAACCGTGTATCAGCACGTGCTGCGCCTGCCGATGAGTTTTTTCGATCGCGCCATCACGGGGCAGCTGGTCAGCCGCGTCACCAACGACACGGAAGCGGTGAAATCGCTGTACGTGCAGGTGCTGTTCGTCATCCTCGACAGCTCCATCGTCCTGGTCGGCACCATGGCCGCCATGGCATTCCTCGACTGGCGGCTGATGCTGATCGTGCTGGCCCTGCTGCCGGCCGTGCTGCTCATCGTCTTCCTGTACCAGCGCTGGAGCGCGCCGGCCGTCACGCGCGCGCGCGCCCTGCGCAGCGAGATCAACGGCCAGATCGCCGAATCGATCGGCGGCATGAGCGTGCTGCAGGCGAATAACGCGGAACAGCGCTTCGGCGCGCGCTTCACGGGCATTAACCAGGACCACTACACGGCGCGCATGCAGGAATTGCGCGCCAACGCCTGGCTGCTGCGCCCCGCGCTCGACATGCTCAACATCGTGCTGCTGGCCGTCGTCATCTTCAGCTTCGGCCGCCGCGAGATGGGCGCCGTGGAGGTGGGCGTGCTGTATGCGTTCATCAGCTACATCGCGCGCGTGATCGAACCGCTGATCCAGATCACCATGCAATTCAGCCAGCTGCAGCAGTCGGTGGTGGCGACGGCGCGCGTCTCGGCCCTGCTCGATGAAGCGCAGGCGCTGGAACACGCGCCGGGCAAAACCGCGCCAGCCGCACGCCATGGCGCGCATGACGGCAACACGCCCGCCGTGGACATCGCCCGCCTGACCTTCGCCTATGTGGAAAACCAGCCCGTGCTGCACGAGCTGTCGCTGCAGATCCCGCAGGGCGCCTTCTTCGGCATCGTCGGCCACACGGGCAGCGGCAAGTCGACCCTGCTCTCCTTGCTGCTGCGCTTCTACCCCGTCGCGCAGGGCAGCATCGCCATCAACGGCGTGCCCCTCGACAGCATCGACAACGAGCGGTTCCGCGCCGACGTGGGCCTGGTGCCGCAAGACCCCTTCCTGCTGGCCGCCTCGGCGCGCGAAAACATCGACATGGGCCGCGGCTACACGCAGCAGCAGATCGAGACGGCCGCGCGCGCCGCGCATGCGCACGACTTCATCGCCGCGCTGGAACACGGCTACGACACGCCGTTGGGCGAAGGCGGCTCGCGCCTGTCGTCGGGGCAGAAGCAGCTGATCGCGATTGCCCGCGCGCTGGCCGGCCAGCCGCGCATCCTGCTGCTCGACGAAGCAACGTCGCGCATCGATAGCCAGACGGAGCAGATCGTGCAGACGGCCCTCAACGAGTTGCGCGGCAAGGTCACCATCATCGCCATCGCCCACCGCCTGTCGACCATCCGCGAGGCGGACCGGATCATCGTGCTCAACCATGGCCGCATCACGGAAGCGGGGCCGCACGACGCCCTGATGCAGATTGAGGGCGGCTTGTATCAGCGCCTGTATCTGCTGCAGCAGCTGGCAGTTTGAACAACACGGAGTGCCGTTGCGTGGCGGCACTTTTTTTCTGCACGGCATTAAAATGCCGTGCAGACGGGAGTATATTCACCTGACGGGCAATGCCAACGGCCCCAACCACACCTGCGGGGGACACCATGCGCAGCACACTGTCGATCAGGAATATCTTTGCCGCCATTTTTCTGCTCAGCCTGGCGCTCTCCCTCATCAGCCTGTGGGCGCTGTTCCGCGTGGCGGGCAAGCAGGCCGAGGCGAACCAGGTCACTGAAACGCGCTACCAGTCCTATCTGCTGGCCGACGAACTGCGGCAAAGCTCGGACGACCTGACCCGGCTGGCCCGCACCTACGTCGTCACGGGCGACGCCAGGTACGAACAGCAATACCTCGACATCCTCGACATCCGCAACGGCAAGAAGCCGCGCCCCGCCCATTACGAGCGCATCTACTGGGACTTCGTGGCGGCCGGCGTGCCCGTGCCCGCATCGATGGGACCCGCCGTGCCGCTGGCAGAACTGATGCGCAAGGCCGGCTTCAGCGAGCAGGAATTCGCCAAGCTGCGCGAAGCCCAGGCCAATTCGGACGGCCTGGTCAAGACCGAAGTGATCGCCATGAACGCCGTCAAGGGCCGCTTCGACGACGGCAGCGGCAACTTCACCAAAACCGGGCCGCCGGACCTGGAAATGGCCCGCGCCATCATGCACGACGCCGCCTACCACAGCAACAAGGCGAAGATCATGCAGCCGGTGAATGAATTCCTCACCCTGCTCGACCAGCGCACGGGCGCGGCCGTGCAGACGGCGATGAGCGGCACCATGGCGGCGTACTCCGTCACGGTCGGCGTGCTGCTGGTGTCCGTCATGGTCTCGCTGCTGTGCCTATTCCTCGTGTACCGCCACATCAAGCGCAGCCTGGACCAGGCGATCGCCACGGCGCAGCTGATCGCCGGCGGCGACCTGAGCATCGACGCCGTCATCGAACGAGCCGACGAAATCGGCGTGCTGCTGCATGCGATGAATACCATCAACGCCAACCTGACGGGGCTGATCGGCGACATCCGCAGCGGCACCGGCGAAATGTCGGTGGCCACGCACGAAATCGCGCTGGGCAATGCGGACCTGTCGGCGCGCACGGAAGCGCAAGCCAGTTCCCTCGAAGAGACGGCCAGCTCGATGGAAACGCTGACGGCGACGGTGCGGCAAAACGCCAGCAATGCCGGCGAGGCGAACCAGCTGGCCGCCACCGCCTCGGCCGTCGCCGTGCAGGGCGGCGCCGTCGTTGCCAAGGTGGTCGGCACGATGGGCGCCATCAAGGAAAGCTCGAGCCAGATCGCCGACATCATCGGCGTCATCGACGGCATCGCCTTCCAGACGAATATCCTGGCACTGAACGCGGCCGTCGAGGCGGCGCGGGCAGGGGAACAGGGACGCGGCTTCGCCGTCGTCGCCGGCGAGGTGCGCAGCCTGGCCCACCGCAGCGCTGCCGCCGCCCAGGAAATCAAGACCCTGATCAGCGCATCCGTGGAACGGGTCGACGCCGGCAGCAAGCTCGTCGACGAGGCGGGGCGCACCATGGCGCTGGTGGTGGAATCGATCCAGAAGGTGGCCGCCATCATGAGCGAGATCACCAGCGCCAGCCACGAGCAAAGCGCGGGGATCAGCGAGGTCAACCAGGCGGTCACGCAGATGGACAACATCACGCAACAGAACGCCGCCCTGGTCGAGCAGGCGGCGGCCGCCGCCGAGAGCCTGCAGGAACAGGCGCAAGCCCTGATCGCGGCCGTCGCCATCTTCCGCCTGAAGGACAGCGGGCCAGCCCGGGCCGCCCTGCCCCTGCGCTGACGCACAGCCAAAGTGTGCACTTTCGCAAATTTCCGCGTACCGCATGATATTTCTTGATTGCAACAGAATATAATCTGTTACAGACAGGTGGTCATTGCGGGAGCGGGACGTTGGCAGGCAGACAGAGACGGGCATCATGGCGAAAGGCGCATTGGCTGCTGGTATTGGCCTGCTTGCTGCCGCCTGCCGCGCACGCCCA
This sequence comes from Janthinobacterium sp. BHSEK, assembly GCF_056174685.1. Lineage (NCBI taxonomy): Bacteria > Pseudomonadati > Pseudomonadota > Betaproteobacteria > Burkholderiales > Oxalobacteraceae > Janthinobacterium > Janthinobacterium sp. BHSEK. The sequence continues at coordinate 120,114 of NZ_JBWBYV010000044.1, forward strand.
GGTCGGCAACCTCGAGCAGTATCTTGCCGCCGTGCGCGACGACGGCCGCTTCGTGCCCGCGCGCGCCCTGGAGCGCCTGCAAGAGGTGGAAACGCAGGCGCGCAGCGCGCCCTTGCCCTTGCGCGCGGAATTCCTGACCCAGTTGAGCAACGCCCGCATGCGCCTGGGGCAGAACGACATCGCCATGCAGCTGGCCGAGGAGCTGATCGCCTACGCCCGCATGAACAAGAGCGACGTGGCGCTGGCGAAAGGCATACTCAACAAGGCCTACATCACGTTTGCCAGGAACGAGCGCCGCGCCTCGCACCTGCTGGCCTTTGAGGCGGAAAAGATCGCCAATGGCACGGACGACCTGCCCGTGCGCGTGCAGGCGACCATCAGCGCGGGCCAGTCGTGGGCCGAGGAAGGCAATTTCCCGTTTGCGCTGGCCAAGCTGCAGGCGGCCGTCGACCTGGCGCGCCAGAGCAACTCCCCCTCCAGCCTGGCCGCCGCCCTGAATGCCCTCACCCTGCTGTACACGCAGATGCGCGAATACGACAAGGGCTTCGAGGTGCTTGACGAACTGCTGGCAGTCTCCGCGACACTGGCATCGCCGGGCCGCATGGCGCAGGCGAAGAATACGGAATACGGGCTGGCGCTCGACGCGCAGCAGCCGCAGCGGGGCCAGCGCGCCCTGCTGGCGGCCCTGGCGCTGGAACGCCAGCTGGGCGCGCGCGGCATGGTGGCCGTCACTCTCGTCAATCTGTCCGATAGCTATTTGAAGCAAGGCGACTACGCGCGCGCCCTGCGCTACGCGAATGAAGCCATCACGGCGGCGCGCCTGGTCAACGATGAACAGGTGGAGGCGACGGCGCGGCTCAATATCGGACAGGCGCTGATCGGCCAGGGACGGCTGCAGGAAGGCAAGCAAAGCGTGGCCACGGGCCTGGCCTACTACGAACGCACGGCCAACCAGCCGGACATGCAGGCCGTGCTGCTGGAATACGGCATGGCGCTGGAAAAGGCGGGCGACTTGCGCGGCGCCGTCACGGCCTACCACCGCGAGCGGGGCATTTCCAACCAGCTGTTCGAAAAGCAGCGGCAAAAGGCCGTGTATGAGCTGCAAGAAAAGTATGAGGCGGAAAAGAAACAGCGCCAGATCGAGCTGCTCAGCCGCGACAATCAGATCAAGAGCGCGGAAATCGACAACCGCCGCCTGCAGCAGCGCGTGTGGTGGCTGCTGGCGCTGGTGCTGGCCATGGCCTCCGCCATCGTTGGCTTGCTGTACCGCAAGGTGCGTCACGCGAACGTGCAGCTGAAGGTGAAAAACCAGGAACTCAAGCGCCAGAGCTCGCGCGATCCGCTGACGGCCCTGTACAACCGCCGCCACTTCCAGGAATTCATGCGCAGCCATGCGGGCAAGCCGCAGCCGTCCAGCGCCGGCGCCGACGTCGTGGGGGCGCTGTTCCTGCTCGACGTCGACCATTTCAAGCACATCAACGACCGTTACGGCCATGCGGCGGGCGACCTGGTGCTGACGACGATCGCCGAAACCCTGCACGACGTGTTGCGCGAAACGGACATGATCGTGCGCTGGGGCGGCGAGGAATTCCTCGCCTTCCTGCCGGCCGTCGCGCGCGACGGGCTCGACGATATCGCGCGGCGCATCCTCAACGGCATGGCGGCGCAACGCATCGACTACCAGGGCCAGACCATCGAGGTGCACGTGTCCGTGGGCTTTGCGCCCTATCCGCTGGCGCCGCTGGGGCGGCCGCTCACGTGGGAGCGCAGCGTCAACCTGATCGACATGGCGCTGTACCTGGCCAAGGCGCACGGGCGCAACCGGGCGTATGGCTTGCGCGGTTTCCGGCAGGTGGAAAGAACGACCCTGGAAGCGGTGGAGCAAGACCTGGAACGCGCGTGGCGCGACGGCTTTGTCGATTTGAGCGTGGTGCTGGGGGGAACGGACGGGATGGATGGCGCAAGTACAGGGACAGGGACAACGGCGCACGCCAGGCAGGCTGGCGCCGGCGATGGCGTCGCCGCAGCTGGCATCACCTGACGCCAGCCGCGGTGACGGGACCGGCGGCGGCCGGCCCTGGCGCGGTGACCACGCTGATTACTTGTGCGCGGCGTCCTGCATCTTTTCGCCCGCTTTTTCCACTTTCTTGCCGACGGCATCGGCCGCTTCGCTCATTTTCTTGTCGGCGTCAGCGGCGACCTGGTCCATCTTGGCGCCCGTATCGGCAGCAGCCTGGCTCACGGCGGCGTCAGCCTTGGTAGCGGCGGCCTTGATGTCGGCTTCAGCCTTGGCAGCGGCCGCATCGATCTTTTGGCCAGCCTGTTCCGCAGGACCGGCGGCGACATCGTCCTTCTTCTGGCAGGCGGCCAGTGCCACAACCATCATCCCGGCGGCGCACACGGTCATCCAATTTTTGCTTGCTTTCATGATATTCCCTTTCATTGTTATCAAAAGACACAGATCAGTTCGCAATATACACCTGCCTAAAATTTTCTAGCGTGCGCTAACGCACATAAAAACAGGCTTTTGTGGCGTAGTTGTAAGCAATGGTATCTTGATATCTTCATGGCGCCTTTCACGATGGGCCAATGTTGCTGTGCGCTACTGGCCCGGCGCGGCGTCCAGCAGCGAACGCTCGAGCAATTGCGACAACGCCGCGCGCAGCGCCTGCGTGCGCGCCGCCAGTTCCGGCCGCTTGTAGCGCTCCGCGGCGATCAGGCTGTTTTCCAGGCAGACGCGGTCGCCCTTGGCCAGGCAGGCGTCGGCCAGGTCGAGCTGGACGCTGGCTTGCGCCACCTTCACCTTGGCGTCGAGCTCCAGGGTGTCGGGATCGTCGCCCCAGCGCTTCACGTGGGCGGCCAGGCGCGTGGCGGCCAGATCCGGCTTGCCCGCATCGAGCGCCTGCTTGACGCTGTCCTGCAGCGCCGCCCACGCCTGCGCCCGCTGCTGTTGCCTGTCGCAGGCAGCGGCGGACTTGGTAATGCTCGCCTGCAAGCGTTTGATCTGCGCGGCGGGCGCCTTAGCGCTTTTCAGCACGGCCAGCGCGCTGCGCGCGCCGTCCAGGTCGCACTGCGCCGCCAGCGCAGCGGCGGCCTCGACCTGCTCCGCCACGCTGGCCGGCTTGTCGGCGGGCTTGTTATAGAACCAGATACCGGTCAGCACCACGGCCGCGGCGATCCACGTGCGCAAGCGTACCGGCGGCCGCGGCGGCGGCACCGAGCCCCTGCCGGCAGGCTTGGCGGGCGGCGCCTTGGCTGGTGCGGATGCTGCGGCGGGAACCGGCGGCGGGAATGGCTGGGGCGCAGGCGCGGGAGCCGCTACCGGTACCGGCGGCGGCATGCGCGGCACCGGCGGCGGCGCTACCGCTTTCTCCAGAACTGGCGCTTGCGCCGCCTGGCGCGCGCCGCAAAACGGGCAATGCGCCACGCGCAGCGGCAAGGTCCGGCCGCAGGCGGCGTTGATGCAAACGTCATTCACTGTTTCAAGCACATTCCAACCTTTTCCTGGAGTCATTCCACTGCGTTCTGCCGCAATATTACCTTACGCGGGCACGGCAACGGCGCACCGGCGCCGTGTTCCATTGCCTTGATACCGATCAAAAAGTCTCCGCCGCCGCGGCCTAAGCTACAAGCACAGGCCAAGGACAAGGAGAACGCCATGTCAGCCCACCTGATCATCGAAGACGGCCAGCCCTGGTGGGACAGCGCCGATATCTGGGTCGTGCCCGGGAATGATCCGAATGGCCCGCCCGGCGCGCCCATTGCCGGCACCAGCAACTACCTGTGGGGCCGCGTGCACAACACGGGCAACAGCGCCTCGAACGGCGTGCGCGTGGACTTTTACTGGGCCGACCCTTCCGGCCAGATCGCCGTCGGCGCCGCCACGCAGATCGGTTCCGCGTTTGCCGACCTGCCGCCCGGCGCCACGCAAGAAGTGCTGTGCCTGGTGCCGTGGATCCCCGTCATCGTCAATGGCGGCCACGAATGCCTGCTGGCCGTGGCCCACGGGCCTGGCGACGTCAACCCGCTGCCCGATCCGCTGCCCAACGGCTTTCCCTTCCAGCCCAAGCAGCATGAACAGATCGCCCAGCGCAACGTCAACGTGGTGCTGGCGGCAAGGCGCGCGCAATTGCTGGCCATCGCGGTGGCGGCCCTGCCCCGCGAAACGAAAAAAGTGGAACTGCAGATCGAGTATGGCGGCGAGCTGCCGGAACGCCTGCTGGCCACGCTCGGGCTTGAGCGGTGGCAGCCGGCCAGGGATGCGCACCTGGTGGCGGGCCTGGCGCGTACGCCCCATTGCAATGGCGATGCGCCCGGCGAGCAAAAACTGGCGCTGGAAGTGCCGCGCGGCCAGGCGCAGGCCATCTACCTGAGCGTGCGCGCCGAAGCCTTGCCTCCACGCCAGTATGCGCTGCTGCGCGTGCTGGAAACCCAGGATGGCAAGGTACTGGGCGGCGTCACGTATGTCGTCACCGATCTGGAGAAAGAGCAAGCGCAAGAACAGCAAAGCCCCGAGGAGCAAGCATCATGAGCGACACACCCCTGCAGGTGCTGACGCGGCCGTTCGCGATCGAGCCCGTCACCAATATCATGCTGCCCGATGGCATCTTCGACAATGCCATCTATGGCTTGCGCATCGCCGCCCACGTCACGAATATGTCCAACAGCGCACTGAGCAATGTCACGGTGTACCTGGAAAGCGTGGGCGACCCCGGCATCGTGCCCGTGGCGCGCACCTTTTTCTTTGCCAGCATTCCCGCCGGCGCGGCCATGCTGGTCATGTGGGATGCCGACTTCCAGCATGCGGCGCCCGGCAAGCGCCTCGTCAGCTTTGTCGCCAAGGCGGACGGCTACACGCCGCACCGCTCGATCCAGCAAATCTTCGTCTCGCAAACGCGCTTCGACAGCACGACCAACACCTACACGTGCACGGTCGAGGAAGGCACCCTGGAACTGTCCAAGCCGCAGGGCCACCTGCCCGGCAAGCGCTGGGGCAGCACGGGCACGGATGGCAAAGGCGGGGAAAATGCGTGCCGCTGCCCGCCCGGCCTGGGCCCCATCGTGCCGACCGGCATGACCCTCGTCTGGACGCCGAACCCCGCCTACGCGGGCACGCATGGCGAGCTGCCGTTTTCCGATCCGTGGTGGAAGATACTCGCCATCATCATCGCCATCATCGCCGCGCTGGTGGCCATCATTTCCGCCGCGCTCGGTTCCGGCAAGGCCAGCTTCAGCGTGGGCGGCACCTTCGAGGAAACGGACCCCAGCGTCGATTGCTGCTCGCTGGAAGGGGCCGGCTCGGGCCAGCCCGAATTCACGGTGGCGGGCGTGGCCTCGGCCATCGCCTCGGGCGCCATCGCCGTCGCCTGCTCCGATATCGCGGACCCATTCTGGCGTGGCCAGGAAGCAACACCACCAGCCGCCGGCGAACTGACCCTGGCCGAGCGCGTGGTGGCGAAGTGGGTGTTGCCGGAAGCGCCGAATGCGGGCATGCCCTACACGGCCGACATCAGCTGGGAGTATCAACGTTTCACCACGGGCGCCACCTACCAGCACGCCGTGAGCGAAACGCAAGTCAACATCCATGTGGCGGGGCCGGTGGAAACGGATACGCCCGCCGTCGTGCAAGCCTATGAACCATTGTGGCTGCGCGCCAGCTTCAAGCGCGATAATGGCAATGTCTTCCGCGGCACGGAGCTGTACGCCTTCGTGCTGTTCCAGGCGCCGCAGGGCCTGTATTTCGTGGAATCGCTGACCGATGACGGCCTGGGCTTCGACCCGGGCGCCAACGACGGCGTCTACGCAGGCAGCCTGGACTTGAAGCGGGCTTACCGCACCCTGCTGCAATATGATCAAAAGGTCTTCGGCACCTGGAGAGTCTTCGTCTTCGCCCAGGACGTCAACCTGACCAAGCCCGGCACGCCGCCCGAAATCGCCGCCCAACACATCGGCGGCATGTTCATCGCCAGCGCCATCGAAATCACCTTCGACGACACCCTGCCCTGCCCGCTCAAGGCGCAGGCGAATATCATCGTGGTGTAGCAAGGAGCAAGAAGCGAAGTCAGGCGTAGGTCGCGTAGGTCGGATTAGCGGGGCAACGCCCCGCGTAATCCGACACATTGTTGACTCCAAGCCCACGCGACAGTGGCCGCGCAAGCATGCAGGGCCAAAGCGCCACCCCCAAGACAATACGCCAGGACCGAGGGAAAACCTACAAACTGTGGCCTTTCGTACAGCCGTTCGTAAGCGCGCCAAGAGCGGCTGAGAAAATGCTCAGGGCTAGGCGCCGCCTCGAAGACAGTACGTCAGTACGGCGAGAGGCAGGCAACAACGCCTTGGGCGTTTTATCAGCCGCTCTTAGACCTTGACAGCGTCGGCCTTGGCAATGACCGTGCGTGGAATGATCTCCGTAACCGGACAAGTATCCATCGCATCCGAATACGCGAGCCAGCGCTGCAGGCTTTCCATGCGGCGGATGGTGATGCCCTTGCCATTGATATAGCCGATCTGCTCGAAATTGGCGGGGCTGGTGGTCAGCTTCGAGACGGTGGGCGCATTGTCGACCAGGCGGTCGTAGGCCTTGCGCGCCTTGTGCTCCCACTTGGCCAGCACGGGGTCGTCAAAGCGGTTGCTTTCAAAATACACGGTGATGGTGCGGTCGTGGTTGGCAAATCCGACGATGGCCGCCCCCTTGCGTATGGTCAACAGGACATCTTCCTTGACGCCCGTGACGGGAACGAAGACGGCGGCGCGCCCATCCGTATCTGGCCGCTCCATGGGAATATCTTGTCCGATTATGCTCATCACATCACACTCTTCATCATCGCCTGTAGGCTTGTTGTCCTTGCTTCACTGAAAGCGTGCCGCCATGCGCATGCGCGCCTTTGCCGCGGCGCCGGGCCGCTTCCAGGCTCGCTGCCATACCCTTTCATACCATTTTTCAAATAATACATTGCCCTAAAGCACTACACAAGATAATCAGGGACGCGGCGCCCCATGTCCTGCGCCGGATGGGGAATGGTGGCGTCCGGGGCAATCGCCTTATAATGCTGCGATTACTTCACGTCCCCACCTTTGCCCCATGACGCTTCCCGAGAATGACACCAGCCGGCTCGACGCCATCAGCGCCGCCGCCACCGAAGTGGCCGCGCAAAACGTGGCCGACCTGCTGGCCATGGCCATCTGCCACCGCCCGGACGAACCGTCCCTGATCGTCTGCGACAAGCGCAGCTGGCTCAACGTCGTGCTGACGGAAGCGTACCGCCAGGCCTTGCCGGACGCCGTCTTCATCGATTTCGACGAGGTCACGCCGGAGGCCGTGCTGGCCGCGTTTGCCGAACTGCCGGCCGGCAGCCTCGTCGTGCTGATCCAGTCGACCAGCTTCCGCCTGGAAGCGTTCCGCATCCGCATCGAGCTGTTCAAACGTGGCTTGAAAGTGATCGAGCACGTGCATCTGTCGCGCATGCCCGGCGTGCAGGGGCTGCACTACATCGCCTCGCTGGCCTACGATCCCGCCTACTACCGCGGCGTCGGCCATGCACTGAAGGCGCGCATCGACGGCGCCCGCCACGGCATGGTCGACAGCGGCGGCGAGCAGCTGGTCTTCGCCTCCCCATTCGAACCGGCCAAGCTGAATATCGGCGACTACAGCGGCATGAACAATATCGGCGGCCAGTTTCCCCTGGGCGAAGTGTTTACGGAAGCGCAGGACCTGGAAGCCGTGAACGGGCGCGTGCGCATCTTCGTCTTCGGCGATACGCACTTCATGGTCAACCGCCCCGACACGCCGATCACCCTGATCATCGACAAGGGCCGCGTGACGGGCACGGAGCACGCCACGCCGGAATTTCTGGCCATGCTCGAGATCATCCGCGCGCATGAAGGCGAAGTGTGGGTGCGCGAACTGGGCTTCGGCATGAACCGCGCCTTTTCGCGCGAACAGCTGGTCAACGACATCGGCACCTATGAACGCATGTGCGGCATCCATCTGTCGCTGGGCGCCAAGCATGGCGTCTACACGAAACCGCAATTCAAGCGCAAGGATGCGCGCTACCACGTCGACATCTTCGCCGTCACCGAGGCCGTTTATCTCGACGACGAGCGCGTGTACGCCGATGGCGCGTGGACGGTGGAACCGGTCGCGTTCAATTGACCGTCAGCTGAAAAATCCGGCCGCTGCCAGCTCACGGTCCCACGGCGGCACGGGCTGGTATTCGGCCACCAGGAAATCGATCAGCGCGCGCACCTTCGGCGACATCTGCCGGCTGGCCGGATACAGGGCGCTCAAGTGATTCAGCGGCAGCTCCCAGCCGGACAGCACGGGCAGCAGGCTGCCATCGAGCAGGTTGCGCCAGGCGAGAAAGGTGGTGCTGTAGACGATGCCGAGCCCCCGCTGCGCCGCCTGGTGCAGCACCAGGCCATTATTGGCCGTAAACCCCGCCTGCACGCGCACGCTCACCTCCTCGCGCCGCTCCCCGTCTCCACGCAGGAAATGCCAGTTCGTACCATCGGTCAGGTGGCTGAAATGCAGGCACTGGTGCTGCAATAAATCCTGCGGCGTCCGCGGTACGCCCCGTTGCGCCAGATAGGCGGGGCTGGCGCACAGCACGGCGCGGCACGGCGTCAGCGGACGCATGGCCAGCGCGCTGCTGTCCGGGATGCCGCCCACGCGGATGGTCAAGTCGAAACCGTGGCGTATCGGATCGAGCAGCGCATCATCGACAAACAGTTCGGCCCGCACCTGCGGATGCAGCAAACTGAAACGGGCGACGGCATCGGCCAGCCACGCGCTGCCGAAGCTCGATGGCGCCTGGACGCGCAGCGGCCCGGCCAGCTCCGCTCCGGCCCCCGCCTGCGCCACGTGCGCCACCATGCGCGCCGCTTCCTGCGCCTGGCTGACGGTGGCCATGCACGGCGCCAGGTAGGCGCGGCCCGCATCCGTCAAGCTCACTTCGCGCGTGGAGCGGTGCAGCAGGCGCGCATTGAGGCGCTCTTCCAGCTGCATGATGGTCTTGCTGACCATGGCGCGCGTCAAGCCCAGGCGCTGTCCCGCCGCCGTGAAGCTGCGCAGGCGCGCCACTTCGACAAAGATTTCCATCGCTTTTAGTTGATCCATGTCAAAGATTGTCTGCGTTTTAGCGACAATCTGTCAACCGCCGGGCGATTGTTTGCGCACTGTCCCCATCCTACAATGGCGCTTTCCATTGACCTTCCGGAGCCGCCGCCATGCTAACAACTGAACAACAAGAACAATACCAACGCGACGGCTATATCATCCTGCCCGGCTTCAAGGGCGCGGACGAAATCGCCGCCCTGCGCGCGCGCGCCGAACAGATTGTCAACGAATTCGATCCCAGCGTCAGCCAGTCGATCTTCACCACGCGCGACCAGGCGAAGAATACCAACGATTATTTTCTCGCCTCCGACAACACCATCCGCTGCTTCTTCGAGGAAGAGGCCTTCGGCCCGGACGGCCAGCTGAAGCAGGCCAAGTCCCTGTCGATCAACAAGATCGGCCATGCCATGCATGACCTGGACCCCGTCTTCCGCGCGTTTTCGGCCGACCCGAAACTGGCCGATGTCGCACGCGACCTGGGCCTGGCGGATGCGCAGGTCTGGCAATCGATGTACATATTTAAACAGCCCGGCATCGGCGGCGAAGTGCGCTGGCACCAGGACGCCACGTATTTCGAGACCACGCCGGTCAGCGTGACCACGTTCTGGTTCGCGCTGGAAGACGCGACCCTGGACAACGGCTGCCTGTGGGCCGAACCGGGCGGCCACCGCGGCCCCCTGCGCGAACGCTTCATCCGCAACGGCGACCAGGTAAGAGTGGAAAAACTCGACGCCATGCCGTGGCCAGACGACAGCACGGCCGTGCCGCTGGAAGTCAAGGCGGGCGCCCTCGTCTGCTTCCACGGCTTGCTGCCGCACTACAGCGCGCCGAACCGCTCGCCCGTCTCGCGCCACGCCTACACCTTGCACGCCACCGACGGCCAGACGCAATACGCGGCGCACAACTGGATACAGCGCGACGCGGCGTTCCCCGTGCGGGGCTTCGTCTGATGCGCATCGACGTCTTTGCCGCCCACTGGGGCAATAACGACCTGCCGCCCGAGGTCTTCATCGACAGGGTGGCGGCGGCCGGCTTCGACGGCATCGAAATGTCGCTGCCGCTGGACGCCGCCCTGCGCGAGGAATGGACGGGACGCATCGCCGATGCGGGCCTGCAGCTGATCGCCGCGCAGTGGGAAACCGTGTTCCACAGCGACTTCGAACTGCACCGCGCCGCCCTGGCGGAACTGCTGGAAAACGCCTGCCTGGCGCGCCCCGTGCTGGTCAACACCCACACGGGCAAGGATTACTATACCCAGGCGCAGAACGCGGCATTGATCGACCTGGCCGCCGCCATCTCGGCCAGGCACGGCGTGCCCATCGTGCACGAGCTCCACCGCAGCCGCTTTTCCGGCCATCCGATGCTGCTGCTGCCGTATCTGCAGCAGTATCCGCAGCTGCCGTTGACGGCCGACCTGTCGCACTGGTGCTGCGCCTGCGAATCGCTGCTGGAAGACCAGCCGCACACGCTGGCGCAGGTACTGCCGCTGGTGCGCCACGTGCATGCGCGCGTGGGCCATGCGCAGGGGCCGCAGGTGGCCGACTTCCGCGCGCCGGAAGCCAAGTCGGCGCTCGACGCCCACCTGGCCTGGTGGGACGCCATCGTCGCCCTGCGCCGCGCGGCCGGTGCCGAACGCATGACGTTTACGCCGGAATTCGGCCCAGCGCCCTACACGCAAACCCTGCCCTGGACGCAGCAGCCGGTGAGCGACGCGTGGGAGCAAAACGTCGCCATGCTCAAGCTGCTGCGCGCGCGCTACGCGCAGTAGTTCGCCACGACCGCGCCCATGTCCCGGGCCAACCGGTCCGGGGCATGGGCGCGCCAGCCACGCTTGTCACGCGGTTGCAATTAAATAGCGCGCTATATATACTGTCCCCATGGATACCACCACCGCCCCCAACCCCTTGCACCAGGTGCCGCGCCTGGACAGCCAATTGTGCTTTGCGCTGTACTCGACCTCGCTTGCAATGAACAAGCTGTATCGCAAGCTCCTGCGCAAGCTCGGCCTGACCTATTCGCAGTACCTGGTGATGATGGTGCTGTGGGAGCGCGACGGCCTGACGGTGTCGGAAGTGGGCGAGCGCCTGTTCCTGGACTCGGCCACCCTGACGCCCTTGCTCAAGCGCATGGAGCAATCGGGCCTGCTGACGCGCACGCGCGCCGCCAGCGACGAGCGCCAAGTCATCATTTCCCTCACGCAGCAGGGCGACCAGCTGCGCCATCAAGCGGCCCTGCTGCCCGAAGCCATCCTGACGGCCAGCCACTGCAGCGTGGAGCAGGTTGTGGACATGAAACAACAACTGAACCAGTTGCGCGACAGCCTGATGAAAAGTGAGTAAAAACGCCGCTTTTCCGAGCAAAATCAGGTAAAGCATCACCCTGACGGCGCCAGCCAAAAGCCGGCGCACAATCCGCCTTTCTTTATTACAAATCGATACAAGGCCGGTATCGCCCTGCGTATAGAATAGTTGCCACTATTTCCTTACAACAACATCAGGGTGACCATGCGCATACCTTTCGGCTCCGTAGCCTCGTTGGCTCTGTGCTTTACCGTGTCGGCCTTCGCCGCCGAACCATTCGACGACAAGTTCCGCCAGCTCGAAGAAGTGCTGCCCACCCCGAATACCTACCGTACCGCCTCCGGCGCGCCTGGCCACGCCTACTGGCAGCAGCGCGCCGACTACACGATCCGCGCCACCCTGGACGAAGCCAAACGCGAGATCGCCGGCAGCGGCACCATCACCTACCATAACCGGTCGCCCGACACCCTCGGCTACCTGTGGCTGCAGCTGGACCAGAATATCTACAAGCCCGATTCCGACGCGCGCCGCATGACTACGGCGCCCTCGCGCCAGGCCTGGGCCAAGACGGCGGGCGAAGACACGATGAAATTCGAAGGCTTGCGCGGCATCCTGGCGCGCGGCGACTTCCAGGGCGGTTTCAATATCCGCCGGTTGACAGGCGCCGATGGCCAGCCGCTGAAGCACGTCATCAACCGCACCATGATGCGCATCGACTTGCCGCAGCCCTTGAAACCGGGCCAGGACTTCGCCTTCCAGATCGACTGGGATTACCGCATCAACGAACAGAAGGTGCTGGGCGGGCGCGCCGGCTATGAAGTCTTCGACGACAAGAACGCCCTGTTCGAAGTGGCGCAGTGGTTCCCCCGCATGGCGGCCTATTACGACGCGGCCGGCTGGCAGCACAAGCAGTTCCTCGGCTCGGGCGAATTCACGCTGGAATTCGGCGACTACGACGTACAGCTGACGGTTCCGGCCGACCATATCGTCGCCGCCACGGGCGCGCTGCAAAATCCGCAGGAGGTGCTGTCCGCCGCGCAGCGCGAGCGCCTGGACAAGGCCCGCGGCAGCGACAAGCCCGTCGTCATCGTCACGCAGAAGGAAGCGGAAGCGGCCGAGAAATCCGTCAGCCGCGCGCAAAAGACGTGGCACTTCAAGGCGGCCAACGTGCGCGACTTCGCCTGGGCCTCGAGCCGCAAGTTCATCTGGGATGCGCAGGGCTACAGGAAGGGCGGCAGCGACGTGATGGCCATGTCCTACTATCCGAAAGAGGGCAATCCGCTGTGGGAAAAATACAGCACGCAAGCCATCGTGCACACGATCGAACAGTACAACAAGTACAGCATCGACTATCCGTATCCGACGGCCATCTCCGTCAACGGCCCCGTGGGCGGCATGGAGTATCCGATGATCTCGTTCAACGGCCCGCGTCCCGTGAAGGATAAGAAGACGGGCGAGCTGACGTATTCGAAACGCACCAAGTATGGCTTGATCGGCGTGATCATCCACGAGGTGGGCCACAATTACTACCCGATGATCATCAACTCGGACGAGCGCCAGTGGACGTGGATGGACGAAGGCCTCAACACCTTCGTGCAATACCTGGCGCAGCAGGCGTGGGAAGAAAACTACCCGGCCTCGCGCGGCGAACCGCGCGAAATCGTCGACTACATGCGTAGCCGCGACCAGGTGCCCATCATGACCAATTCCGAGTCCCTGCTGCAGTTCGGTAACAACGCCTATGCCAAGCCGGCGGCGGGCCTGAACATCCTGCGCGAGACCATCCTCGGGCGCGAACTGTTCGACTACGCCTTCAAGGAGTATGCGCAGCGCTGGAAGTTCAAGCGCCCCACGCCCGCCGACTTCTTCCGCACCATGGAAGACGCTTCCGGCACGGACCTGGACTGGTTCTGGCGCGGCTGGTTTTATACGACCGACCCGGTCGACATCAGCATCGACGGCATCAGCGAATACGGCGTGAGCTCGAAAGATCCGGCAACGGAAAAAGCCTGGAAAAAGGCGCAGAAGGACGCCCAGCCGGAATCGGTGACGAGCCGCGCCAACAAGGGCATGCCGCGCCGCGTCGACGCGCATCCGGAACTGAAGGATTTCTACAACCAGCACGACGATTTCACGGTCACCAACAAGGACCGCAACGCCTACGCCGAAGCGCTGGCCGCGCTGGAACCGTGGGAAAAGGACTTGCTGAAACAGGGCAAGCACCTGTATCTGGTCGACCTGTCGAACCTGGGCGGCATGGTCATGCCCCTGATCCTCGAGATCGAGCTAAAAAGCGGCAAGAAATACGTCGAGCGCGTGCCGGCAGAAGTATGGCGCTACTCGCCGAAGAAAATCACCAAGGTCGTCATCACGGACGAGCCGATGGTGGGCCTGGTGCAGGACCCGTACTGGGAAACGGCCGACATCGACACCAGCAACAATAGCTGGCCGCGCAAGATCACGCCCTCGCGCCTGGAACTGTTCAAGAGCGAGAAGTCGCCCAGGGAGAACCTGATGCGCGACTTTCATACGCCGTTGAAAGGCAAGAACGGCGGCTCCGACAAGGGCGGCGAGGCGTGAAGCGCTGGCGCCTTCTCGCGGCAAGCGTGCTGGCCTGCGCCAGCATGGCGGCCGGCGCCCATAATTTCCACATGGGTATCGCCGACATCAGCTATAACGCGGCCAGCGGCAGCACGGAGGTGGTGCACACCTACACGGGCCACGACGTCGAGGCGCTGCTGACGAATCTGTACCAGCGCCAGTTCGACCTGGGCCAGGAAGACAGCGAAGCGGCGCTGCGCCGCTATGTCGAAAAACAGTTCTATCTCGTGGGGCCGGACGGCAAGCGATTGCGCCTGAACTGGGTCGGCATGAAGGTCAACGCCGACAACGTGGTGATCTTCCAGGAGATCGAAGGCACACGCCTGGCCCCCGCCACGCGCATCCACAACCAGTTGCTGACCGACTTCCTGCCCAGCCAGCGCAATACCCTCAACGTGCAGGACAGCGGCAGCATCCAGACGCTGATCTTCGACCGCCAGAACACGGAACTGCCGATCCGGTAATGCCCGGCTCCCCCATACGCCCATGACGCCACGCTCCCTTCCCCTCCTCCTCGCCGCCCTGTTTTCATCCGCCGCCCACGCCGACGACATCTTCCAGCGCGTGCTGATCGACGGTTCGCGCCTGAATCAGCTGGGCGTGGCCGATTCGGCCAACGCGGGCAGCGTCACGCAACAGCAGCTCGACGCGCGCACCAGCTACCGGCCCGGCGAATTGCTCGAAGCCGTACCGGGCTTGATCGTCAGCCAGCACAGCGGCGAAGGCAAGGCCAACCAGTTCTACCTGCGCGGCTTCAACCTCGATCACGGCACGGACTTGCGCACCACCGTCGACGAGATGCCAGTCAACCAGCGCAGCCATGGCCACGGCCAGGGCTGGACGGACCTGAACTTTTTGATCCCCGAACTGGCCATGCGCCTCGATTACAAGAAGGGACCGTATGCGGCGGCGCAAGGCGATTTTTCCTCGGCGGGCGCGGCGTCCGTCGTCTACGCGAACCGCCTGACGCAAGGCATCGCCAGCGCCGGCATCGGGCAAAACGGCTTTCGCCGCGCCCTGCTGGCCGACTCCATCGATGCGGGCGACGGCAGCCTGCTGTACGCGCTCGAAGCGCAGCATAACGATGGCCCGTTCACGCAGCCGGACCGCTACCGCAAGCGCAATGGCGTGCTGCGCTACAGCGAAGGCTATGCCAACAACGGCTTCAACGTCACGGCCATGGCGTACGACGCCAGCTGGAACGCCACCGACCAGATCCCGCTGCGCGCCGTGCAGGACGGCAGCTTGGGCCGCTTCGACGCCGTCGATGCCAGCGACGGCGGCAAGGCGCAGCGCTACAGCCTGTCGGGCGCCTGGCGCCAGACGACGGACGACGTGTCGTCCAGGGCCAGCGCGTACGTGATCGCCAACCGCCTGGCCCTGTTCTCGAATTTTACGTATGCGATGGACGACCCGCTCAACGGCGACCAGTTCGCCCAGCCCGACCGGCGCGTGACGGCCGGCCTCGACGCCAGCCACACCTGGCACCGGCACACGGACAGGGGCAGCAGCGATACCACCATCGGCCTGCAGCTACAGAACGACAATATCCACAATGGCCTGTACAACACGCGCCGGCGCCAGGTCCTGTCGACCACGCGGCAAGACCATATCGTCGAAACGAGCATCGGCGTGTATGCCGAAAACAGCACGCGCTGGTCGCGCTGGCTGCGCACCGTGGCCGGCCTGCGCGCGGACGCCTACCGCTTCGACGTGCGCAGCGACCGCGCCGCCAATGCGGGCACGGCCAGCGACCATTTGTTCAGCCCCAGCCTGAGCGTGATCGCGGGGCCGTGGCGCGACACGGAGGCGTATGTCAACATCGGCAACGGTTTTCACAGCAACGACGCGCGCGGCACGACCATCACGGTCGACCCGAAGACGGGCGAAGCAGCCGCCAAGGTCACGCCCCTGGCGCGCTCGCGGGGGCTGGAACTGGGCTTGCGCAGCGCCGCCATCGCCGGCCTGCAAACCTCGCTGTCGCTGTACCGCCTGGACTTCGATTCCGAGCTGCTGTTCATCGGCGATGCGGGCGCCACGGAGGCGGGCCGCCCCAGCCGCCGCTACGGCATCGAATTTTCCAGCTACTACAAGGCGGCCAGATGGCTGTCGCTGGACCTGGACCTCGCGTATGCGCGGGCGCGCTCGCGCGGCAGCGACCCGGCGGGCGACTTCATTCCCGGCGCCATCGAAGGCGTGGCCCAGCTGGCCATGACGGTGACGCCGCCGGGGCCGTGGTCGGGCTCCTTGCGCCTGCGCTACTTCGGTCCGCGCCCCCTGGTGGAAGACAACAGCGTGCGCTCCGCCGCCAGCGTGGGCTTGAACGGGCGCATCGCCTACCAGGTCGACAAGACCTGGCGCGTGGCAGTGGAAGGCTACAACCTGGCCAACCGGCGCGACTCGGCCATCGATTACTGCTATGCCTCGCGCCTGCCCGGCGAGGCGCAGCCCGTGGACGATCTCCACTTCCATCCGGTGGAATCGCGCTCGCTGCGTATGACCCTGGTAAAGAATTTTTAACTCAACAAGAATAATTCCTGTCGTACTGCACAGGAATCGCCGCGAAGTCGTAGAATGCCAGGCTGGATAAACTGATACAGGCCGCGTTCCGGCCGGCACCGCCATGAGCACTTCCGCACCGATCTTTACCGACCCGTCCCACGTCAAGGAAGCCTTGCGCGATGACGGCTATGCCGTCCTGCGCCCGCAGGACGTGGCCGCGCTGGCCGGCTGCCCGCTGGCCGCGCTGCGCGCGCTGGAACCCAGCTGGAACACCCTGGCGCTGGACAATTACCTGAAGGATGGCGGCCGCTATCGCCGCCGGCGCCACTCGTGCTTCGTGCAGGATGGCGAACGCCTGACGCAGACGGCGCACCGTCCGCACTGGCAGCCGGTGGAATACAACGCCCTGCACGGCGGCATGCACCGCCTGTTCGAACCGGTCGAAGCGGCTATCGTCGCGCAAGCGGCCTGGCAGCAGCTGATCCGCGCGCTGGGCGACGCCTGCTCGCAGGTCAAGGGCCGCCAGCCGTGGTTCATCGAGGCGCACCAGTTCCGCATCGATACGACTGACGGCATCGGCCGCCCGACGCCGGAAGGCGCGCACCGCGACGGCGTCGATTTCGTCGCCGTGCTGCTGATCGGGCGCGAGCAGATCAAGGGCGGCGAGACGCGCATCTTCGAAGCGGATGGCCCCAACGGCAAGCGCTTTACCCTGACCGAGCCGTGGTCGCTGCTGCTGCTCGACGATGCCGCCGTGATCCATGAATCGACGCCGATCCAGCCCATCGGCGAACACGGCCACCGCGATACGCTCGTGCTGACCTATCGCGCCGGCCAGTTCCAGGGCGAGAACTGACAGGCGGCCACAGCATTCCCTGTGGCCAAAATAGTTACTTGGAAGTTACTTTTGCAGACCTAAATCCGATATAGTCATACGATGTCGATATTGCGCGCTCACCGCGCCCAGCATCACCACACTGAAATCCTAGGAGAGGTCTGTGGACTCCAACAACCAAATCAAGCCTGACGAAATCGAGATCCTGATCGTCGAGGACAGCCCGACCCAGGCGGAGCGCTTGCGCCGCCTGATCCAGTCGCTGCACTACAACGCGCGCGTGGCGGCGAATGGCCAGCTGGCCCTGGCCGCCATCCGCGAGCGCAAGCCGCACCTGGTGCTGTCCGATATCGTCATGCCTGAAATGAATGGTTACGACCTGTGCCGCGCCATCAAGTCCGACCCGACCCTGCGCGACATCCCCGTGATCCTCGTCACCTCGCTCAACGACCCGAAGGACATCATCCGCGGCATCGAGTGCGGCGCCGACAATTTCATCCGCAAGCCCTACGCGGAAGACTACCTGCTCAACCGCATCAGCCACATGCTGATGAACCAGAAGCTGCGCAAGAACCAGAACGTGGAGATCGGCATCGCCCTGTACCTGGGCGACCAGAAGCATTTCATCAACGCGGAGCGCCAGCAAATCCTCGATTTGCTGATCTCCACGTATGAACAGGCGGTGCAGGTCAACGGCGAACTGCAGGCGCGCGAACGCCAGGTGATCGAACTGAACATGCGCCTGGCGCACCATGCGGCCGAACTGGAAACCATCAACCGCGAAATCGCCCTGAAAAACCTGGAGCTGGCCGAAGCGAGCCGCATGAAGTCCGCCTTCATCGCGAATATGTCGCATGAACTGCGCACGCCGCTCAACGCCATCATCGGATTCACGGGCGCGCTGCTGATGAAACTGCCCGGCCCCCTGACGTCGGACCAGGACAAACAGCTCAATACCATCCGCGCCAGCGCGCGCCATCTGCTCTCGCTGATCAACGACATCCTCGACGTGGCCAAGATCGAGGCGGGCAAGCTGACCCTGTCGATCGAGCCCGTCCACTGCCAGGAGCTGATGGCCGACGTGGCCGACACCCTGCGTCCGCTGGCCCAGCAAAAAGGCCTGGCGCTGGAGATCGAACTCGGCGAACCAAATCGGCCGCCCGCCATCATCGACACGGACCGCCGCGCGCTGACGCAAATCCTCATCAACCTGCTCAACAACGCCATCAAGTTCACGGAACAGGGCACGGTGCGCATCAGCCTGGCCCAGCGCGAGGAAGACGGCGTGCTGGTGACGGAAATGAGCATCGCCGACAGCGGCGCCGGCATCAAGGAAGAAGACCAGGCCAAGCTGTTCCAGGCCTTCTCGCAGCTCGATTCCACCTCCACGCGCCACGTGGAAGGCGCGGGACTGGGCCTGTACCTGTGCCAGAACCTGGCCAACGCCATCGGCGGCGCCCTGTTCTTCAACAGCGACTACGGTTCCGGCAGCACGTTCACGCTGGCGCTGCGCAGCAAGGCCTGAGCTTCTGTGCGCCGCAGCATGGAATGCGGAAATTTTGCCATCCAGGAGAGACCGATATAGTATTTCTACGGTATTGCACTGCAACATATTCGGCGCTATAGTGGAACTGTCTCCTCCAATTCGTTCCCTGAACATTGGATTCAGCCCGCGCCAGTTCGCGGGCTTTTTTTTGCCTGCGTTTGACATTATCTTCATCATTCCTTAACTAAATCAAGTGATTTAGTTATATCAATCGTTTGAGATATGTGATTCAATCTGCGGCATGATTGAAAAAAATATTTCCCCAACGCCAAGCGCCGACGACGGGCGCAAGCCCCGTTCCGATGGCGAGCAGTCGCGCGAGCGGCTGCTGCACAGCGCCATCCGCCTGTTTGCAGGACAGGGCTACGCCAAGACCTCCACGCGCGAACTGGCGCAGGCGGCCGGCACCAACGCGGCGGCCATCCGCTATTATTTTGGCGACAAGGCGGGCCTGTACCGCGCCGCCTTCTCCCATCAACTATCGAATCCACAAGACAATATCGCCCTGTACGAGCAACCGCATTTCACCCTGCGCCAAAGTCTGGAAGGCTTTTATGCGCAATTGCTCGCCCCCATGCAGCAGGGAGAAATCGCGCGCGACTGCATGCGCCTGTGGTGCCGCGAGATGCTCGAACCGACGGGCCTGTGGGCGCGCGAGGTCGACCAGAACATCCGTGCCGAACACGAGGCGCTCACGCGCGTGCTGGCGCGCCACCTGGGCGCACCCGCCAACAGCGACGACATGCACCGCCTGGCGTTTTCCATCGCCTCGCTCGCCCTGCAGCACATGGTCGGCGCCGAGGTGCTGCACACCTTGCGTCCGCAACTGATGGAATCGGCGCACGCCATCGACACCTGGCTGGCGCGCTTGACCGACTACGCGCTGGCCATGGCCGACGTGGAACGCCGGCGCCTGGCCATCCCCCCCTCCTCCCCTACCACTCAACGACAAGCAGAAGGACCAGCATGACGATTATTCGATGCACCGTTCAACGCGCCCTGGCCGCCGGCATCGTGCTGGCGCTGGGCGGCTGCGCCCTGCAGGGACCGCCCGCCACGGTGACCGCCAGCGCGCCCGCGCAGTGGCAGGCGCCGCTGCCGCATAACGGCAAGCTGACGGACCTGGCCAGCTGGTGGCAAGGCCAGGGCGACAGCCTGCTGGTGGAATTGATCAGCGATGCGCAACAGGTCAGCCCCACCATCGCCGCCGCCGGCACGCGCATCGCGCAGGCGCGCGCGGACAGCATCGCCAGCGGCGCCGCGCTGGCGCCCACGCTCGACGCGACAGGCAGCGTGGTGCGCACCAGCCAGCAATCGGCCCAGCCCAGCGGCACCACCTCGCAGGCGGCGCTGCAGGCGGCGTGGGAAATCGACGTGTTTGGCGCCAACCGCGCCACGCGCGACGCGGCGCAGGAGCGCTACGCCAGCGCGCGCGCGCTCTGGCACGAGGCCCGCGTCTCCGTGGCCGCCGAAGTGGCGAACCAATACTACGCCTTGCGCACCTGCCAGCAATTGCAGGCCGTGGCCGAACAGGATGCCGTCTCGCGCCGCGACTCGGCACGCCTGACGGAGCTGAGCGCCGGCGCCGGCTTCCAGCCGCCCGCCAACGCCGCGCTGGCCCGCGCCAGCGCGGCCGAAGGCGCCAGCCGCGCCATCGAACAACGCGCCGCCTGCGACGTGAATGTCAAGGCGCTGGTGGCCCTGTCGGCCATGCCGGAAACGTCGCTGCGCCAGAAGCTGGCGGCCGGCCCTGCCATCCTGCCCTCGCCCGTGGCGATTGCGGAACTGCCGGCGCAAACCCTGGCCCAGCGTCCCGACATCTACAGCGCCGAACGCGAAGTGGCGGCCGCCAGCTTCGAAGTGCGCGGCGCGCAGGCGCAGCGCTATCCCCGTCTGAGCCTGGCAGGCTCCATCGGCAAGGGCAATATCCGCGCCGGCGGCACCAGCATCACAGCCAGCACCTGGAGCATCGGCCCGCTGGCCGTCAGCCTGCCCATCTTCGACGGCGGCACCCGCCGCGCCCAGATCGACGCGGCCACGGCGCGCTACGAGGAAGCCGTGGTGAAATACCGCGCCGGCGTGCGCCAGGCCGTGCGCGAAGTGGAAGAGGCGCTGGTCAACCTGGCCAGCACGGACGAGCGCAGCGAGCATGCCAAAACCGCGCTGGAAGGCTACCGCGTCTCGTTCGTCGCCACCGAAGACCGCTACAGGAACGGCCTGGCCAGCCTAATCGAACTGGAAGACGCGCGCCGCACGCGCCTGGCCGCCGAAAACACGGTGGTCAACCTCGAGCGCGAACGCAGCGCCGCCTGGGTGGCGCTGTACCGCGCCGCCGGCGGCGGCTGGAACGGCAGCAGCGCCATCGCCAACAATGCACCTTGACGGATACGACAACATGAAAAAACCGATTTTGACCCCCACGACAGTCGCCCTTGCCGCCCTTTGCGTGATGCTGGGCGCGGGCGTTACCCTGTACGCCCCATCCTCCACGGCGGCCGACGAGGCGAAGGACAAGAAGGCGGCGCAGAAACCCGCGCTGACCGTCACCACGGCCAAACCGCAGACGGCCAGCCTGCCCATCAAGCTGAGCGCCAACGGCAACGTGGCCGCCTGGCAGGAAGCCGTCATCGGCAGCGAATCGAACGGCTTGCGCCTCACCGACGTGCGCGTGAATGTCGGCGACGTGGTGCGCGCCGGCCAGGTGCTGGCCGTGTTCTCGAACGACACGGTGAACGCCGACGTGGCGCAGGCCAGGGCAGCCGTGCTGGAAGCGGAAGCGAATGCGGCCGAGGCGGCCGCCAACGCGCAGCGCGCCCGCTCGCTGCAAAGCACGGGCGCCATCAGCGCGCAGCAGATCAGCCAGTACCTGACGGCAGAACAGACGGCCAACGCGCGCATCGCGTCCGCCAAGGCGCAGCTGGCGTCGCAGCAGCTGCGCCTGAAATACACGCAGGTGGTGGCGCCCGACAGCGGCATCATCTCTGCGCGCTCGGCCACCGTGGGATCGGTGGTCGGCGCCGGCACGGAATTGTTCCGCATGATCCGCCAGGGCCGCCTCGAATGGCGCGCCGAAGTGACGGCCACCGAACTGCTGAACCTGAAGCCGGGCACCGTGGCGCAGGTGAAGGCGGCCAACGGCAGCGTGTTGACGGGCAAGGTGCGCATGATCGCTCCCACGGTCGACCCGCAGACGCGTTCCGCCCTCGTGTACGTGGACCTGCCGGCCAGCACGGGCAACAATGCGCCGTTCAAGGCCGGCATGTACGCCAGCGGCGAATTTGAACTGGGCACCTCGGGCGCGCTGACGGTGCCGCAGCAGGCGATTGCCGTGCGCGATGGCTTCAGCTATGTCTTCCGCCTCAATCCCGACCAGCGGGTCAGCCAGATCAAGGTGCAGGCCGGACGGCGCTTGAGCGACCGCATTGAAATCCTTGGCGGCATCACGGCCGACACGACGATCGTCGTCAGCGGCGCCGGCTTCCTCAATGACGGCGATCTGGTACGGAATGTGCAAAACCCGGTGGCATCCCCGGTGGCAGCAGCAGCCAAGCCGGCCGCAGCGAAAAAGTAAGGAGAGGCCATGAATTTTTCCTCCCTCTCGATCAAGAATCCGATCCCGGCCATCATGCTGTTCGCGCTGCTGACCCTGGCCGGTCTGCTGGCCTACAAGGCCAATCCGGTGCAGGATTTCCCCGATATCGAACTGCCCATCGTCACCGTCAGCGCGGTGCTGCCCGGCGCCGCGCCGGCCCAGCTGGAAACGGAAGTGGCGCGCAAGATTGAAGACTCCGTCGCCACCCTGCAAGGCGTGAAAAACATCTACACCAAGGTGCTCGATGGCGTCGTCACGGTGACCGTCGAATTCATCCTGGAGAAGCAGATCGCCGAAGCCGTCAACGACGTGCGCGACGCCGTCGCGCGGGTCAAGGCGGACATGCCGGCCGAACTGCGCGACCCCACCGTCACCAAGGCATCCACGGCCGGGCGCGTGGTGCTGACCTTTATCGCCACGGCGAAAGGGGGCGTGGACAACCCGCTCGACGCGCCCGACCTGTCCTGGTTCGTCGACAATACGGTGGCCAAGCGCCTCCTGACCGTGCCCGGCGTGGGCGCCGTCACCCGCGTGGGCGGCGTCTACCGCGAGATCCAGGTGGAACTCGACGAAGCGCGCATGGCCGCATTGAAGGTCTCGGCCCTCGACGTCTCGCGCCAGCTGCGCCTGGTGCAGCGCGAAGCGCCGGGCGGCCGGGGCGACGTCAGCGGCGCCGAGCAATCGGTGCGCACCATCGCCACCGTCAAGACGGCCGATGAATTGTCGCGCGTGGAAGTGCCGCTGCCGGACGGCCGCCATGTGCGCCTGGACCAGGTGGCCACCGTGCGCGACACCATTGCCGAACCGCGCGCGCTGGCCGAGCAGGATGGCAAGACGGTGGTCGCCTTCGAGGTATTCCGCACCAAGGGCGCCAGCGAAGTGGCCGTCGCCAAGGGAGCGCGCGACGCCATCGCCGACCTGCAAAAGGAAAACCCCAACGTGGTGCTGCAGCAGTCGATCGACAATGCCTTCCCCGTCGAGGAAAACTTCGACGGCTCGATGGAGCTGCTGTACGAAGGCGCGCTGCTGGCCGTGCTGGTGGTGTGGTGGTTCCTGCGCGACTGGCGCGCCACCCTGGTGGCCGCCGCCGCCCTGCCCCTGTCCGTGATGCCGGCCTTCCTCGGCATCTACTGGTTCGGCTACACGCTCAATACCGTCACCCTGCTGTCGCTGGCGCTGGTCGTCGGCGTGCTGGTCGACGACGCCATCGTGGAAATCGAAAACATCGAGCGCCATCTGCGCATGGGCAAGTCACCGATGGAAGCGGCCATGGAAGCGGCCGATGAAATCGGCATGGCGGTGATCGCCACCACCTTCGCGCTGGTGGCCGTGTTCCTGCCGACGGCCTTCATGAGCGGCATTCCCGGCCTGTTCTTCAAGCAGTTCGGCTGGACGGCCGTGCTGGCCGTGCTGGCCTCGCTGGTGGTGGCGCGTCTGCTCACGCCGATGATGGCGGCCTACATATTGAAACCGCTGCCGCACAAGGAGGAACAGGATGGCTGGCTGATGACGCGCTACCTGACGGTCATGCGCTGGTGCCTGAATCACCGCGGCATCACGGCCATCGCCGCGGCCCTGTTCTTTGTCGGCGCCATCGCGCTCGTGCCGCTGCTGCCGACGGGTTTCGTGCCGGCCGCCGACCGCGCACAGACGCAGATCAACCTGGAACTGCCGCCCGGCTCCACCCTGGGCGAAACGCAGGCCGTGGCAGCGATGGCGCGCGACGCGGCCATGCGCACGCCGGGCGTCAAGGGCGTCTTCAGTTCGATCGGCGGGGGCTCCAGCGGCGACGCCTTCGCCCCCGGCGCGGCAGCCGAGGCGCGCCGCGCCGTGCTGACCCTGACCACCGTGCACCGCACCGAGCGCAAGGAATCGATGGCGGACCTGGAAACGCAGCTGCGTCACAAGCTCGATACGATCCCCGGCGCCCGCTTCACGGTGGGGCCGCCCGACACGGGCGTCAAGATGCAGCTGGTGCTGCGCTCGGAAGACCCGGTGGCGCTGATGGCCGCGGCGCAAAAGGTCGAGCGCGAGCTGCGCGGCCTGAAAGGCATCGGCAACGTCAATTCCAGCGCCTCGCTGGTGCGCCCGGAAATCATCGTGCGCCCCGATTTCGCCAAGGCGGCCGACCTGGGCGTGACGGCGGCAGCCATCGGCGAGACCGTGCGCGTGGCCACGGCCGGCGACTACGACACGGACCTGACGAAAATGAACCTGCCCGAACGGCAGGTGCCGATCCGCGTCAAGCTGCCCAACAGCGTGCGCGCCGACCTGGCCGCCATCGAGCGCCTGACGGTGCCCGGCAAGAATGGCCCCGTGCGCCTGGCGAACGTGGCCACGGTGACGATGGAAAGCGGCCCGGCGCAGATCGACCGTTTGAACCGCAGCCGCAACGTCACCCTCGACGTGGAACTCGGCTCGCGCACCCTCGGCGAACTGAATGAAGAAGCGCGCGCGCTGCCGTCGATGAAGAATCTGCCGCCGTCCGTGAAGATCGCCGAACTGGGCGACGCGCAGGAAATGGCCTCGCTGTTCGCCAGCTTCGGCCTGGCTATGCTGATCGGCGTGCTGTGCATCTACTGCGTGCTGGTGCTGCTGTTCAAGGACTTCATGCAGCCGGTGACCATCCTGGCGGCGCTGCCGCTGTCGATCGGCGGCGCCTTCGTGGCGCTGCTGATCACGGGCAGCGCCCTGTCGATGCCCTCGATGATCGGCCTGATCATGCTGATGGGGATCGTCACCAAGAACTCGATCCTACTGGTCGACTATGCGATCCTGGCGCGCCAGGCCGGCATGAACCGCTTCGATGCGCTGGTCGACGCCTGCCACAAGCGCAGCCGCCCCATCCTGATGACGACGATCGCCATGGGCGCCGGCATGATGCCGCTGGCGCTGGGCTGGGGCGCCGACCCCAGCTTCCGTTCGCCGATGGCCATCACCGTCATCGGCGGCCTGATCACCTCGACCTTATTGAGCCTGCTGGTGGTGCCGGCCGTGTTCACCTATATCGACGACCTGGAGCACCTGCTCAAGCGCGGCATGGCGAAACTGCGCCGCCAGAAGGCGCCGCTGCGGCGCGATGACAGGGTGGCGCTGGAAAAATAAGCGCCACGGCTGATTGCAAAAACGCCCCCTGCGGGCAAGGAAGCGGGGGACCGGCCGCCAGGCCGCGCTCCCTCGCTTTCATCTATCTGGCATACTGCGCCCATTCTCCATGAACGCAATCTGCCCTGCCTATGAATTACCGCACCCCGCTCGTCCTGCTGATGGCCTCCGCACTGCTCGGCGCCTGCTCGGAAAAAACCGCGCCCGCCACGGCACAGGAAGCCGCCGACGCGCCAGCAGCAGCCGTCGAACCGGCGCCGGCCGACATTGTGCCGCCGCCGTCCGCCACCGCGCCCAGGACGGAAGCGATGAACACGCCGCAGGCGCGCGAGCGCGAAGCGGGCATGATGCGCGCCGTCTTCGGCAAGGACTACCGCGGCGACAGCGACGACGCGCTGGCCGACCTGTCCGATCCGGACAACCACATCGACAAACTCAGTTACGTCGTCAGCGCCGTCAGCCACAAGCTGCTGCCCGATGGGCGCGCCATCCTGGTGGCGAATGCGGAAACGGCGAATACGGAAGGCACGGCCGAATCGGCGCATGCCTCGCCGGGCCTGTTGAACGTCTTTTTCCTCGCGCCCAAGGGCCAGCCGGAAGACGGCCAATGGCAAGTCGTGAAACGCCTGGAAAACATCGCCACACTCGGCTCGTCGGGGCAGCTCGGCGAAGTGCACTGGGTCATGCTGGGTGCGAACAAGCCGGGACTGGCGATCCGCCATGGCTACACGGGCCAGGGTTACACCATCACGCAACTGGCCCTGTTTGAAATCGGCGATGGCAAGGTGACCGCGATCGATGGCGGCATCGACCTGTATTCGGACAATATGGGCGCCTGCGGGCCTGACACGGACGAGTGCTGGATGGTCGACGGCAAATGGCGCTTCGCGCCTGCGCGCGATGGCGGCGCCTACGACGACTTGCTGATCGATTTCAAGGGCGCCTCCGAAAAAATCAAGCCGGGCGTCGCGGTCAAGCAGGACGAAGACCCGCCGCGCATCGCCACGCCACTGAACGGCCACGCGCGCTATGGCTTCGATGGCAAGGGGTATAAATTAGTCGAAGGGAAGAATCCAGTGCCTGGCGTGTAAGCCGGCACCGGCAAGCCATCAGCGGCGCGCCGCCTCCAGGCGCGCCAGCAGCGGCGCATACATGGCACGCGTATGGCTGCTCCAGCGGGCCATGGCGCTGTCGATATCGAGCAGCAGACGCTCCGACAGCACCTTGTCGCCCTGCTGCAGCGCCCAGATCGCGCACTCGGCGCGGCACTCGAAGCTGTTGTAGCGCGTCAGCGCATCGTCGAATTCCGCCTTCGCTTCCTGCTGTCGCCCGCTTTGCGCCAGCGCGCGCGCCGTCAGCAGGGACACCATCTCGGGACGGAAATGGATGTCCGTGCGGCGGATGAATTCCAGGTGCGTCAGCGCTTCGGCGCCGCGCGCGCATTCCAGATAGGCGCGCGCCGCGCCCAGGCGAATTTCCAGGTCCGATGAAAACGCTCCCCGCAGGCAGGCTTCGTACGTCGCTGCCGCTTCCTGCGCAGCGCCCGCCTCCAGCTGCGCGCTGGCCAGGCGCATCTGGTTTTGCGCCGTCGGCGTGTACTCGAAGGCCGCCTTCGCCTCGCGCAGTTCGCGGTTCGGGTCGAGCACCTGCACGGCCACCGAGGCGACCTTGCGCGCGCCTTGCGGCAGGCGCGAATTGGGCAGGTAGATGGCAAAGAAATACACCACGCTGCCCAGCAGCGGGAACATGAATAAAATGAGCAGCCAGTACAGCTGCTGCCCGTTGCGCACCACGTGGATCGCAAAAAATACCGCGATCAGGATGTGGATGCCTATGCCAAAAATCGTCATGCTGCGACCTCGTTCGTTCGTGATGGAAGCGGCTGGCACCATGCCGCCGCTTTCCCTGGTCAGAATATTACACTGGCGGCGGCGAACGGCCGCGCCGGACACGCGCCCCTATTGCGCCTTGGCCGACCAGCCGCCGCCCATGGCGCGGTAGAGGTCGACGGAAGCGACAAGGATGCGCGTCTTCAGTTGCAGCAGTCCCACGTCGGCGCTGTACAGGGTGCGCTGGGCGTCGAGTTCCTCCAGGTAGGAGGCGTAGCCATTGCGGTAGCGGTTGTGCGCGATGCGCAGGGTGTCCGCCGCCGCGGCGCGGCGCGCGTCGTTTTCCACGGCCTGCTGCCGCAGCCGGTAGATGGCGCCCAGGCTGTTTTCCGTTTCGGCGAAGGCGTTGCGCACCACGTTTTCATACGCGTACACGAGCTGGTCGCGCTGCGCGCCGGCCGCATCCGTCTGCGCCTGCACCCGCCCGCCATCGAACAGGGGGCCGGCCGCCAGGGCCGTCAGGCGCCACAGGGCCGTGGGCGCATGCAGGAAATCGGTGAGGGTCGTCGCTTGCCCGCCGCCCACGGCCGTCAGCTTGAACGAGGGCAGCAGCTGGTCGCGCGTGGCGGCCAGGCTGGCATTGGCGGCCGCCAGGTTGTGTTCCGCGCGCGCGATGTCGGGCCGCCGGCGCAGCAGTTCGGACGGCAGGCCGGCCGGCACGCCAGGCGCGGCCAGCTCGGCCAGCGGCAAGCCGCGCGCGATGGGGCCGGGATTGCCGCCGACGAGGACGGCCAGCGCGTTTTCCTGTTCGAAGATCTGCCGCTGCAGCTGCGGCACCTGCTCGGCCGCCGCATGGTATTCCGATTGCGCCTGCAGCCATTCCAGGCGCGAGCTGTAGCCCACCTCGAACTGCTTGCGCGCCAGCTCGCGCGACTGTTCGCGCAGCTGCAGGGTCGATTGCGTCAGCGCCAGCTGCGCGTCGAGTCCCCGCAGATTCAGGTAACTGGTCGCCACGCTGGCGGCGATCGACAGGGCCGCGGCATCAAGGCTGGCCTGCTCGGCGCGGTAGCTCTCGGCGGCGGCGGCGCTCAGACTGGCCAGCCGGCCCCACACGTCGATTTCATAGCTGGCCTGCAGTTCCGCCTGGAAGACATTCGTCACATACGGCTTGCCGCTGGACGCCAGGGTGCGCGTGCGCGTGGGCGAACCGTCGAAGGCCAGATTGGGCGCGCGGTTCGCGTCGGCCTGCGCCAGGCGCGCGCGGTATTCCTGCACCCGGGCGCGCGCCACGCGCAAGTCGCCATTGCGCGCCAGCGCCTCGCCCACCAGGTCGCTCAAGACGGGGTCGCCGAAGGCTTGCCACCACAGCTGCTCCACATGGGCACCAGCCGCCGCAGGCGCGCCGATGGCTTGCGCGCGCCAGCCGGAAGGCAGCTGCAGTGCCGATGCGGGCTGCGGCGGCGCCTTGGCGGCGCAGCCGGCCAGCGCCAGCGCGGCGGCCATCAGCAGGTGACGGCGCTTCATGGCTTGGCCTTCTTCGGTGCAGGCGGTGGCGCCGGGTTGTCCGCCGAGTCGTTCAGCACGGCCGACGTGTCGACGCTGACCACCACCGACATGCCGGGCACGAGGCGGCGCGCATTCGCCTGGCCCGGATCGATGCGGATGCGCACGGGAATGCGCTGGGCAATTTTGAGGTAGTTGCCCGTCGCGTTATCGGCCGGCAGCACGGAAAACTCGGACCCCGTGGCCGGCGAGATGCGCTCCACCTGGCCCGTCAGCACGGCGCCGTCGAGCGCATCGACGTGGAAAGTGGCGCTTTGCCCTTCCTGCACGCCGTTCATCTGCGTTTCCTTGAAATTGGCGATCACCCACATCTGGCGCGGCACCAGCGCCATCAGCTGCGCGCCCGAGTTCACGTACGCGCCCTGGCGCACCGTCACCTGGCCCAGCTGGCCGTCGGAGGGCGCCACGATGCGCGTGTTATCGAGGTCGATCTTCGCCGCCTTGACGGCTGCCTGCGCGTTGGCCACGGCAGCCTCCAGCGCCTGCTTGTTGACCACCACCGAATGCACGCTTTGCTGGGCGATGTCGAGATTGGCCCTGGCCTGCGCCAGCGCGGCCGCCATCTGCGCCTGCGTGGCGCGCGACTGGTCGTGTTCGCGCTGAGACAGCGAGCCGTCCGCCACCAGCTGCTCCACACGATGGAGGTCGGCGCTGGCCTTGCTCGCCTGCGCTTCCGCGTTGGCCAGCGCCGCCTCGCTGACGGAAATGCCCGCCTGCGCGCTGGCCTTCTGCTGCGCCCAGTTCGACAGGGCCGCCTGCTGCGCCGCCAGCTGGGCCTGCGCCTGCTCGTAGCGCTGCTGGTAGATGCGGTCGTCGATGCGCACCAGCAGCTGGCCTTCCTTGACGTCCATGAAGTCCTGCACCGTCACTTCCACCACATAGCCCGACAGCTGCGTGCCGATGATGGTCACCTGCCCCCGCACGGTGGCGTTTTCCGTCGTCACGATGGGACTGGTGAATGGCGGCAGACGCCACGCATACAGCACGATCAGCACGCCCACCAGGGCCACGGCGGCAAAGGCCAGCGCGGACAGCCACTGGTGACGCCGGTCCGGCTGCGGCGGCGTACTGCTGGCCGCGGGCGCTGGCGCAACTGGCGTCGGTGCAGGGGTCGGTACTGGCGGCGGGGTGTTATTTTCTGTCATTGCTCGGTTCCGAATTGGTAATGGGGACGATGGCCATGGCCGTCTGCGCATCGCGCACGGGGCCGACCAGGCGGCGCGCGCCGGTGGTGATGCGGGTCCAGGACTGGCTGACCAGCATCCAGATCAGGGTGGCGACGGCGACGCCGGCGATCATCAAAAAGACGTCGTTGTAGGCCAGCACATTGGCTTCGCGCGTGGCGACGGCGCCCAGGCGGGCCACGCCCTGGGCGCTGCGCAGGGCCGGGTCCGTCAGGACGCCGCCATAGCTTGCGGCTCCGGACTGCACGCGCGCGGCCACCTGCGGGTCGAGCATGGTGAGGTGCTCGACCAGGTAGCTGGAATGGTATTTTTCGCGCGCCGTCTGGATGGTGCCGACGATGGCCGACCCGAGCAAGCCGCCCAGGTTCTGCGTCATGGTAAACATCACGGAAAAACTCACCAGGTTGCGCGGTTCGGCGATCACGGCGCCCATGCCGGCCACCATGGTGGGACCGAGGAAATACGTGCCGCCAAAGGCCAGCAGGAACTGGCTGACATACATGTTGACGGGGCGCGTCTGGCTGGTGGCGTGCGCATCGATGAGCGCGCCGGCAGCGATCAGCAGCAGCGCGAACATCAGCGAGCGGTGCAAGGTCGCCGGATTGATCGTCAGCGCGCTGACCACCAGGCCCGCCACGCTGCCCAGCAGGACCACGACGAACAGGTTCTGCATCTGGTCCGTGTTCAGCCCCAGCGCCTGCAGGAAGCCCACGGCGCCCGTCGATTCGGACAGCACGATGCGAAACAGCAGCACCGATAAAAACAGCTTGGCGATCTTGCCCGTGGTGAGCCAGCGCGTGTTGAGCAGCGGGCGCGCGCGGTTATGCTCGATGGCCAGCGCGGCGGCGATCAGCACGATGGAAGCCGCCAGGCAGACACCCACCCACTCCGATTCCATCCACCACGCCGTGCGTCCCTGCGCCAGCACAGCGCACAGCAGGGCCACGCCGGGCGCGAACAACATAAAGGTGAGGAAATCGAGCGGCTCGAAGGTCTGCACGCGGTCGCCGGGCGGCAGTTTCAGGGCCAGCACGCAGCCCAGCGCCAGCAGGGCCAGCCCCAGCTCGAACAGGTACAGGCCGTGCCATTCGCCGATCTGCAGCAGTTCGGACGTGAAGATGCGCGCCAGGGGCAAGGCCAGCTGGGCAAAGCCCAGACCCAGCACCACGCCCTTCAGGCGGTGCCGCGCGGGAAACGCCTGCAAGGTGTAGTACAGCCCCAGCACGCCCAGCGCACCGCCCACCATGCCATGCGCGGCGCGCACGGCGATGGCCGACGGCAAGGTATTCGCATACAGGTGGGCGAAGGTGACGAGCGCATACAGCACCAGGAACGCTTCCGTAAACAGGCGCAGGCCGAACTGCTGGCGGAACTTCACCAGCAGCAGATTCATGGAGACGATGGTCATCACGTAGGCGGCCGGCAGCCACTGCATCTGGTAGGCATAGGCGGCCAGGGAGCCTTGCAGGTTCAGCAGATTGGCCGTCACCAGGCCGTTGCCGAGTCCCCCCGTCAGCGCGACGATCAGGCCGACGATGAAATACGCGACACGCTTGGGCGTCGAATGCTCGGGCATCGATGGCGACCCGGGCAAGGTCGGGCGTTCGCCCGGCCCCCAGGTGCGAGGTGTGTACTTGTCCATGCGGTAATCGCGATCCGGTTTGCTGAAGCCGTTCTTTGCTGCAGTGATAGAAATAGTTGCAAATGAACAGTTCTAGTCAGCAGCATATCATCGCAGGACGTTTTTATTGTTTACATTGTTGCGCGAAGTTGCGCACCATGACGTCAGCGGGGCAAGCCAGGCCTGCCCCGCTGACGCTCAAGCGGGCATCACACGCGGGGCGGATCCGTTTCGCGCGCAAACGCCCGGTGCGCGGCCAGTGCCTTTTTAAAGGCCGCCACGCCTTTCACCACGTCGCCCGCCGGCACGACGATGATGGCGGGGTCCGGCTTGCCGTCAGGCAGGGTCGTCGGCACGCCGGCCTTGTCCAGCAAGCCCTTGCCGGCGCCGATGGCCAGCATCGGCTTGCAGTGGCGATACTGCAGGCGCAGGAAGTCGAGCGCGTTGGCGTCGCTGCCCAGCTGCTGCACGGCGCCCTGCCCATCCGGGACCACGACGGCGTCGAACAGCACGGACGGTCCCGTTTCGAGCGAGATTTCCACGTCGAGCGGCGCGCCGCCGCTCGTGTCGACTTTCCCCAGGTGGCTGCCCACCAGGCGCGGCACGGCGCCGTCGGCCAGCAGCGAAGCATAGATGCTGCGCACCTGCGCGCCATCGCTGCCCGGCCCCACGAGGATGGCCACGCGCAGGGTATGGATGCCCGTCTTGCCGGGACGGAAAAAGAGCGACAGCGACGGCGACGGCGGATACGTGGGAATCGGCAGCATGGACACGGGCGGCATGACGGGCGGCAGCGCCAGGCCCAGCGCATCGGCCAGGCGCTGCGCCAGGGTCTCGTCGACATTGCGCAGCATGGCGACGATGCGCTTGCGGATCGCCACCGTCTGCACCTTGCTCAGTTCAAAGCGGAACGCATGCACGATATGGTCTTGCTCGACCGACGTCTGGCTGATCCAGAACAGACGCGCCTGGCCATAGTGCTCGGCGAATTTCTCGGGCTTGCCGCGCACCTTGTCGCCTTCGGTGGGCGCGGGAAAACTGTTGAACCCCTTCGCGCCCGCCTGGAACGGACAGCCGCCCGCCAGCGAATTGGGCTCGTAGGCGACCCGGCCCCGGTTGATGGCCTGGCGGTGGATGCCGTCGCGCTGGTTGTTGTGCAAGGGCGCCAGCGGAGAGTTGATGGGGATTTCATGGAAGTTGGCGCCGCCCAGGCGCGTGATCTGCGTGTCGACATACGAGTGGATGCGCCCCTGCAGCAGCGGGTCGTTGGAAAAATCGATGCCGGGCACGATGTGCGCCGTGCAAAAGGCCACCTGCTCCGTCTCGGCAAAAAAATTGTCGGGATTGCGGTTCAAGACCATTTTCCCGACGGGGATCAGCGGCACCAGTTCCTCGGGAATCAGCTTGGTGGGGTCGAGCACGTCGAAGGCAAACGCCTCGGCCTGCGCTTCCGTGAAGACCTGGAAGGACAGCTCGTATTCGGGATATTCGCCGCACTCGATGGCTTCCCACAGGTCGCGACGGTGGAAATCGGAATCGGCGCCGCTGATCTTGACGGCTTCGTCCCACACCAGCGAGTGCGTGCCCGCCATGGGCGACCAGTGGAATTTGCAGAATACGGACTGGCCCTTGGCGTTCACGAGGCGGAAGGTGTGCACGCCGAAGCCCTGCATCATGCGGTAGCTGCGCGGGATGGCGCGGTCGGACATGGCCCACATCAGCATGTGCGTGATTTCCGGCGACAGCGAGGCGAAGTCCCAGAAGGTGTCATGCGCGCTGGCTGCCTGCGGCATGCCATTGTGCGGCTCGGGCTTGACGGCGTGGATCAGGTCGGGGAATTTCATCGCGTCCTGGATGAAGAAGACGGGGATGTTGTTGCCGACCAGGTCCCAGTTGCCTTCGTCCGTATAAAACTTCACGGCGAAGCCGCGCACGTCGCGCGCCGTGTCGGTCGAACCGCGCTCGCCGGCCACCGTGGAAAAGCGCACGAAGACGGGCGTGCGCTTGCCCGCCTTGGCGAACGGCGCGGCGCGCGTCAGCTTGCCTTGCTCCTTGTAGCATTCGAAATAGCCGTGGGCGGCCGAGCCGCGCGCATGCACGACGCGCTCGGGGATGCGCTCATGGTCGAAATGTGTGAGTTTTTCACGCAGGATAAAATCTTCCATCAGCGTGGGGCCGCGCAAACCCGCCTTCAGCGAGTTCTGGTTGTCGCCCACGGGCACGCCCTGGTTGGTCGTCAGCACGCAGCCGCTATCGTCGCTGCGGGCGCCGTCGAGCGAGGCATTGCGCGCATTCTCGCCCAGCGCGGGCTGGCCATCGCCCGTCTTCGGCGACGCCAGCGTTTCGCCCGTGGTGCTGGCCGTGGCCAGCGCTTCGCCGGCCGCCACATGCACGCCTTCGGGCGGCGTGCGCGCCGCCTCGC
The DNA here is from genome assembly GCF_056174685.1 of Janthinobacterium sp. BHSEK. Lineage (NCBI taxonomy): Bacteria > Pseudomonadati > Pseudomonadota > Betaproteobacteria > Burkholderiales > Oxalobacteraceae > Janthinobacterium > Janthinobacterium sp. BHSEK. The sequence goes on from NZ_JBWBYV010000044.1 coordinate 154,329, forward strand.
CATACTGGCCGGCTTCCTTGGGATTATCGGCCATGGCGGCGGACAGCTGCTGGCCGGCGGCCGTCTTTTGCAGCAGCGCGCGGGTCACGTCATTGTCCGCGCCCAAGCTGTGCGGCGCATCGCCGTCGGATGGTCCGGACATGCTGCTCAAAACGGAACCCGCACCGTCCGTGGACGGCGTTTTTTTATTGGTAGCCATTACGTCTCCTGTGAGTAGTTTGCCCCGGGAGAACGCTACAACTCCCTCATTCAGCGCACGAACAGGGCAATCAAAATAATGATGGGAATAGGAATGCCAATCAACCACAACAAAATGGAGCGCATCATCACTCTCCTTTACTGCCTGCTACTACCTTGTGCGCGTGGGCGCCGCTCCGGCCCGCCATGAGGGCAGACCGGGCCAGCGCCCACGACAAATACTTCCAGGAAAGCGTAAAACTTATTTGCGCGAACCCAGCAGCTTCGACAGGCCATAACCGGCCGCCGCCGCAATCAGCAGGGACACGGCCGGGCGTTCGCGCACATAGCCGCGGCCCGTTTCGCCGGCGCGCTGGCAGGCGGCGCCCAACTGCTTGCCGCGCGCCATCAGGCGTTCCGAGGCCTTGCTGACGGTGTCGCTGACCTGCTCGATGCGGTCGCCCACCTGGTCCACGCCGTCATGGGCGCGCGTGGCGACCTTGTCGGCCAGGGGCTGGGCCTGGCTCGCCACCTTGTCGATGGTGCGGTGCAAATCCTGGCGGGTATCCTGGGCGGTGCCGTTCATCTCGGAGCTGGTTTTTTCAATCGCGTTCATGATGGTTTCCTTCAAAGGTGAATAAATCAACCATGCTCGATGCCGTGACCGAATCATGATTCTCCTCGCTTCCGGAAAAAAGAAGCGGCTAAACGCTGCCGGGCTGAGCCATATCAAATGCTGGATCAGCAGCAAGCTGTTGGCACCACCTTAACCGCGCCCGCCGCCCGCCACCGTGCGGTGCCACACGTTGAAGCACAGACTTAAATTCCTGATGGAAATAACAATCCCCGCCGGCCTGGTGGGGCGGACGGGGATCGGTGTGAAATGGTGTTATTTAGGCGTAGGTCGGGTTAGCGGAGCGTAACCCGACACATCGTTGACATCACCGCTTACGCCCGCAACCGCGCATCGAGCGAATAGCGTCCCGCGCCGCTGATGGCAATGCTGCCGAAGACGATGATCAGCAGCCAGCCGAACTGGCCGTCGGCGATGCTCCAGTCCGGGTGCACGAGCAGCATCGACACGCCCAGCAGGAACAGCAGGGGCAGGCAGGCCAGGCGCGTCAGCAGACCGGCGGCGACCAGCAGCGGGCAGAGGATTTCCGCGAACAGGGCGCAGTACAGGGTGGCGGCGCGGCCCAGGTGCAGCGGGTCGTCGATGTGCGCCAGTTCCTCGGAAAAATGCAGCAGCTTGGGCAAGCCGTGCACGTGCAGCACCAGCAGCGCGCCCGCCACGCGCGCAAACAGCAGGCCGGCATCGGGTAAGAAGGGGCCGGCCAGCGCCGCCATCCAGTATTTCTTCATGTTCGCTCCAGTGGAAAAGGCAGGCGGCGCGGCGCGCCGCCGCCAGCCATCATAGGCAGGAGGGAAACCCGGCGCGACTGGTCTTTTGGCAGAGGCGCCGGCGCGCGCGAAGGCCTAGACTGGCCGCTGCCATCACTGGTCCAGGCCCTAAGCGGCCCCTCCCCCATCCCCGAAGGAAAGCATCATGTCGAAGAAAATCGAAGCCGAAGAAGTCAACTCCCGCCGCAAGCTGCTCGTCAGCGTCGCCGGTGTCGCCGCCGGCGCGGGCCTGCTGGCCGCCGGTGGCGCCAGCGCCGCCGCCAAGCCTGCCGCTGCCGCCGCCGCGCCGGGCAAGCTCACCGTCAACAGCGTCACCGTCAAGGACGGCACCGTCATCCATTTCAAGGACTGGGGCACGGGCACGCCCGTCGTCTTCAGCCACGGCTGGCCCTTGCAGGGCGATGCCTGGGAAGACCAGATGATGTTCCTGGCCAGCCACGGCTACCGCGTGATCGCGCACGACCGCCGCGGCCACGGCCTGTCCAGCCAGCCATGGCAGGGCAATGACATGGATACCTACGCCGACGACCTGGCTACCCTGCTTGACGCGCTCGACATCAAGGGCGCGACCCTGGTCGGCCATTCGACGGGCGGCGGCGAAGTGGCTCGCTATATCGGCCGCCATGGCGAAAAGCGCGTGGCCAAGGCCGTGCTGGTGGGCGCCGTGCCGCCGCAGATGGTCAAGTCGGATACCAATCCCGGCGGCTTGCCGATGTCCGTCTTCGACGGCATCCGCGCCGGCGTGCTGGCCGACCGTTCGCAATTCTTCAAGGACCTGACCGTGCCGTTCTTCGGCGCCAACCGTCCCGGCAACAAGGTGTCGCAAGGCATGCGCGACACCTTCTGGCTGCAGGGCATGCAGTGCGGCATCAAGAACGCCTACGATTGCATCAAGCAGTTTTCCGAGACGGACTTCACGGCCGACCTGAAGAAAATCTCCGTGCCGACCCTGGTGGTGCACGGCGGCGACGACCAGATCGTGCCGATCGACGCTTCCGGCAAGGCCGCGGCAAAGCTCATCAAGAACGCCAAGCTGGTCATCTATGAAGGCGCGCCGCACGGCTTGCCGGCCACCCACAAGGACCGCCTGAACGAAGACTTGCTGGCCTTTATCAAGTCCTGATCCGCTCTTTGCTTCCCGCACCGCCGGCCCGCCCGGCGGTGTTTCCTGCCCCTGCCTTGCAAAAAAACCGTCCGCCTCCCCCATTCGTATAAGTGCCCTGGCGACGATGCCATGCATACTTGTTGCAATGCGGCATACGCCGCGACAGCACAGGAGCACGGCGATGGCCAGCATGCATTCTTTACCTCAGCAGCAAGACCCCGGCCTGACGCAGGTGCAGCGCATGAGCGGCATGGGCGAATTTGCCGCATCGGTCGCGCACGAGGTGCGCCAGCCGCTGGCGGCCATCGCGCTCAACGCCGATGCCGCCTTGCGCTGGCTCGACCACGATCCGCCCCGCCTCGACGAGGCGCGCGCGGCGCTGGCCCTGGTCGCCAGCGCCGGCAGCCATGCCAGCGCCGTGCTGCGCAGCGTGCATGGCCTGGCCTGCCATGCGCCGGGCAGCCACGCGCATTTTGTCGCCGACGACGCCGTGCAGGAGCTGCTGCCGCTGCTGCGCGCGCCGCTGCTGCGCCACGCCATCGACCTGCAAACGCGGCTGGCGCCGGGCCGCCCGCTGCTGCATGCCGACGCGGTGCAATTCCGGCAAGTCCTCCTGAACCTGCTGATGAACGCCATCGAGGCCCTGCAGGGCACCAGCTGCCGGCCACGCACGGTGCTGCTGTCCTCGCGCCTGGATGGAAGCGTGCAGCATTTCAGCATCGCCGACAATGGCGCCGGCATCGCGCCGCAGGCGGCCGCCCGCCTGTACCACGCCCGTTATTCCAGCAAGCCGGACGGCATGGGCATGGGCCTGGCCATCTGCCGCCGCATCCTCGACGCGCATGGCGGCCGCCTGTGGCATGCGCCCGGCGCGCCCCACGGCAGCGTCTTCCACTTCACCCTGCCAACACCATGAGCACAAGCATGCACATGCCCCGCGACGACGACGCCCCTATCTCGCTGCTGATCGCCGACGACCACCCGCTGATCCTGGCCGGCCTGGCCTCGCTGATCGCGTCACTGCCCGGCTTGCGCTTATTGGGCCAGGCCGGCACGGGCCACGCCGCCGTGGCGCTGTACCGGGAGCTGCGGCCCGACGTGGTGCTGATGGATTTGAACATGCCGGAAATGCATGGCGTCGAGGCGATCGAGCGCATCTGCGCGGACGATGCGCAAGCGAAGATCGTCATCCTCACCACCTACCAGGGCGAGGACAGCGTGCACCGGGCCCTGCGCGCCGGCGCGCGCGGCTACCTGCTGAAGGATGCCGGCTTCCTGCAACTGACCCAGTGCATCGGCCAGGTGGCCGCCGGCAGGCACTACCTGCCGCCGGAACTGGCGGCGCAGCAGGCCGGCCGCATCGAGGCGAACCGCCTGTCGAAACGCGAGCACGACATCCTGCTGCACCTGTCTGCGGGCAAGAGCAACAAGATGATCGCGCGCAGCGCCGGCATCGAGGTGGGCACCGTCAAATTTCACGTAAATAATATTTTGACCAAGCTCAACGTATCAAGCCGCACCGAGGCGGCCACGGTGGCCGCCCGGCGCGGCTTGCTGGGCGCGTTCTAACGTTTTGACTCGGCAGGCGGGGTTCAGGCGGCGCCGTCATCCTGCTGCTGCTGCGACTGGGCCTTGGCCAATGCCGGCTTGGCTTCCACGCCGCTGATCTTCGGCACGCATTCGCTGCGCAGCCACGACACGGTCACGGCTTCGCCCGCCATCAGGCGCTTGACGCTGGGGACGATCTGTTCGCCGATCAGCATGCCCAGCAGGCCTATCAGGGCAATGGCTGGCGGCGCCGGCGAGCGTACCTGCAGGACGGCGTAGATGATGCCAACCAGCAAGCCCACGGCGAGCGAAATCACATATAACTTCATGGCGCATTCCTTTCGATGAAAAAAACGCCGCACGCGGTCAGGCGCGCGGCGCATGGCATGGCCGCGCGGCGTTTATTTGGCCGGCACCGGCGCCAGGGTGGCGTGTTCGCCATGGATGCGCTGCGGCGCCTTGTGCACCATCGTGTAGGCGTAATCGACGCCCATGCCGTAGGCGCCCGAATGTTCGCGCACGATGGCCATGACGGCGTCATAGGTCGCCTTGTGGGCCCAGTCGCGCTGCCATTCCAGCAGCACCTGCTGCCACGTCACGGGCACCACGCCGGCCTGGATCATGCGCTGCATGGCGTAGTCGTGCGCTTCCTTCGAGGTGCCGCCCGATGCATCGGCCACCATGTAGATCTCGTAATCGCCTTCGAGCATCGCGCACAGGGCGAAGCTGTTGTTGCACACTTCCGTCCACAGGCCCGAGACGACGACTTTTTTCTTGCCGTTGGCGGCCAGCGCATCGCGCACCTTCTGGTCATCCCACGAATTCATCGAGCTGCGCTCGAGAATATCCTTGCCCGGAAAGACGTCCAGCAGTTCCGGATAGGTGTGGCCGGAGAAGCTTTCCGTTTCCACCGTGGTGATGATGGTGGGGATGTTGAACACCTTGGCGGCCTTGGCCAGGCCCACGGTATTGTTTTTCAGCGCCTGGCGGTCCATCGACTGCACGCCGAACGCCATTTGCGGCTGCTGGTCGATGAAGATGATCTGGCAATTGTCGGGGGTAAGGACTTCCAGTTTCGGATTGGTCATGATGTCATCCATGAAGAGTGGGGTTGAGTGGGTACTGCCGTGCATCGTATGCCTGGCGGCGTGCCCGCACCACTATCTAAATATAGGCTCCCCCCGAGCAATCCCCCTCGGCAGGCTGGCAGGCGCTGCGGTAAAATACCTTTTGCTCACCATCTTCCGACGACTCTTGATCGATCACTCCTCTTTGCCAGGCAACGTCATGCGCAGCGATGCGGCAGCGATACGCGTCCTCATCGCCGACGACCACCAGTTGCTGCTCGACGGCATCGCGGCCCTGCTGCGCGCCTTTCCCGGCGTGGCGCTGGTGGGCCAGGCCACCGATGGCCAGCAGGCGGTGCAGCAATTTGACGCGCTGCAGCCCGATGTCACGCTGATGGATTTGCAGATGCCGCGCATGAGCGGCCTTGACGCCATCGGCGCCATCCGCGCGCGCCATCCGCAGGCGCGCATCATCGTGCTGACCACCTACAAGGGCGACACGCAGGTGCTGCGCGCCATCCGCGCGGGCGCGTGCGGCTATGTGCTGAAAAGCGCGCTGCGCCACGAATTGCTGGCGGCGATACAGAACGTGCACGCGGGGCGGCGCCACATCACGCCCGAAATCGAGGCGGAGCTGGCCCTGTATGCCTGCAGCGACGTGCTGTCGAACCGCGAACTGGACGTGCTCAAGCAAGTCGCGCAAGGCAATTCCAACCGCGAAACGGGTGCCCTGCTGCAGATCAAGGAAGAAACCGTCAAAGCGCACATGAGCACCATCCTGGCCAAGCTGGGCGCCAGGGACCGCACCCACGCCGTCACCATCGCGCTACGGCGCGGCATCCTCGACGCCTGAACGGCGCCAGCGCTGCCACCAGCGTCGCAACGGGCCGTGCGCCGCCGGCCAGGCGCGCCGCGCCGGCACCCGCAGGCGCCACTGCGTGCCGCCCCCGTCGCGCCCGTCCACGGACAGGCGCGCGCCGAGCCGGGCGGCGCGCTCGCGCATGCCAGGCATGCCCCAGTGTCCGGGAATCTGCCCGTTCGCCGCCACCACCGGCGGCAAGCCCTGGCCATCGTCGCGCACGACCAGTTCGATGCCGCCGCGCGCATGGCGCACCGCCACCTCGACCACCTGCGCGCGCGCGTGCTGGAAGGCATTGCGCAGCGCTTCGCTGGCGATGCGGTAGATTTCGTGCGCGGCGCGCGCATGCAGCATGCGCGCCTCGCCCTCCTCCGCATAGCGGAACACGATGCCGTGCTGCGCCGCCAGCCGCTCGCCTTCGCGCCGCAGGATGGCGCTCCAGCGCGCGCCCGCATCGTCGCCGGCGCGCAAGTCGTGCACGTGGTCGCGCCCCTCGCCCAGCATGCGGTCGGCGTCGTCGAGCGCGCGCAGCATGGCGGCGCGCGCGGGATCATCCTCGGCGATGGCCATGCTGGCATTGTGAAAGTGCAGGATCATCGCCTGCGTGCCCTGCAGCAGGGTATCGTGCAGCTCGCGCGCGATGCGTTCGCGCTCGGCCTGCTGCGCCTCCATCCGCACCCGCAGGCGCGCGGCGTGCCGGCCCAGCCGCCAGCGGTAGGCGACGTACGCGGCGGCCAGCAGCGCCGCCGCGCACAAGCTGCGGAACCACCATGTCTGGTAGAAGGCGGGCAGCACGCGGAACGGCAGTTGCGCCACCGTGCTGTCCACGCCGTCGCCATTCGCCGCGATTAGCTCGAAGCGGTAGCTGCCCGGACCCAGGCCCGTGTACTGCGCCAGGCGCCGGCCGCCCGCCTGCTGCCACTGCGTATCGTAGCCGTCGAGCCGGTAGCGGAACTGCAAACGCTCCGGCGTGCCCAGACTGGCGGCGTTGTAATGGAATTGCACGTCGCGCGTGCCGGCCGCCAGTTGCAGGCCGGCGCTTGCGGCTGGGTCGACGCGCCGGCCGTCCGCCAGCAGCGCGCCGATTTCCACGCGCGGCGCCGGCAAGGCCGCAAGCGCCTGGCGCGGATCGATCCAGAACGTCGCGCTCTGGCGCGAAAACCAGATCCTGCCATCGTCCGCTTCGGCCACCGAGCGGTTGTGCAGCATGCCGATGCTGCCGTTCAAGCCATCGACGGCATCGTACGAGGTGGCGCGCATGACATGGGCGGCGTCGCGCAGCGCCAGGTCCACTTGCGCGGCGGGGATGTGCGCGGCGCCGCTGCCGTGATTGAGCCACAGACTGCCGTCGCGCGCGCGCAGCAGGCCCACCACGCCCTCGGTGGCGCTGGCCGGCTCGCTGCGCAGGGTGACGAAGCGGCCGCCGCGCCACAGCGCCACGCCACGCTGCCCGCCTGCCCACACCTGCCCGTGGTATTCGATCAGCATGGGAATCTTGCCCAGGTCCAGGCCCTGCGCGGGACCGAAGGCGTGCAGCCGCCCCTTTTCCAGCATGGCGACGCTGCCATCGGCATACGACAGCCACAGGCGCCCGGCCGCGTCGGCCAGCAGCGCCAGCGGCACTTTCGCGCCGCCATCGGGCAACAGCGGTTCGCGCCGCCAGGTCCCGTCGCGGTACTGAAAAACGCCGGCGCCGCTGAACACGCCCCAGATGCTGCCATCGGGCGCGAGCACGCCGGCGCGCATGCGCTTGAGCGCGGCCGCGCCCGATGGATAGGCGATCGTGCGCAGCACGCGCCCATCCGCGCCGGCCAGCTGCTGCAGGCCGGCGCGGGCCGCCACCCACAGGCCGCCCGGCGCTGCCAGGATGGCGCTGACGGGCCCAAGGCGCGGCGCGCGCAGCACCGTGCCGTCGGCCCGCGCCAGCAGCAGCGGCCCCAGGACGTCGTCGCGCGACAGCCACATCGCGCCTGCCGGTCCGGCCAGCATTTCCTGGGTACGGAACACTTCGGCCACGCCGGGCGCGGCGCGCGTGCGCAGGACCACGGGCGCGGCCTGGCGGAAACGGTCCAGGCCGCCGTACGTGGAAACCCAGACATTGCCTTCATTGTCGTCGCACATGGAGCCCACGAGGACATTGCTCAGGCCATCGCGCGGCAGGAACGATTCCGTGTCGCTGCTGATGCCCAGCTGCCCCGGCGCCAGCGCGCCGGCGCTGCGCGTGCGGTGCAAGCCGTACTGGCTGTCGAACCACAAGGTACCCGCGCGGTCGACCAGCATGCTGCCGCTGGTGCCGCTGGTATCGCGGTAAATCCACCGATGATCGAGCTGCTCGTAGCGTTCCAGCGACTCGATGATGCGGATGCCGCGCATCTCCAGCAAATAGATGCGGCCGTCCGGTCCCTGCTGCGGCGGCGCGCGCAGATCGAGCCGGCCGATGGGCGGCGCGAAGCGCGACTGCGTCGCCTGCCATATGAACAGGCCTTTTTCACTGAACACGGCGACGCGGCCATCGCGGTCGGCAAACACGGCGGACGCCTTTTGCGCCGTGTAGCCCTGCGCCGCTCCCATCGTCTGCCAGCGCCGGCCATCGAAGCGCGAGATGCCGGACACGCCGGCCGCCCACACGGCGCCGTCGCCGCCGATGGCAAAGCCCCAGATGGCGCCCGCCTGCACGCCCTGCGGCTCGGCATAATTGCGCACCACGCCATCCTTGACGTGGCTGATGCCGCCCACTTGCCAGCCTATCCACATGCCGCCGTCGGCGGCGCGCTTGAGCGCCAGCGCCACCGTGTCGGGAAAGCTGCCCTGGCGCACGCGCACGGGCTCGAAGCGCAAGCCGTCGAAACGGCGCACGCCCGCATGCGTGCCCAGCCACAGGAAACCGTCATTGCCCTGTGCCATGACGATGATGTCGTCGGGCGCGCCGTCGCTGGCCGTCCAGCGCGTGTGCTGCAGCTGATGGATGCCGCGCGCGGCATCGATGGCCAGCCCGCAAGGACTGGCCAGCATGAACATCAGCCACAGCAGGAAGGCGCGCATGGCGGCCGTCAGGACACGGGCACGGCGGTCCGTCCGCTACGCTGCTCCACCACGATCAGGCCGCCCAGCAGCACCAGCGGCACGGCCAGCGCCGCGAAACCGAAGACCAGGTAGCCAAAGCCGGCAGCGATGGCGCCCAGCGCAAAGGCCAGCAGCGGCCAGAAGAATTTTCCGCAGCGCGCCCGCGTGCCCCCGTCGGCCGCGCCGCGCAGCACGTCGACGGTGTCAAGCACGATCTGCGTCACGTTCCCCGTCATCATGGAGGTGGGCGCCAGATGCGCCAGCAGCAGACGGCTGGTGGCGCTGTGCACGCCCATGGCGGCCGTGCCCAGCAAGCCGGCGAACATCGCCAGCGTGCCCACTTCCTTGCCGACCGGCTCGGCCAGCACGCCGAACACCATGAAACCGGCCAGCAAGATCCATTGCAGCAGGAAGGCCAGCGTCAGCGCCGGACCGCCGCGGCGCTCGATGGCCAGCACCATCAGGCGCGTGACGACGATGCCGGCGATAAAGGCAGGAAAGGCGAGAATTTTCAGCAGGATGGGGATGCGCGTCGGTTCGGCCAGCGCGGCGCCGATCAGCACGAAGTTGCCCGTGACATGGGCGGTAAACAAGCCGAACAGGGCGATAAAGCCCAGCGTATCGACATACCCGGCCAAAAAGCCCAGGCTGGTGCCGTATAAACGGCTGTGTGGTGCTTGATCCATGAGGACTCCCTGCGATGCGGTAAACCGCGATAAAAAATGCATCCGGACGCATGCCCAGCCGCCAATGCCGGCATGGTAAGCCATGTCGCGCGCCGCCGCACCCGTCCTTAGACCAGTCGGCGCGCCGCCATACCTGCCATACCTGATCTTTTGGCCCGTGTCCGCCCCCCGGGCCCTGGGCTACACTGGCCGCAGATCCTGGCCACGCCCCGGCCTCCCGCATTGCCACCATGGAGCTGCATCATGACCGAACCGACCCTTTCCTCCGCCGCGCCGCTGATACTGATCAACGGCTGCTTCCACACCGTCGACAAGTCGTGCCCACAGGCGAGCGCCGTGGCCATCGCCGACGGCAAATTCCTCGCCGTCGGCGATGCCGACGACGTCATGCGCCACCGCAAGCCGGACAGCCGCGTGATCGACCTGGGTGGCCGCACGGTCATTCCCGGCCTGAACGACTCGCACCTGCACCTGATCCGCGGCGGCTTGAACTACAACCTGGAACTGCGCTGGGAAGGCGTGCCATCGCTGGCCGACGCCCTGCGCATGCTCAAGGAGCAGGCCTTGCGCACGCCGAACCCGCAATGGGTGCGCGTGGTCGGCGGCTGGAACGAATTCCAGTTCGCGGAAAAACGCATGCCCACCCTCGACGAAATCAACGCGGCCGCGCCCGACACCCCCGTCTTCATCCTGCACCTGTACGACCGCGCCTTGCTGAACCGCGCGGCCCTGCGCGTGGTCGGCTACGACAAGAACACGCCGAACCCGCCCGGCGGCGAAATCGTGCGCGATGCTGCCGGCAACCCGACGGGCATGCTGATCGCGCGGCCGAACGCGATGATACTGTATGCGACCCTGGCCAAGGGCCCGACCTTGCCGCGCGAACTGCAAGTCAACTCCACGCGCCAGTTCATGCGCGAACTCAATCGCTTGGGGCTGACCAGCGCCATCGATGCGGGCGGCGGCTTCCAGAATTATCCGGAAGACTACGCGGTGGTCGAGGAGCTGGCGCAAAAGGAGCAACTGACCATCCGCATCGCCTACAACCTGTTCACGCAAAACAAGGGCCGCGAACTGGAGGATTTTGAAAAATGGACGGAGATGGTCACGCCGGGCCAGGGCGACGATTACTACCGCCATAACGGCGCCGGCGAAATGCTGGTGTTTTCCGCCGCCGACTTCGAGGATTTCCTTGAGCCGCGCCCGGACCTGGCGCCCGGCATGGACGACGAACTGGAAAAGGTGGTGCGCCACCTGGTCTCCAAACGCTGGCCCTTCCGCCTGCACGCCACCTACGACGAATCGATCGACCGCATGCTGACGGTCTTTGAAAAGGTCAACCGCGATATCCCGTTCGACGGCCTGCACTGGATGTTCGACCACTGCGAAACCATCACGCCGAAAAACATCGACCGGGTCAGGGCGCTGGGCGGCGGCATCGCCATCCAGCACCGCATGGCCTTCCAGGGCGAATACTTTGTCGACCGCTACGGCGCGGAAGCGGCCAAGGCCACGCCGCCGATCGCCCGCATGCTGGCCTCGGGCGTGCCCGTAGGCGGCGGCACGGACGCCACCCGGGTGGCCAGCTACAACCCGTGGACGGCGCTGTACTGGCTGGTATCGGGCCGCACCGTGGGCGGCTTGCGCCTGTACGACGCGGGCAGCCGTTTGTCGCGCGACACGGCGCTGGAACTGTGGACGGCGGGCAGCGCCTGGTTCTCGAGCGAGCAAGGCAAGAAGGGCCGCATCCAGGAAGGCATGCTGGCCGACCTGGCAGTGCTGAGCACGGATTTTTTCAGCATCGATGAAGAGGCGATCAAGTCGATCGAATCGGTGCTCACCATCGTCGGCGGCAAGATCGTCTACGGCCAGGCGGAATTTTCCCATCTGGCGCCGCCAGCCATCCCCGTGCTGCCCGACTGGTCGCCCGTGAAAAACGTGGCCGGCCACTACCGCGCCGCGCCGCCGCAAAAGACCAGCGCCATGCAACAGCACCAGTGCCAGGGCGCCTGCGGCGTGCACGCCCACGCCCACGACGTGGCGCGCAAGAGTTCCGTACCCGTCTCCAGCCACTCCGGCTTCTGGGGCGCGCTGGGGTGCAGCTGCTTTGCGTTTTGAGACGCGGGTGAAAATGCCATATAACGGCAAGAACGTCTGAATGGCAGGATCGAAGCCCTGCATTTTTCGACAGTGGTGCGGCTGCCACCCACGCCACTGTCATTTATACGCGAGAGGAGTCTGACGCCATCTCAGGAGAGAAATGCATCAAATGCTAATTGCGATCAATCACACGCGATCCCCTTGATTGTTTACATCTTTC